>JAIKVP010000155.1 GCA_024685635.1 Lachnospiraceae bacterium
GTAAGATTGATAACTCTCGTCAGTTGTAAATTCTTCTAAACCACCAAGGCTCATATTTATAATGTCTGCGCCGTTTTTTACAGCGTATTCAACGCCGTCAACCCAGCAGGCGATATTGTCGTCAACATTTTCGCTGACGCCAGATACCTTGACTGGGAGAATCTTTATATTATCCAAGCCTGGGGTGCAGTCAACAATTGTGCCAGCAACATACTGACCATGGTGGAACTCAGCGACTGTTGGCGTATCCTTCTCGTCGGTTAGGTTGTAATCTTCTTTTAGGATTAGTCGCTTCTTAAAGATTTCATCGTCCGCTTTTATACCTGAATCCAGGACGGCGACTACGACTTCATTTTTGGCTGCTTCTGATGAGGCGAGCTTTTTGGCATAGTCAATCTCACCCATAAAATTGTATTCCCATGGGCTTTCGTTAGTTGCATTTACAAGGCTTATGTTTGGATTAGATAAGCATGAAATTACGAATGTAAATGTTAGTAGTAGGCTTAGTAGTTTTTTCATTTTTGTGTCCATCTCCTTGAAGTTGATAGCATTTAAGGCATGAATACTTAGCCTATATTTTAGCTTGATTGCAGCTTTAAATGCTATTTTAAGAATTGCTTATTCATTAGTTAATCATTCTATAAATTATCTGATTTAGAACTAATTAACACTTGAAATAATAAGCGTCATATCTCCTCTTAAATCAACATTTTCCTCGTCGCTACAGATTATAAAATGCGAGCCTTTAGCGACTACATGTCCATTGATTTCACCATTTCCCTCAACAACTGAGACGAGCATAAAATGCTGGTCCTGAATAAGTTTATATTCGCCATTTAGGGCCAGTTTCCATACGGTGTAATATTCAGTGTTTACAAGCTCATCAAATGCCTTGTTGGCTGTCTCTTTATAACCATTTGGATGAAGACTTGGCGCCTTATATGGGCTCACAATCACGTCCTTGCTCTTGTCTAGGTGGAGCTCTCGAAGTTTTCCGTTATCTAGGCGGTCGTAGTCGTAAAGCCTGTAGGTGATGTCGCTGCTCTGCTGAGTTTCAAGGATTACCGTGCCACCCTTTATCGCGTGAACTGTGCCTGGATTTATCTGAAAGAAATCGCCCTTTTTAATAGGGGTTTCACGGATTAATTCCTTAAACTGGTGATTGTCTATCATGCTTTTTAACTCGTCATCATTTTGGGCATTGTGACCTACGATTATATTAGTATTTGGGTCTGCGTCTAGGACATACCAGCACTCCATCTTGCCTAGCGAACCATTTTCATTTTTGCCTGCGTAATCGTTGTCAGGATGAACCTGAATCGAGAGATCCTGCTCGGCAGCAATTATCTTGGTAAGAAGCGGAAACTGCTCGCCTTTAACATTATCAAATAATTCTCTATGCTCGGCCCAAAGCGTTGAAAGCTTAGCGCCCTTATATTCGCCCTCGGCGACCTCGCAGTCTCCATTAGGATGCGCGCTGATACCCCAGCACTCACCCACCTTGTTAGATGGCAAATCATAACCATATTCTTTAAGTCTAGTTCCACCCCAAACGGTGGTTTTCAATACAGGATTTAGAAAAAGTATACTCACGTCAAGCCTCCTATAATTTCAGCATTTTCTATTAATTATAGTAAGCATATTTACTTTAGTCAATGTATAGTAATCATATTTGTTTTAGATGATGAATGTGGGGAAGAAAAGGGCATTAAAAAAAGCCTTGCTAAAAAGCAAGGCTGAGTCAATGCAATTATGAAGCTCTATCAACATTACCACTATAACCTGTAACATTTAAGCCCTCATCACAATAAACGCTTGTTAAGGCTTTGTTAGTCGATAAATCTATGGATTCTAGCTCATTATGCGCGCATGACAAGCTCTTTAAGGCAGTGCATCCGTTTAGATTAAGGGAATTAAGCTTATTAGTACAACAGTCTATCCTTTCAAGCTTAGGGCATGTGCTTAAGTCAAGCGAAGCAATTTCATTTTCATAACAATATAATTCTTCAAGCAAACTATTGCTAGTTAAATCAAGTTCTGTTAGCTTACATGTAAAACAGTTTAATTTCTTTATGTTGGTTAAACCACTAAGATCTAAGTTTGTTATATTATTTCTAAAACACGCTAGATCCTCAAGTTTAGAAAGTCCAGCTAAACTAATATTGGTGATTTGATTAGAAGAACAATCAACTCTTACTAACTCTTTATTATTAGACAAATCAAGCTCTGTTAGCTGGTTATTTGAGACGAATAATTCCTTAAGAGCTACAAGCTTACTAGTATCAATAGACTTCAATTTAGCATTAAAACAGCTTAATATTTCAAGCTTAGGATTATCTAAAGCAAGACTCTCAATGCTAGAAGCTCCAAGCTTTACCTCTTTTAGTTTAGCATTTTGACTTAGATCAACGCCCGTAAGGCCGCTAATGTAATTATCATCAACAGAGTCAGCCTCTTCATCATTTCCATATAAACTTAATGTCTTAAGACTAGGAATTGTTGCAAATGAAATAGTACCATTTACATGACATCTGCTCCAATCAATACCGATAAGTCTTCCCTTCTTCAAAGCCCATTTATAATCATCAGAGTTAACATTTTGGTCAACTCCTGCGCCATTATTAGTCCTAACCTCGTTAATAAGCGCCTTTAGGGCTGCAACATCAGGGCTTACTATTGCCTTTAGTTTATGAGTGTTAGTATAAGTTTTCTTCTTATAGGTAAATGTTATTTTGACGGTAATATCAGTGCTACCTGGCGCAACCGCTTTTACTACGCCCTTCTTGGTTACCTTGGCAACCTTCTTATTAGCAGAAGAAAACGCCTTCTTCTTTATCACGTAACCATCGTGATTATAAGTCTTAACCTTATACTTACCACAGATAGTTGAACTATCAGTCTCAGTATACTCAAGTATTCTCTGAGTTTGAGTTATACCAACACCCTCAAGATTTTTAGCATTTGCCGCAGTTTCATTAAATGCAAAGCTAAACACTAACAAAAATGCTAATGTAAATAAAGCTTTTCTTAATTTCATTTTCTTACTCCTCCTTAATTCAGAGACAATTGGTGACAGGCGACGCTTCTATAGTCACCTTTTTTTCACCATCATAAGCACTTAAAACGGCTCTACTGTCTCATTTTATACATATTATACCACATAATTATATATCAACCTCTCCAATATTAAAATCATCATAAATGACTAGTTTTAGGGGCTCATGGGGAGGTGTAAAAAGAACCGTCCACGTGTCAGCTTGAGTCACCCCCTTTTAGCATTTTGACACTCATAGCAAACTTTTTGTCAAATATACTTGACATTATGCTAAAGCTGTATTATTATAACCTTGAACAAAAAAGGGCAAAATGCCTAGACAAAGAGGAGTGGGAAACATGAAACTTGAAGTTAAGGACATTAAAAAGACCTTCGGCGACAAGGAGATACTTAAGGGTATCAACTTTGAAGTTGAAAGTGGCAAGGCGCTTGGTCTTTTAGGAAGAAATGGTGCTGGTAAGACTACTACCATCAGAATATTGATGGATGTCTTTCACGCTAACAGCGGTGAAATTCTTCTCGACGGCGAGAAGTTCAACCCTAGAAAGATTACTATCGGTTATCTTCCTGAGGAAAGAGGACTTTATCCTAAGCGCAAGGTCATCGATCAGATGATTTATCTTGCAAGACTTCGTGGGGTTAGCAAGAAGAAAGCTCGCGAGAACTCAATAAAATGGCTTAAGAGACTAGAGGTAGATGAGTACGCCAACAGAGCTCTTGAGACTCTTTCTAAGGGTAATCAGCAGAAGGTTCAGCTTGCATCAACCTTGGTGTCTGAGCCTAATATAGTAATACTTGACGAGCCATTTTCGGGACTCGATCCAGTTAACTCACAGATTCTTAAGGACGTTGTTAACGAGCTTATCGAGGAAGGAAGAATCGTTATCTTTTCAAGCCATCAGATGAGCTATGTTGAGGAGTTCTGTAGAGACATCGTAATCATCAATCACGGCGAGGTCGTTTTGTCTGGTAATCTTTTAGACATCCAGAAGGAGTACGGTCGCGACCAGCTTGTAATAAGCTTAGTTGACACAGATTTAGCAAGCAGCAACGCATTTTTAGAAAAGAATTTAAGCGACATTATAGAGATCACAGGCTTCACCAAAACCGACGTTATCGTTAAGCTAAAGGAAGGCAAGAATCGCATGGAGCTATTTGCTGCCCTTTTTGAAAATGCTAACAAGGAAGGTTACGAAATCGAGCATTTTGAAACCTACAAGCCATCACTCAATGACATTTTCGTAGAGAGAGTCGGCGAGGACGAGCAGGAGCAGGAAGAGAAAGCTAACGAGGCAAATGCCGATAACAGCAAGGCAAATGAAGGGGGCAAGGAAAATGAGTAAATTATTTACAGTAATCGGTTACGAAATCAAGGATTATCTTCAGAATAAATCATTTATCATAATGACTATTCTTTTAACAGTTGTATTATTTGGCGGATCATTTCTTCCAAGAGTATTCGATTTATCTTCTATGACAGGAGTTGAAAAGGATTCATCTAAAAGCGATGACAGCGATGACAGCGACGATAGTGAAGAGGCTGATGACAGCATAGCTGAAGAAGACCTTCAACTTGTAGTTTATCTAGACGAGGGCAATGTTGTTGCCTCAGAAGATACACTTAAGGAATTCTTCCCAGACTGCAAGTTTGAAAAAGCTGACAGCATGGACAGCATCAAAAAGGATGTAAAGTCTGGTAAAGCTGCTAAAGGCTTCTACTTTAAGGACAACCTCCACTATGAATACATCGTCTTAAACAGCGAAATGTTTGACGAAACTGAAGCTATGCTAGAAGCATATGTAACTAATAGCTACAAGCAACAGTGCTTATCTTCACTCGGGGTTGACGCTAGTTCATTTGTAGAACAATATGAGCAGATACCAGAAGGCAAGACAACAATCATGGGTAAGGACGCATCACAGAACTACTGGTATTGCTACATTTTGGTTATCGTAATATTCATGCTTATTATCCTTTACGGAGTTATGATTGCGACAAGTGTAACAAATGAAAAGAGCAACCGCTCAATCGAGGTTTTAGTCACAAGTATTGACTCAACACATCTCCTATTTGGTAAGGTATTTGCAGGTACTATCGCAGTTGTTATCCAGGTTGGAGTTGTTATGGCCGCTGCCTTAATTGGATACTCAATCAACCACGACGCATGGGGCAACAAGCTTGACATGTTCCTTGATATTCCTGCTAATGTATTGGCTGGATTTATCGTATTTGGTGTTGGCGGATTCATTTTCTACGCATTTATCTATGGCGCTTTAGGTGCTTTAGTTTCTAAGACAGAGGACATCAACAAGGTTGCAGGATCTGCCCAGATGATTATTATGATTGTCTATTTCTTAGTTCTACTTAACCTACAGAGTCCTGACGGTGCAATCATGAAGGTTTGCTCTTATCTTCCTATCAGCTCATATTCAGCAATGTTTGTGCGTATTGCGATGGGTAGTGTAACAAGATTTGAGATTGTTATTTCTGCAGTTGTATTATTTGCATCTACTATTCTTGTCGGATGGCTTGCAGCTAAGATTTACCGCATGGGTACTCTTCGCTACGGTAATCCAATCAAGGTTTCAAATGCACTTAAGCTAATTAAGAATCAGGATTAATTAAGACTTTATATTTATCTAACAGGAGTTGATTGTTATGAGCAAAGCATATTATTTAGGATTATTTGCTGGAATATTATTTGCATTAGTCTTTACAATACTCGCCGTTTATTTATTCAAGAAAAATAATAAAAATGGTGGCTATGATGAAAGGCAGGCTATTGCTCGTGGCAAAGCATATAGTGCTGGATTTTATACAATGTTAATTGAATTGTTCTTTGCTGCATTTCTGTCAGATATAGGTGTAGAGCTTTTTTCATCAGCGGATGCTTTATTTTTATTAGCAGTAATAGGATTATTAGTTTTTGTTGTCATTTGCATAATTAATGACGCTTACGCAAGATTAAATGAGAATCCTAAAAAAGTAATTATACTTCTAGCGTCCTTAGGTCTGTTAAATCTTGCTCTTTCCTTAACTAACTCTGATTACAATAGATTTGGTGTAATTAAAGGAAAGTTATATCTTGGCTCTCCTAACATAATAATTGCAGTCGCTCTTATTCTTATTGCAATTATTTTCGGGATTAAGCAGCTTACTAGCAATGATGAAGAATAAATGCTATAAGCTAACTATGACATTTTATCTGCTAAAAGAACTAAGGTGATTAATATGAAGAATCTGAAAATGAAATCAGCAAGAGCTGCTCTTGATTTGTCCCAACAGGATTTGGCCGAAAAGGTTGGCGTATCAAGGCAGACCATAAGCGCAATAGAGAAGGGTGATTATAACCCTACAATCAACCTCTGCAAAGATATATGCAAGGCGCTAGAGAAAACTTTAGATGACTTGTTTTGGGAGGACTGATTTATTAAAAAACAAGAACGACCTTTGATAGTAAATAAATCAACTATCAAAGGTCGTATTTTTTATCTAAACGGATTGTAACATCTTACATTAATCCACATTTGATTTAAGTCCTTCATTGTGTCCTTGCCACAATATTCCATGATTGATGCCCTGTTTAAGACATCTTCAGTTGGATACTGTCCAAAGAGCTGTCTCTTAGTTTGTTCTATGTCAGCAGTTATAACGTAGTCCTTGCCATCAGGATTATCTGAAAAGAAGTAATCAAGAGAGTAGTCGACAAGCTCAGACTCCTCATCTTCCTCTGCCCCATAACACCAGTCAGCATACTCAAAAATCCTAGTATCATCACCACCAGCGATAACCGAAGTATAGCCGATATAATACATATTCCTGACCACGATATCAGGCCTAGACATAAAGTTGACAAATGCCTCGCAGGCCTTCTGCTTTTTCTTATCAGC
>JAIKVP010000277.1 GCA_024685635.1 Lachnospiraceae bacterium
ATGAAAAGGGAGAGATCACGCCAGATAAGCTAGACATCAAAGGGGTTGTAGCTTTATCACATAATGCTTTAACGCACAGCTAGGAGTGATTGGATTATGAGAAAGTATGTAATTCTTAGAAATGAAGAAAAAGAGGACAGCTTAAATATCGCCTTAGAAACTCTTGATTATATTAAAGATTTTGGCGGTGAGGCTGATATAATTGCCAGGAATTTAGACACTATGAGAGAGCCTATCGATGTTGATGATGATGTTGATTGTGTCATTGTTCTTGGTGGAGATGGCTCAATACTTAGGACAGTCAGGGGCTTGAATTCAAAGTCAGTGCCTATCGTTGGAGTTAATCTTGGACACTTAGGCTTTCTTACTCAGACTGAGCCGGCGGGTATTAAAAAATTAGTATCTAGACTTATGAATGATGAGTACAGAATCGATGAGAGAATGATGCTTGAGGGAACAGTCACAACAGATGGCAAAGTCACATACTCTGACATTTCCCTAAATGATATTGTTATCTCAAGAAGTGGTATCTCAAGAATCGTTAAGATAGGCCTCTACGTTAATGGAGAGCTTCTGGATAATTATGAGGCAGACGGCGTTGTAATCTCAACCCCTACTGGTTCTACAGCATATAATCTATCAGCCGGCGGGCCCGTGGTTTGCCCGTCTACACATTTAATGGTTGTAACTCCTATATCTCCACATGCATTGTCAGCGAGGAGTGTGGTACTTTCTGACAAAGATGAGTTAAAGGTGGTAATTGAGGAGATTAGAACGTCACCAAAGGTGGCATATATAACATTTGACGGTCAGATAGGTAGGCCTATGGCGCCTTCTGATTCGGTTGTTATTAAGAAGTCGTCTTCTCCTGCTAAGTTAATCAGGGTGAGAGAAGAGAGTTTTTATGAGGTGCTTAGGACTAAGATGAGATAGGATTAACTGAATCATATTTAACTAGGTATTAGTTAATGAGAGATAGAAATCAATGAAATAAGCAGATATTATAAGAGTAACTTATGTTTAGTTAAGAAGATATAAGCAACCTCATATAAAATATTAGTAAATTACGTATAAATGGTATGCTTGCAATAGAAATGGAGGAAGTATATTGAAAGCATCAAGACAAGCAAAATTAATAGAAATAATTGAACAGGAATCTGTTAAGACTCAGGATGAGTTAGCAGAGAGGCTTTTAGCTGCTGGATATGCATCGACTCAGGCCACTATTTCAAGAGATCTTAGAGAGCTTAAGATTACGAAAATGGCGGTCCCAGGTGGAGAGCCTAAATATGTGCAGCTAACTAACAGAGACAATGTCAATATGGTTAGATATACAAGAGTCCTAAAGGACGGTATTTTAACCATGGAGGCAGCGGACAATATAATAGTCATTAAGACAGTTGCAGGACTTGCAATGGCAGTTGCTGCAGCTTTAGATAATCTTAACTTATACGGTGTAGTTGGCTCAATCGCTGGCGATGATACTATCATGTGCGTCATTCGCTCTAAGGATATGGCAGACGAGGTTATAGACAGCATCAGCAAATATGCCGCTGATTCAGCTAGCAACAAGAGAGAGGAGGATAAAGATGTTACTAAATCTTCATGTTAAAAATCTTGCTCTCATAGAAGAGGTTGAGGTTGATTTTTTTGATCATTTAAACATATTAACTGGTGAGACCGGAGCTGGTAAATCAATCCTTATAGGCTCAATTGAGGCTGCACTTGGCGGTAAGGTTGCTAAGGATTTAATAAGACAGGATAAGGAATATGCCCTTGTTGAGCTTACATTTTCTGTTGAAGAGGAAAGTGTGATTGAAGCTTTAAAAGAAATGGATATAACATTAGATGACGGTCAAATTACGATTTCAAGAAAGATTATGCCGACTAGAAGCGTCTGCAGGGTAAATGGTGAAACACTTAATTTGACTGAGCTTAGAGCGGTTTCTACGCTCTTATTAGACCTTTGCGGTCAGCAGGAAAATATGACATTAAAGTCAGAAGCTAAGCAGTTATCTCTTCTTGATCAGTTTTTAGGAGCTGAGGCAATAAGCTTAGTTGATGATTGTAAGAGTCTTTATAAGGAATATCAAAAGCTTAAGAACGAGTATGAGGACTATACTGCCAACAAGGAGAAAAGAGCCAGAGAGATTGACTTTTTACGCTATGGCGTTGACGAGATTAGAGAGGCCAATCTAAAAATTGATGAGGACATTGAGCTTGAAAAGAAGTATAAGAGGCAGTCTCATGCCAGACAGATAATTGAGTCGATGGGTAATGTTTCTCAGATGATTAGTGGCGATGCTGGTGCTAATGTATCTTCACTCTTATCTGAGTGTATTCATTCTTTAAGCGCGGTTAGCGATATTGATGAGTCTACTAAGAGTATTTATGATCAGCTAAATGAGCTGGATTCTTTAGTTGCTGACCTAAATAGAGAGATCAATTCATATGTAGGTGACTTAAGCTTTGATGACATAAACTTTAAGGAATTAGAGGAGAGACTAGATACAATCAACCGCCTAAAAACTAAGTACGGCAGCGACATTGAGATGATTCTAAAATACGCTGATGACAAGGAAGCAGAGCTTGAAAAACTTGGCGATATGGATGATTATATCAAGAAACTAACTAAGAGATATAAAGACACCGAAAAACAGCTCAATGACAAGGCAGATAAGCTTAGTAAGCTTAGAAAGAAGGCTGCTAAGTCTATGTCAGAGAGTATCAAGAAAGCCTTGATTGACCTTAATTTCCTCCAGGTAGAGTTTGAGATTAAGTTATCAGAATTAGAGTCGGTCAGCTCAACCGGTAAGGATAAAGCCTGCTTTATGATTTCTACTAATCCAGGCCTAAGCCTTGCGCCAGTAACTGAGGTTGCATCAGGCGGAGAACTCTCAAGAATTATGCTTGCCATAAAGACTGTTTTAGCTGATGCAGATGACGTTGAAACTCTTATCTTTGACGAGATTGACACAGGTGTCAGCGGTCGAACAGCCCAGATGGTTGCTGAGAAGCTGAGTGACATAAGCCTTAAGAGACAGATAATCTGTATCACGCATTTGCCTCAGATAGCCGCTATGGCTGATACTCACTATATGATTGAGAAGCAAATGTCAAAGTCTTCGACTAAGACTACGATTACAAGACTCTATGATGACGCTGCCGAAAAGGAGCTTGCTAGGCTTTTAGGAGGAGCTAAGATTACAGACGCAGTTAAGGATAATGCCCATGAGATGAGAGAACTTGCAAGAGCAAGGAAGAAGGGTTTTTAGGGACGATTATAAAATAAATATAATTTACACGCTACTAAGCATTTTAAAACTGTATTTTAAGATGATTGTAGCGTGTTTTTTGCTTTTAAATTGGACAATTCGTGGAAAAATAACAAAGCTTCTTTCTTAAATTGAAAATTCTATATTAAGGAATTATAATTAATTTGCTGTATTAATATCTAATTATTTCTATTGCGGGAGGAATAATTTATGTTAGATGAAATTTTAAAAATTGTTATTGCCATCAACAATCCAGAGACTCTTAATCAGGTGGTGCGGGTGACTAACAGGCTATCAGGTGTTAAGATTGAAAACATTATCACGAATGGCGAGGAGGCTTATAAACGAATCAGAAGAATCAAACCTCATCTTGTCTTTGTGGAGGCAGTTATGCCAGGGATGGATTGTGTTACGATGATAGATGGGCTTAAAAGGTTACTAGGTAAGGAATGTCCGGCTTTTTTTGTTGCTTACAGTTTTTTGCCTGGAATAATGTCTTTAATAACTGAGAGTGACTTAGTTATTCAATGTCATCATTTTCCAATGAAGGATGTCGTTTTAGCTAAGCAGTTAGAAAAGGGCTTAGATTATTACCGAGGTATGTATTATATTGAGGAGGCTAGAAGAAGTGGGATTGGAGCGAGCGTTCTTAGCGATAATCAGGCCTATTATGGTGAGAAAAATGAATTGAGAGACGCTATGAGAGTTAAGAGAATTGTTTCGCATGAATTAGAGGCGATGGGGGCTAATGCCAAGTTAAAGGGTTATTTATATGTTGAGGAGGCAATTAACTCGGAATTAATTAAGGATACTTACAGAAATAGAAGGATGATGGAGCTATATAGTACGGTTGGTGAGAGCCTTGGATCTAGTAAAAGCGGCGCAGAGAAGGGAATTAGAAGATCAATTAGAGATATGTGGATTAACGGTAATCAGGAATACTTTAAAGAACTCTGGGGTTACAAAGTTATTAATGACAGCAATTGTCCTAGTAATAGCGAGTTTTTAAGGGTTGTTCTCAATTCCTTAGAGAGAGAATACATGATGTAATATATCTAAAATATCCTAACATTTTATGTGGCACGATTCTCCTATTTATGATACAATGTTTAATAGTATGATATTCGCTTAGGAGGTTACTGGGATTATGAAGAAGATTCTATTTGTGGCATCAGAGTGTGTACCATTTGTTAAGACAGGTGGACTTGCGGATGTTGTTGGTACATTACCTAAGATATTTGATAAGAGATATTATGATATTAGAGTTGTAATTCCTAATTATCACTGTATTCCTTGGGAGTATCGTGAGAAGATGATAACAACTGCATATTTCTATATGGATCAGCACGGGGAGAACCTTTACGTAGGTGTTAAGTCACTTCAGATAGATGGTATTTATTATTATTTTATAGATAATGAGCAGTATTTTGGCGGGGCAGTGCCATATTATGACATGTTCCAGGATTTGGAGAGATTTGCATTTTTCTCTAAGGCAGCTCTTTCAATTTTGCCTGTTGTGGACTTTAAGCCAGATATTATTCACTGTCACGACTGGCAGGCTGCACTTGTTCCTGTATATCTTAATACAATTTTCCAGGGCAATGGTTTTTACTGGGGAATCAGAACGGTTATGACTATTCATAATCTGCAGTTTCAGGGTATTTGGAATGTTCCACATATTCAGGGTATTACATCACTTCCTGATGACTGTTTCCAGCCAGGAAGATTGGTTGACTCTAACCAGAATATGGGTGTCTTAAAGGAGCATCAGAATGCTAACCTCTTAAGAGGTGGCTTGGTTTATTCAGACTATATAACAACAGTTAGTAATACATACGCTGGAGAGATTCAGACTGGGTATTACGGCGAGGGCTTAGATGGCTTGCTTCGTATGAGGCATGAGAGACTTTGGGGTATTGTAAATGGTATCGACTATGACACCTACAATCCTGCAACAGATCCTAAGATAGCCTTTAATTATGATGTCAGCTCATTTAGAGAGCAGAAGAGAGCCAACAAGAGAGCGCTTCAAGAAGAGTTAGGTCTTCCTATTGATGATTCGCATTTTATGATTGCAATTATCTCAAGACTTACTGACCAGAAGGGCCTTGATCTTGTTAACTATGTAATGAATGATGTGTGTACTCCTGATACTCAGTTTGTTATTTTAGGAACGGGTGACGAGAGATACGAGAACTCATTTAGATATTTCCAGAGTATTTATGGAGACAGAGTTTCTGCCAACATTTACTATTCTGATGAGAGGTCTCATAAGATTTATGCGGCAGCGGATGCAATGCTTGTTCCTAGCCGATTTGAGCCGTGTGGTTTGACACAGCTTATGTCTTTAAGATACGGAACTGTTCCTATCGTTAGAGAGACAGGTGGCTTAAAGGATACAGTATGGCCATATAACGAGTTTGAGCAGACTGGTACTGGATTTACCTTTACCAACTACAACGCTCACGAGATGCTAGGTCAGATTAACTATGCTAAGCATGTATTCTATGACCAGCGTGACAATTGGGACAGAATAGTTGAGAGAGGCATGTCAGTTGACTGGTCATGGCAGAACTCAGCTAACATTTATAAGGATTTATATGACAGAATGTAATTATTAATAAGTTTAATAAGCCAGGGTTAATATTGCCTTGGCTTATTGATTGTAGAAAGGATTAAGCTATGTTTAGGATATGTAAGCGCTTGTTAGCATTTTCTTTGGCGGCAGTTATGCTATTTACATTAAATGGATGCAGCTTTATAGATGAACAGTGGGATGTCTTAGAGGCTGAGAGAAATAAAACTGCTTCTTCTGACGCAGAGATAGAATCTACTGAGGAAGAAGCGACCACTACAACTGAAGCAGCTAAAGAGCAGAATGCACTAGAGGATTTCTTAAATGTTGATGAATATACCTTAGGCGCTAGAATAGATACTCCTAATGGCTTTTACAGGGTCAATTTTGTTGATCCGGGCGCTGATGGTGAGTTGGCATCTGATGCTTCTTCGGATGGAGAGGGCATTGATGAGATTGATGCTATCTTAGCGGATGATGTAACTACTGAGGCGGGTGAAGATGATATAGCTTCCGATGCTTCTAACAGTGAAGAAGCTGACGGTGCAGAAGGTGAGGCTACAACAGAGGCTAGAACTAATGATTTAGCAGAGCCTATGACTATTGAGAGCTTTATGCGCAGTCTTCCTGTTAAGGAGGATGGTGCTAAGACGCTCTATTATACAACATCTCCAAAAGAGAATCAGGATGCGCACTGTGCGGTTCTTAATATTCCACTAGATGGCAGGGATTTACAGCAGTCAGCGAGTTCGATGATGAGACTTTATGCTGAGTATTTCTGGACCAACAAGGCTTATGATGATATGAAGTTCCCTATGGTTAACGGATTTACCCTAGATTATGACAAGTGGATTAACGGCGAGAGAGCTACATTTTCTGACAGTGCAATTCAGTGGACGCCAGGCTCTGCAACAGGTGATTCCTATGACACACTTATGGACTATTTGCAGTTTTACTTTGCTTATAGTAACAGAACTGTTTTGCTGACTAATAGCCACGAGGCAGATATTAACAAGGTTTCAGTTGGAGATTATTTGGTAAATGAAGACGATGGCGGACTTGCTATGGTAGTGGACGTTGCGGAGGATGTGGACGGCAACAGATGCTTCCTTTTAGCATCAGGTGGAACACCGGGACAGGACATAGAGATTTTGCTTAATGATGAGCATTCTAACGGGGATCCTTGGTACTATGTTTCTGAGATTAAGGATAAGATTAAGACTCCAGAGGTTAGCTATAGCCCTGATAAGCTCTATCATTATAATTACAGCGAGGCATCTAAGGATGCTAAACAAGCGGAGGAATAATTATGGCATTTGACGGCATAGTAATTGCCAATTTAGTAAAGGATTTAAATGACAAGCTAATCGGTGGACGAATTAGCAAAATATATCAGCCGGAGGAGGATGAACTCCTCCTGCTAGTTAAGAGCGAGGGAGCAACGCTTAGGCTTTATGTATCAGCCTCTGCAACACTTCCTCTCTTCTATTTAGTGGACAAGAATAAGGAGAATCCACTTACGGCTCCTAACTTTTGTATGCTTTTAAGAAAGCATATTAATGGCGGAAGAATCATATCTATAACTCAGCCTAATTTTGAGAGAATAGTAGACATTGAGATTGAGCATCTTGATGAGATGGGAGATTTGTGTAAAAAACATCTGATTATTGAGATAATGGGTAAGCATAGTAATATCATTTTCACTGATGATGATATGAAGATCTTAGACAGTATCAAGCATATCAGTCTTTTAGTAAGCTCAGTTAGAGAGGTGCTTCCAGGGCGAGACTATGTCTTTCCGCCATCTGACAAGCTTAATCCAATGATGGTAACTAAGGAAGAACTATATGAGAGGCTAAAAAAATCACCAACAACAGTAGTTAAGTGGTTTTATCAGAGCCTAAATGGAATGAGCCCGGTATCAGCCTCAGAGCTTATATATAGGGCAGGAATAGATGGCAATATGAGTGTTTCATCCCTGACTTTAGAGGACTATGACAGAATATTTGATGAACTTCTAATCTTGAGAAGGATGGTTGAAGAAGGGACATTTTCACCTGTGATAGTCTATGAAAATGCAGCGCCTAAGGAGTATTCTGCATTTGTTTTAACTTCTTATAAAGAGGAGAATATCAAGCGCTTTGACAGCATTTCTAAAGTTTTAGATGCTTACTATGCAGAGAAAAATCAGTTCGCAAGAATCAGGCAGAAGTCTTCGGAATTAAGACATATTGTTTCTACTGCGGTCGAGAGAACTGCTAAGAAGTTAGATATTCAGCTTAAGCAGCTAAAGGATACAGATAAGAGAGATAAATATAAGGTATATGGCGAGCTTATTAACACCTATGGTTACAGCGTTGAAGCTGGCGCAAAGAGTATGGAAGCGCTTAATTATTACACTAACGAGAATATAACTATTCCTCTAGATCCTGACATTTCAGTAAGCGACAATGCGCAAAAATACTTTAATCGCTACAATAAGCTTAAGCGTACCTATGAGGCTTTAAGCGTACTTACTAAGGAGACTGAGGCTGAATTAAAGCATTTGCAGTCAATTCAGGTATCGCTAGATATGGCGTTAAACGAGAAGGATTTGACAGAGATTAAGGAGGAGCTTGTTGAGAGTGGCTATATGAAGCGTCACGGCAGGGGCAAGAAGGTTAGAGAGCTTAAGAGTAAGCCTCTTCACTACATTTCCTCTGACGGCTATCATATCTATGTAGGCAAGAATAATTTTCAAAATGATGAGATTAGTTTTAAGCTAGCAAATGCAGGAGACTTGTGGTTTCACGCCAATGATATTCCGGGCTCTCATGTAATAGTTAAGCTTGGAACTGACAAGGATGTGCCAGATCAAACATATGAGGAGGCGGCAAGACTAGCGGCTTACTACTCTAAAGGCCGCACAGATTCTAAGGTAGAGATTGATTACACTCAAAGGGGCAATATCAAAAAGCCTAACGGAGCTAAGCCTGGTTATGTCATTTATCACACCAACTATTCTATTATTGCC
>JAIKVP010000311.1 GCA_024685635.1 Lachnospiraceae bacterium
TTGAAAACGCATATTTTGAATTATGCCAAGACCAAAGATATCTACGTGGCCTACCGAAAGGCGGGATACAGTAAAGCTTTTTTTGAAGCTCACCGCGAAGAGATCACTCTTCATAAAGCAGCGAAGCAGGCGTTTTCGGAACTGGGTGTGGAGAAGCTTCCGACAGTCAGACAGCTGAATGAAGAATTCGCAGAACTCCTGGCGAAGAAAAAGGAGGCGTATCGGGAATACAGGAAAGCCAAGCAGGAGATGACGGACTTTGCTACGGCAAAATACGATATCGAACGGTTCCTGAATCTTGAAAAGGAGGAGGAAATCCGCGAGAAGGAAAAAGCAAAAATGAAAGAAGAGTCTCTGTGATCAATGGGGCATTTCATCAGAAATCTATCTGGTGGGATGCCCCTCTTTTTTTATTTTCGCGTTCAGCGAAGTGCACTCAGCACCGCAAAGCGGGGCGTAGATCAGCAGATGTAAATCTGATGTTTGAAGGGATTGGGAGCAACTCCCAACAAGTCGAGCGAAGCGAGTTGTCTGGACGCAGACATTGCTTGCCAATTTGCGAGAACCAGCTATAAGTCCGTTTTAAGGGACAGAAAATGTGGATAATGGATAGTGGGAGGTTGGAAGTGCAAGAGTAAATTCCACGATATGAGAAAAAGAGATGTTGAACAATATCCGGAGTTGTCGACCAAATTTTCAAATTAAAATTTCATATTAGTTTTTGAAAATATTGTCTTTTACTTTCTAAAGATTTGCCGTGACTTTTGGCAGCCGCTGTGTTATACTTTTCACTGGATACGTATATTTGATTAAGAAAAAAATATTCGCAGATGCGAATGTATTATTTCAAATTGGTGCTGGCTTGTGATATAATAACCTCGTATTTGTTACCCTTGTTCGTCCTTTTTTAAATCTAGGCATTTTAATAACGTGAGGTAATGTAATGGCTATATCATACAACGTTCTAAGGAATCTTCTTTTCGACAAAAACATGTACAAGAAGGATCTGGCTGCTGAACTAAATATCAGTTCTGCAACCATGGCCAAAATGGGCAAGGGTGAGAATGTTTCGATGGAAGTTCTCCAGAAAATTTGTGAATACATGGATTGTAACATTGGCGACATCATGAGTTTTGAGAAGGATAACAAGTAGGCAGATTATAGAGATAGGTGGGCGAAATGGCAATAAAGATTTGGCCAAAGGACTTCGAGAAAAAAGAGCACATCAATGCTTGTGAGAGATTCCTTTTAAGAAATGCTATGCGTAACTGCAAAGAAGGAAGCTTTGTAATTGGCATTGATCCAGTTGGCTTTTCGACAGACAAAGTTCATATGGGAATGTACATAAGTCCCTCAGAAGGACTAATAACATTTTCAATTGTTCCAGGCAAGATAGATCCTGCATCAGTTGCCGGATATTTGATGATGGAAAAAACGATTGAGAAGTCTATCTATGATCGCCTTCTTAATTCAAGATTGCTTATCGTGCGAAGCGATGAGAAGAAAATATTGAAGTTTCCGTATAAGCACATTTTCATTTTCCCTGATGAAGATATTCCGGTTACTTCATGCGATGCTGATACTTTATTATCCTTCGCTGGTTGTTCTGCGGTAAGGTTCTTTATTCCGACCACTGCAAAAAACAGACCTAAGTTCATGAGGGATCTTCATATCTTTGATGGAATCAGAATGCCATACGATTCTAATTTTAAGAGAATTAGCGAAGAGGAAAACCTGGCGATTTTTGAAAGACTGGCTCCGGAGTATACCGTTGTCTTAAAAGAAAAAGACGAGGTAGAAGTTCCGGAGGTAAGCTATGATCTTCCGGCTGAAAGTGAAGAAATAAATGGTGATGAAGTAGAATACAGAACATTCTACCTTGACGAATATCAGGTGGCTCAGATTAATGATATGGGCCGTGGTCATAGAGTAATGCTGGCTAATGCAGGAGCTGGAAAGAGCGTGCTGCTTCTTTCTAAAGCATTTAAGTATGCTAGCATGTACAAAGATAAAAACATATTGCTGACCTGTTATAACAACAATTTAGCAGACTCTTATCGGTTCAAAAAGAACTGTGCCGGACTCAATTCAGATAAGCATAGAAAACTATACATACTGACGCTTCATAAACTCGTGGCAAAGCTTTTTAAGGAATGCGCCGGAAAAACAATTGAAGGTTTCGCTACAGATGAACAGATCCAAGAATGTATTGATTTGGTAAACAGCAATCAAATCAAGATTCGCTTCAAAGCGATTTTTATTGATGAGGTTCAGATATTCTCACCTCTATATCTTGAATTGTGCTATGCACTTCTTGAAAAAAATGAAGACTCACTCTTCTTGATGGCGGGAGACTTGAACCAGACTGTGAGAAACCAAAGCCGTAGAGGAGATGCTCCGTGGAAGAAGATAAATGATGGTAGATTGGACTTTACTGGCCGAGTAAAGTACATCGAAAAGAATTATCGCAACAGTCCTGAGATAAGTGGCTTCCTTAACAGAATGCTCGTTTATATGAACGCATACCTAAGCAAGTTTAAGATGATCAACATCGATGAGTTTGAGTATGATCTGTTCGAAAAGGGCGCGAGTGAGAATGTCGCTTTGAAGGTCAAAACCGGAATAAGTAGAGGCAATATTCAACGGGAGACAGTGAACGCTGTCAAAGACATATGCGAAAAATATCATATCGGGTATTCTGAGATAGCAGTTTTATATCCGGTGAAGGATAACAAACCACTTAACTATCATATTCAATACTGGATTAAGAAAGCCTTTGAAGAAAACAACATTCCGTCTTCTTTTATATCTACGACAGATGATGGAACCAAAACTACATACAGCAATTCTAATGGAGTAGTTATTTCCTCCATTGATTCTTCATTAGGATTGGATTTTAGAGCTGTTGTATTAACCGGGCTAGATCCTTACACCTATGTCTTTGATGAAAATGGTCATAGACATAGGCTGAGTAAGTGGGAAGCCATTAAAGATCTCTCTGACGATGCGAAGGAATCTACGCAGGTACAGATGAGGAAACTCTATACAGCCTGCTCAAGAGCAAGAGAGGTATTGTACGTATTAAGTGATGCAGAAACAGGTACTGTCATAGACGACATTATCAGAAATGGGGAAAAACGATGAACGATTACAATGTATTGGCAAAGTTCCTTACAGACAAGTACATAGATCGCGTTTCTGGGAGAGATTTCCCGGAAAGGATTGTTGGCGAAGATCCCGAGAAGGTTGTTATGGCCGGTACAATGGCTGAGGATAGAAATGAAGAAACTTTCGAAGGCGGTTACAGAGAGGATTTATCGAAACAGTTTGAAAGTATCCCGTCTATAAGTTTGTCGTTTCATATCGACAAGAATTCTGTGGGAAGCTTGCGAATTATTCCTCGTGGTCTACTCTTCTATACTGTTTTGCCAACATATGAAGAAGTAAAAGAATATATTCTCTGCATTCAATCCGAAAGAGATCATTGCGTTTACGAATCTATTGAAGAACTGAAAGAGAAGTATCCTGATACACATTATCAGTTGCCTCAGGTGTACAAGAAAGTCGAAATCGAAGAAATCCTTAAGGATGGAATCGAGATATCACTTGCAGATGTCAGCTGTGGGAAAACTCATCTCGAAACATTAATTTCCGAGAAGCTTAATATGATAGCTGATCAGATTGCGGATGAAATACGTATTGTCCCTGACGCGGATTTATTCTTTAGCGATTTGGTTGATAAAGATCGTTTCGAATTAAAGTGTGTTGCTAAGCCGGATCCAGTTAATCCTCACTGGAGTTTAGATGTGTATCAGATGATCTCTGAAGAAGATGGAGACTATTATTTCACATTTCAGATGGTAAACAAGACTGCCAAACCGGACAGACAAAATCTGGGATATCTTCCTAAGATTTATGATGCCGGTATGACGGTGGTTGCTGATGAGGGAATAAAATTCAAGGAAATACCGATGAGGTATTTCAAGACAGGCTTTAAGAAAAAAGACCCTGTATTTGCGGTTGCAGAAAATGCTTCAGTTGAGTTTGATGAAAAAGACAACACTCTTAGAACGGTAAATATTCCGCGCTATTATCAAAAGAGAACTATTACGATTGATAAGTATAGTGCGTATACAAAGTTTAATGCACTTATCGAAGATCCTGTTAAGAATCTTAAATATATTCTGTCGGAACTCAAGAAGGATTATCAGAATTGTCATGATGAATTTGATAATGCTGAGGGACTTACAGATATTGCTCGTGACAATTTCAGAGCAGCCTTATCCGATTATGAAACCGAGATAGCGAGATTCGAGGATGGCATTCAGCAGATTGAATATACAGATTGGGTAAAGAAAGCCTTTGTTCTTATGAACAAAACATTTCAAACGAAGCTGGATTCTAACACTCATCCGATAGAAGGATGGAGATTGTTCCAGATAGTTTTTATTGTTTCTATGATCTGTGAAGTTATTCGTGGTGAATACAAAGACGACTCGGATCCAGCATTAAAGAAGGCGGACAACGATATTGCAAATCTGCTTTACTTCCCTACCGGCGGTGGTAAGACAGAGGCCTTCCTTGGAATAACTGTTTTTTCCATGTTCTTTGATAGAGTCCGTGGAAAAGACGAAGGAGTGACTGCAATCTTAAAATACC
>JAIKVP010000313.1 GCA_024685635.1 Lachnospiraceae bacterium
ATCTATTCAATCATATATAGCCTTTGAAGAAGGAAAATTAATTAAATATGCATTTTTTGATTTAGATGGAACTCTAACTCAGCCAGAATTTGGAATATTGGCTTCGTTTAGATATGCTTTATCTAAATTTGGAATAGAACTAAATAGCCGTGAAGATGAACTTAGACTAATAGGCCCGCCGCTATACAATTCCTTTACCGACTTTTACGGCTTTGACGAAGAAAAAGCTACAGAAGCAATAAAATACTACCGTGAATACTACACCGCGGGCGGAATGTTTGACGCTCCTTTATATGACGGCATATACGACACATGCTTAAATCTAAAAGAGAATGGCGTTAAACTTGTAGTGGTAACCTCAAAACCTCAAATCTACGCCGAACAGGTAGTAGCCTATTTTGAACTTGATAAAGTATTTGACAGAGTAGTAGGACCCCTGGCCGAATCAAAAGTCAGCAACAAAGCCTTTCTGATAAAACGAGCAATTGAAGAAGAAGGTATATCTGATTTATCTAGTGTAATTATGCTAGGAGATAGAAAGTATGACATCGAAGCTGCCAATGAAGTTGGCGTAGCCTCAATGGGTGCATCTTATGGCTACGGAAGCGTAGAAGAATTAGAAAATGCAAATGCAACTTATATCGTAAACAGTCCATCTGAAATCTTAATTAAACTAGGATTTTAGTAATGGTGCTTAGACTATATTTCCAATAGGTTTAGGATTAGAATAATTATGAAGAAAATAGTCAATTTTGTAAAAAAGGAAACTGTGCTAACAGTGTCGTGGATACTTGCAATTTCGTCTATGTTTTTAATAAAACCCGATTCTCGTTATATCAGCTATATTGATTTTAAAACATTAGCAAGCTTGTGGAGCCTTATGCTGGTGGTAGCAGCTTTTACTGATCTAGGAACTTTCGACAGGATAGCAAGGAAAATGCTAGCTAAAACTAAATACATATGGCAATTGGTGTCGTTATTAGTCTTGCTTCCTTTTGCGTTTTCAATGTTTATAACAAATGATGTAGCTTTGCTAACATTTGTTCCCTTTTCAATTCATATTATTCAGATGAGTAAAAGGGACGAGCTTATAATTCCTGTAGTCTGTTATCAAACAGTAGCAGCTAATTTAGGGAGCATGTTAACTCCGATTGGCAATCCGCAAAATATATATTTGTTTAGCTTGTCCGATATGACTGTGGCAGAGTTTATTACGCTTGTGTTGCCATATATATGTGTTTCAATCTTACTTTTAATGGCGGGAATAATATCAATAAAAGGAAAGAGGGGCCTTGTGCTTACAAGCGATTCTTTTGAGACTACTGACAAAAACTTTAATCCAACTGATGAATCCGAGCAACAAAACAATAACAGCAAAAAGTACGAGCTAATCTACCTGATTTTATTTATAATGGCCGTATTAGCTGTAGCATTTCCTAAAATAATAAAGTATCCGATAGTAGTTCTTGTTATACTGCTTGTTTGTCTATTGATTAACCGGAAAATGCTAGTAAGCATAGACTACGCACTATTATTTACATTTGTAGGATTTTTCATATTCACAGGCAATCTAGAGCGAATAGGAAATGTCAGAGAATTCCTGATTTCACTAGTAAACGGACACGAAGTACTAGCAGCAATCTTATCATCCCAACTAATAAGTAACGTCCCCGCCGCCTTACTCCTGTCCAATTTCACCAACAAAATACCAGACCTAATAATCGGAGTAAACCTAGGCGGCCTAGGAACCCTAATAGCCTCAATGGCAAGCCTAATATCCTTCAAACTCCTAGCCCACCGTCGAAACGAGCTAAAAGGAAAATACCTATTATACTTCACGCTAGTCAACATAATCTTCTTAACCATACTATTTTTCTTCTACCAAAACTACGCATCCTAACAAACTAAGCAAGTATAAGCACGAGCAACGCACCGTGCGCCCGGTACCCTCAAATCCTAAGCACGAGCGAAGCGACGTGCGCCCGGTACCCTTAAATCCTAAGCACGAGCGAAGCGACGTGCGCCCAGTACCCTCAAATCCTAAGCACGAGCGAAGCAACGTGCGCCCGGTGGCCTTAGCCACCCTGAGTTGAGAAATAAAAATCGAGCCAACTGCCGACGGATATAGGGGTGTGTTATTTTCCGAATAAACAAACTGAGGAAAATAACACACCCCTATATCCGTCACCCCACCCCCAAAAAAAAATTTCTCAACGCCACTATATGTTAAAAATTTAACAAATTTTTCATTGCAATACCATTCTAAATGTGATAAAATATTGATAATTCGGTAAATAGGCGCAAAATCACGCCTAAGTCCCAATTACACATTATATATATTTATGGAGGTTTCACATTATGTCAAAGAAAGTAGTTTTAGCAGGTGCTTGCCGTACCGCAATCGGAACAATGGGTGGCGGACTAAGCACTACACCTGCAGCAGAGCTTGGCGCAATCGTTATTAAGGACGCGCTTTCTCGTGCAGGAGTTCCAGCTGATCAGGTTGACCAGGTTTACATGGGATGCGTTATCCAGGCAGGTCTTGGACAGAACGTTGCTCGTCAGGCATCACTTAAGGCAGGTCTTCCTATTGAGACACCAGCAGTTACAGTTAACGTTGTTTGTGGTTCAGGTCTTAACTGCGTTAATATGGCTGCACAGATGATTCAGGCTGGAGATGCTGACATCGTTGTAGCTGGTGGTATGGAGAATATGTCAATGGCTCCATTCGCACTTCCAAATGGCCGTTACGGATATCGTATGATGTGGCCAAGCCAGAGCAAGGGTGGCTTGATGGATACTATGGTTAACGATGCATTATGGGATGCATTCAATGATTACCATATGATTCAGACTGCTGACAACATTGCTGAGCAGTGGAAGTTAACAAGAGAAGAGCTTGATGAGTTTGCAGTTAAGAGTCAGGCTAAGGCATGCAAGGCGCGTGCAGAGGGATTATTCAAGAAGGAGATAGTTCCTGTAGAAGTTAAGAAGAAAAAAGAGACTGTAGTATTTGATACTGACGAGGGACCACGTGAGGGTATCACAGCTGAGAAGCTTGGCGGTATGAGAGCTATCAATAAGGATGGTTATGTTACTGCTGGTAATGCATCTGGAATTAATGATGGAGCAGCAGCTGTAGTTGTTATGAGCGAGGAGAAGGCTAAGGAGCTTGGTGTTAAGCCTATGGCTACATTTGTTGCTGGAGCACTTGCTGGTGTTGACCCTTCAATCATGGGTATCGGACCTGTTGCAGCTACTAAGAAGGCTATGGCTAAGGTTGATTACAAGATCGAGGACTTCGATGTTATCGAGGCTAACGAGGCATTTGCTGCACAGTCTGTAGCAGTAGGTAAGGATCTTGGTATTGATGTAGATAAGCAGCTTAATCCACGTGGAGGAGCTATTGCACTTGGACATCCAGTTGGAGCTTCAGGATGCCGTATTTTAGTTACTCTTCTTCACGAGATGGAGGATATGGACCTTAAGAAGGGTCTTGCTACCTTGTGTATTGGTGGCGGTATGGGTTGTGCTACTATCGTTGAGAGAGACTAATTATTATTTTAATATCTGTGGGTACAGTTGTGTCCACAGATATTGTTATGTTTATTTAGGAGATTAAAAACTATGGAATTTATTACTTATGAGCAGGAGGGCTATGTAGGCGTAATTACTATTAATCGTCCACAGGCTCTTAACGCACTTAACAGTCAGGTCCTAGATGAGTTATCAGAGGTTCTTGACAATGTAGATATTAATACTACAAGAGCAATTATTCTTACAGGTGCTGGTGAGAAGAGTTTTGTTGCTGGTGCAGATATCGGAGAGATGAGCACACTTACTAAGGCTGAAGGAGAGGCATTTGGTAAGAAGGGTAACGATGTATTTTTGAAGCTTGAGAAGCTTCCTATTCCTACAATTGCAGCTGTTAACGGCTTCGCACTTGGCGGTGGATGCGAGATCAGCATGAGCTGTGACATCCGTATCTGCTCTGAAAATGCAATGTTTGGTCAGCCAGAGGTAGGTCTTGGAATTACACCAGGATTTGGTGGAACACAGAGATTAGCAAGATTAGTTAGCCCAGGAATGGCTAAGCAGCTTATCTATACTGCTAGAAACATCAAGGCTGATGAGGCATATAGAATTGGTCTTGTTAACGCAGTTTATCCATTAGAGGAGCTTATGGCAAATGCTAAGAAAATGGCAGAGACCATTGCTAAGAATGCTCCTATCGCAGTTAGAAACTGCAAGAAGGCAATTAACGATGGCTTACAGGTAGCTATCGATGAGGCTGTTGTTATTGAAGAGAAGCTTTTTGGTGACTGTTTTGAGACAGAGGATCAGAAGGCAGGAATGGGCAACTTCCTTGAGAAAGACAAGGAGAAGAAACTTAAGGTTGTTCCTTTCCAGAATAAGTAATTTATATTTTTATACATAAAAGGAGGATTTTACAATGAAGGTTGGCGTTATTGGCGCAGGAACTATGGGTTCTGGAATTGCACAGGCATTTGCAATGACTGATGGTTATGAGGTTTGCTTATGTGATATTAAGCAGGAGTTCGCAGATGGCGGTAAGGCTAAGATCGAGAAGAACATTAACTTCTTAGTTGGTAAGGAGAAGATTACCAAGGAGAAGGGTGATGAGATTCTTGCTAAGATTAAGACTGGTCTTAAGGACATTTGTACAGATGTTGACCTTGTAATCGAGGTTGCTCCAGAGAGCATGCAGATTAAGAAGGACACATTTAAGGAGCTTATGGAGATCGTTCCTAAGGATTGTATCTTCGCTTCTAATACATCTTCACTTTCAATTACTGAGATTGGTGCTGGTCTTGATCGTCCAATGATCGGTATGCATTTCTTCAACCCAGCTGATAGAATGAAGCTTGTTGAGGTTATTGCTGGTCAGAATACACCAGACGATTTAGTAGCTAAGATTAAGAAGATTTCTGAGGAGATTGGTAAGACTCCAGTTGAGGTTAAGGAAGCTCCTGGTTTTGTTGTTAACAGTATCCTTATCCCAATGATTAACGAGGCTATTGGTATCTATGCTGAGGGTATTGCTTCAGTTGAGGATATTGATACAGCTATGAAGCTTGGTGCATCTCATCCAATGGGACCTTTAGCACTTGGCGATTTAGTTGGTCTTGATATCGTTCTTGCTATTATGGAAGTTCTTCAGGCTGAGACAGGTGATCCTAAGTATCGTCCACATCCATTGCTTAGAAAGATGGTTCGTGCTGGTAAGCTTGGTCGTAAGTCAGGTGAAGGTTTCTACGATTACAGCAAGTAATTAAGAATTAATAGGCGAGTAAGATTCTCGCCTTTAAGATATTTAACTGGGTATTAACATTTGCCCAATATAAAATAATATGGAGGAATATATAAGATGGATTTTACATTAAGTAAGAAGCATGAAATGGCAAGAAATCTTTTCAAAGAGTTTGCCGAGAACGAAGTAAAACCTCTTGCACAGGAAGTTGATGAGACAGAAGCTTTCCCACGTGAGACCGTCGACAAGATGGCTAAGTACGGTTTCTTAGGTATCCCAGTACCTAAGGAGTACGGTGGACAGGGCTGTGATCCTTTAACATATGCTATGTGCGTTGAGGAGTTATCTAAGGTGTGTGGTACAACAGGTGTTATCGTATCTGCACATACCTCACTTTGCGTTGACCCAATTCAGACATTTGGTACAGAGGAGCAGAAGAAGAAATATCTTCCTGACTTAGCTTCAGGTAAGAAGCTTGGTGCTTTCGGTCTTACCGAGCCAGGCGCTGGTACAGATGCTCAGGGTCAGCAGACCAAGGCTGTATTAGACGGAGATGAGTGGGTACTTAATGGTTCTAAGTGCTTCATCACTAATGGTAAAGAGGCAGACGTTTACATTGTTATCGCTGTTACTGGTAAGGTAGAGAAGCGCGGTAGAACAATGAAAGAGATTTCTGCATTTATCGTTGATAAAGGAACTCCTGGTTTCACATTCGGAACTAAGGAGAACAAGATGGGTATCAGAGGTTCTTCAACTTATGAGCTCATATTTACTGATTGCCGTATCCCTAAGGATGCTCTTTTGGGCAAGCAGGGTAAGGGATTCAACATCGCTATGCACACCCTTGATGGTGGACGTATCGGTATTGCTGCTCAGGCTCTTGGTCTTGCAGCAGGTGCGTTAGAGACAACTGTTAACTATGTAAAAGAGCGTAAGCAGTTCGGTCGTTCTATCGCACAGTTCCAGAATACACAGTTCCAGTTAGCTGATCTTGCTACTAAGGTAGAGGCTGCTAGACTTCTTGTTTACAAGGCTGCTTGTAAGAAGGCTGAGTATCAGAAGGACCCTAAGGTTTCTTACTCAGTAGAAGCTGCTATGGCTAAGCTTTGCGCTGCAGAGGTTGCTATGGAAGTTACAACTAAGTGTGTTCAGTTACATGGTGGTTACGGTTACATCAGAGAGTATGATGTTGAGCGTATGATGCGTGATGCTAAGATTACTGAGATCTACGAGGGAACTTCAGAAGTTCAGCGTATGGTTATCTCTGCTAATCTGTTGAAGTAAGGAGGTACTTATCGTGAAAATTGTTGTATGTATTAAGCAGGTACCTGATACCAAGGGTGGAGTTGAGTTTAACCCAGATGGTACCTTAAACAGAGCTGCTATGCTTACCATCATGAATCCAGATGACAAGGCAGGTCTTGAGGCAGCACTTAGAATTAAGGATCAGAAGGATGATGTAGAGGTTACAGTTCTCACAATGGGTCTTCCAAAGGCTGAGGAGGTTCTTCGTGAGGCTATGGCTATGGGTGCAGACAAGGGTATCCTTGTAACAGATAGAGTTCTTGGTGGAGCTGATACTTGGGCTACATCTACTACTTTAGCTGGTGCACTTAGAAATATTGATTATGACCTTATTATTTCAGGTCGTCAGGCTATCGATGGTGATACCGCACAGGTTGGACCACAGATCGCTGAGCACCTTGGAATCCCTGTAATTTCTTATGCAGAGGAGATTGAGGTTGACGGCAATTCTGTAATCGTTAAGCGTCAGTATGAGGATCGTTATCACAAGATTAAGGCAGAGATGCCATGTCTTATCACAGCTCTTTCTGAGTTAAATGAGCCTCGTTACATGTCTCCAGGTGGAATCTTTGATGCATATGATGCAGAGATTACCGTTTGGGGTAGAGCAGATCTTAAGGATGTAGACGATTCTAACTTAGGTTTGAATGGTTCTCCTACTAAGATTGCTAGAGCTTCTGACAAGGTACGTAAGGGAGCAGGAGAGAAGGTTACTCCTGATTCTCCAGAGGAAGCTGTAAGCTATATCGTTGGCAAGTTAACTGAGAAGCATATCATTTAATTATAGAAAGAAAAGTGGTGAATATAATGGGATTAGAAGAATATAAAGGCGTATATGTCTTCGCTCAGCAGGTCGATAATGAGATTAGTTCAATCGCTTATGAGTTGCTTGGCGAGGCTACAAGATTAGCAAGCGTTCTGAATACAGAAGTAACTGCAGTTCTTTTGGGTTCAGGCATTAAAGATAAGGCTGATTCATTGGCTGAGTATGGTGCAGATAAGGTAATCGTAGTTGATGATCCTGCATTAAAGGATTATATGACAGAGCCTTATACACATGCTTTAGCTGAGGTTATCAATAAGTATAAGCCAGAGATTATGTTAGTTGGTGCAACTGCTATTGGTCGTGACCTTGGCCCACGTGTATCTGCACGTGTTGCAACAGGTCTTACAGCAGACTGTACTTCACTTGAGATTGGAGATTTCCCTCTCAATCCAATGCCAGGCAAGGAGCAGAAGCACAATCAGCTTCTTATGACTCGTCCTGCATTTGGTGGTAACACAATCGCTACCATCGCATGTCCTGACA
Organism: Lachnospiraceae bacterium; assembly: GCA_024685635.1. Classification (GTDB taxonomy): domain Bacteria; phylum Bacillota; class Clostridia; order Lachnospirales; family Lachnospiraceae; genus NC2004. Next base: position 7,887 of record JAIKVP010000313.1, read on the forward strand.
ACCGTCCTCAGATGGCTACAGTACGTGCTGGTGTTATGCAGAAGATTGAGCCTAAGACAGGTGCTAAGGCAGTTGTTGAGGAGTTCAATCCAGGATTTGAGAAGAACAACAAGTATGTTGAGATTCTTGACATCGTTAAGGCTGTATCTGATACAGTAGATATCATGGACGCTAAGATCTTAGTATCTGGTGGACGTGGCGTTGGTTCTCCTGAGAACTTCAAGATTCTTGAGGATTTAGCTAAGGCTGTAGGTGGTGAGGTTTCTTGCTCACGTGCAGTTGTAGATTCAGGATGGAAGCCAAAAGACCTTCAGGTAGGTCAGACTGGTAAGACAGTTCGTCCTCAGGTTTACTTCGCAATTGGTATTTCTGGAGCAATCCAGCATGTTGCAGGTATGGAAGAGTCTGATATCATTATCGCAATCAACAAGGATGAGGATGCTCCTATCTTTGATGTAGCTGATTATGGTGTTGTTGGAGATCTTAACAAGAGTGTTCCTGCTTTAACAGAGGCTATTAACACTGCTAAAGCTAATAAGTAATTAACTTAGACATAATGTGTATATATAGAGAGTCCTTAGAAGGCGTAAGCTTTCTAAGGACTTTTTTATAGTAAAAAATCTCCAGGACATATAATCCTGGAGATAATAAATCAATATTAAATTCTTATGATCAGTCCTTAAACTCGAACTGTCTAACAATATCAACAAGTGCATTGGCTGCGTCGTTGACTTTCTGGCTGTCATCATCAACAGCAGATATAGAAGATGATACGGTCTCAACAGTAGCGGCAATCTCCTGGCTGCTTGCTGCACTTTCTTCTGATGCAGCAGATAGGTTAGTTACGCGCTCATTAATTGATACAAAATCATTCTCGACTTCTTTATTAACTTCTGTGATATTAACAATCTCTTCATTAATCTTCTTGATTGCAACGACGATATCCTTAAACTTATTACGGGTATCTTCAACGCTCTCGTTCTGTTTGCCAACACAGTCTCTAACAACATTGCCCTGCTCATCAGCTAATGATGTAACTCTTAAGAGCTCATTAAGCATATTGTCAATTGTGCTAGCAGATGTTGCAGACTGCTCTGCAAGCTGTCTAATCTCATCAGCAACTACTGCAAATCCACGACCTGCATCACCAGCTCTTGCTGCCTCGATAGAAGCGTTAAGAGATAGGAGATTAGTCTGTGCAGCGATATCAGTGATAAGTGTAGATGCCTCACCGATCTTAGAAGCACTCTGTGAAATGTTATTCATCATCTCGAAGATTCTGTCAAATGCTTCGCTGGTTGAATCTGTAACGCTTGTAAGATCATTAACTGTAACGATTCCCTCGTTAGTAACTGAATCAATCTCTTTGCTGGCATGAGCAAGATTAGAAGATGCTTCAGCATTTTTCTCCATCATAGACTTCATATGATGCATATCCTCAGCAAGTCCCTGAACATCATCAGCCTGTGCTGAAACAGTTGTTGCCATATCATTAATAGCATGTGATATAGCCTCCATCTGATCATTAGACTGTGCTGCCATCCCTGAAATCTCATTACCTAATGAAGCAACCTCTTCTGAAGAATTAGATAGAGTAGAAATAATATCATACAAGCTTGATTGAAGATTAGCGGAAGACCTCAGCAATGAGCCCAATTCATCAGTTGCATCTGTTGTTTCAGCATTCTGTGAAAGTTCCTTGTTAGCAAGGGTTCTAACTGCTACTTCAACTGTTGTAACAGATTTTCTGATGTATCTGATGATATAAATTGTTAATAAAACTGAAATGATTACTAGAACTATCGAAATAGCAAATGTAAATGTTACATTAGAAACAATCTTCTTGGTCATTTTCTTATCCAGATAACTCTCATAAGCGTCGATTGCATCCTCCATACCATTTAGATGTTCTCTAGTAGCAGAGAAAACTTCATCAGACTTAGCATGATCGCTCTCAACTGCATCGGGCTTAAAGCATTCTGCCCATTCTTCAATGCCAGTGGAGAAATTGTTTAACGCCTCTTCCATGGACTCAGTTTGTCCATCAGCTTTATATTCCTTATAAAGATAATTATCTTTAGCAAGAATATTGCCAGCCTCTTTAGCGCCTTCTCTTACCTGGTCTAAGTTCTCTAAATAGTCTTCAGTGGCTGCTTTGATTGCATCGCCTTGTGATTCTCTAGCGAAGGTGGTGTAATAGTATATTGTATCGCTCGCTTTAGCGGCCTGATATAAATCTCTATCTATTACGACTAATTGTTCTTCTAAGGCAGCTAATTCTTCTAAGAATACTTCCTTGGTTTCTGTGAATTGGCTATCCTGAGCGTATCCAGAATACAGAGTAACAACTAAAACGATAACCATAAGTGGAATTACCATGAGCAACAATTTTGCTCTGATGCTAAGATTTTTCATGTCTAAATCCTCCTTTAATATTCTTTTTATATTTTACCATAATATAGTTTTAATAACAATTATGTTAAATAAATAACAAAATTAAATTTTGCACAATGTTTTTTAAAGTCTCTGTCTATATTGCCCTATCTAAAATTATAGCTTTGTGCTATACTTATCAAATAGTGCTTATCTTGTTCTATCTCATATGGAGGATGCTTATGGATGAATTAACTAGCTTTCAGTTAACCAAAGAAACTATGCCTGTTATCAAGCTTATGGCTGAGAAAATCCCTGGTGGATTCTTTGTATATCAAGAGGATGAGAATAGAGAACTAATTTTTGTCAACAATAAGGTTCTTGATATATATGACTGTAAGAATCTTGAAGAATTTAAGGAGCTTACAGGCAACAGCTTTGAAGGTATGGTTCACCCAGAAGATTTTAAGGCGATACAGTCGTCTATAGATAAGCAGATTAAGGCTAGTAGCGGCGAGAATCTAGACTATGTTACATACAGAATTATAAGTAAAACAGGCAAGGTCAAATGGATAGAGGATTATGGCCATTTTAGTACATCAGAAGATTATGGCGATGTATTCTATGTTTTTGTCAGCGACATAACTGAGAAGATTGAGATTGAGCAGAGGGCTAACGAAGCCAAAAGCAAGTTTTTATTTAATATTTCACACGATATAAGAACTCCGCTTAATGCCATTATGGGCTTTGGCGAACTAGCAAGAAAGCATAAGGATGAGCCTGATAAGGTGGATGACTATCTAAACAGAGCCAACGATTCAAGTATTCATTTGCTCTCTCTAATAGATGATTTGCTTGAGGTTAATAAGATTGATATAGGCGATATCGAGCTTAAGAAAGTCAAATGTAATCTAAAACGCGAGATTACAACGGCATATAGCGTGGTTAGTTTAGAAGCTGACAGTAAGAGACAGAAGGTAACAATAGATGTGCCGGATGACGAGTGTTACTTAGATGATCTAAGATTTAGAAGAGTAATGACCAACATTATAGGAAATGCTATAAAGTTCACCAAAGAAGCTGGAGAGATTACTATAAGGGCTAACAAGCTATCAGAAGATGATAACAGCGCCCTATATACATTTGAGGTCATAGACAATGGAATAGGAATGTCAAAAGACTTTCTTGATAAGGTATATGATGCATTTGAAAGAGAGCTTTCATCTACAGAGTCAGGACATTTAGGGACAGGGCTTGGTTTGACCATAGTAAAGCGTTTTGTTGATATTATGAATGGTGAGATTAAGATAATGAGTGAGAAGGATAAGGGAACTAAGGTAATAGTTACTATTCCTGTGGAATTATCAGCTGAAGATATAACTGATAACATTCATGATATGAGAAGAGTTAAGAGATTTAAGCACAACGATCCTGCTAGAATATTAGTTGCAGAGGACATCGAGATTAACAGGGAACTTATAGAGCTAGTTTTAAGCGAAGAAGGTTATGAAGTAGATGCGGTTAGTGACGGTAAGCTAGCATTTTATGCGGTTAAAGATCATAAGCCTTATTACTACGACCTAATAGTTATGGATATTCAAATGCCAGTTATGGACGGATATCAGGCTACTAGGGCTATTAGAGAGCTAGATAGAGAGGATTGTAAGGAGCTTCCAATATTTGCCCTAAGTGCCAACTCAAGACCTGAGGATATGGCCAATTCCATTAAGAGTGGCATGACAGAGCATATTTCTAAGCCACTAGATGCTGCTAGATTAATAGCGATGATAGAGGAATATTTAAATTAGAATCTAAAAGGAGAGAGAAAATGTCAGATATAAAAAGAATAGCGGTACTTACAAGTGGAGGAGACGCTCAGGGTATGAACTCTGCAATAAGAGCTGTCACATATAGCGCAATAAATGCAGGAGTGGAGGTTATAGGAGTATATAGAGGCTATGAAGGCCTAATTGACTGGGAAGTTAAGGAGCTTACTATTTCAAATGTCAGAAACATAAACAATAGGGGTGGCACAATCCTTTACTCAAGCCGAAGTGAGCGCTTTATGGATAAGAGCTATAGAGAGAAAGCTGCTAAGAACCTTAAGGACAATAATATTGATGCCTTGGTAGTAATAGGCGGTGACGGCTCTTTAAGAGGTGCTATTGAGCTTACAAAAGAAGATATAAAGACAATATGCATTCCTGGAACAATCGACAGAGATATGAGCTGTACAGAATACACCCTAGGCTTTGACACGGCAGCCAATGCAGCTATGGAAGCGATAGATAGAATTAGAGACTCATCTGTATCACACGGCCGATGTACAGTGGTTGAGGTTATGGGTAGAAAGAGAGGCTATATCGCTCTATGGGCAGGAATGGCAACAAGTGCTGACGCTATTGTATTGCCTGAGAAGTGGGATGGCAATTTTGACAATATAACAGATGCAATTAATAGAAGACATGTAGGAGGAAGGAATAGCTATTTAGTAGTTCTAGCTGAGGGCGTTACAGACGCTGATGATTTGGCTCAGTTTATACAGGATAAGACAGGCATAGAGTCAAGAGTATCTGTTTTAGGATATATCCAGCGAGGCGGTAGCCCAACTGCCAAGGATAGAATGTATGGTTCTTTGATGGGAGCCTATGCAGTTGAGATTTTAGTAAATGAAAAAAGATCCAATAGAATAGTAGCTATTAAGAACGACATTTTAACTGATTATGATATAGCGGAGGCGCTAACTATCAACAACAATGAGTTAGACTCATTCCAGTATAAATTAAGCTTAACCTTGTCAGAATAGCTTAAATTAAGCTATTTTACCAGAAAATACAGCTATATATTATTGTGATAATTATTAGTAACACCTGTACAAATTAGAAGATTAATAGATTCTAATTTGACAGGTGTAAATTTTTGTTAGTTTTTGCAAGTTAATATTATTTAAATTGCAAAATTTGTCAGAAAATTCAAAAAACTATTGCAAATATGAAAGATGTGTTGTATTATAATTCGCGGAACAAAAAGTGAATAGGGTTTATAATCAAGGAGAATGACAATATGTACGGTAATCTTCACGAAGAGTGCGGAGTATTTGGTATTTATAGGAAAGATAACGCCGATGTAGGCAGAATTGTCTACTATGGCTTAACAGCTCTCCAGCATAGAGGCGAGGAGGCAGCGGGTATAGCTGTCAATCGCGATAGGATTATTCGATGTCACAAGGACTTAGGCTTAGTCAGTGACGTCTTTGATGACGACTCCCTAAACGATCTTGGCACAGGCAACATGGCAATAGGCCATGTAAGATATTCTACAAGTGGCAATTCTACTAAGGTTAACGCTCAGCCGATGCTTGTTAAGCACATTAAAGGCCAGATGGCATTAGCTCATAACGGCAATCTTACTAACTCTCTTGAACTAAGAGAAGAACTTGAGAGAAAAGGTTGCATTTTCCATACTACTAGTGATACAGAAGTTATTTCATATATTATAACAGGCGAAAGACTTCACGCTCCATCTATCGAGGAGGCAGTGACTCGCGCGATGTACAAGATAAAGGGAGCTTATTCCCTTATTTTAATGTCTCCGGCTAAATTAATCGCCGCAAGAGACCCCTTAGGATTTAAACCGTTATGTATGGGCCGTACTAGTGATGGCAGTATTGTCTTTGCTTCAGAGACCGCAGCATTGTCAGCTGTTTCAGCTGAATTTATTAGAGACCTTCTCCCTGGTGAGATTGTCGTTATTGAAAAAGGAAATATTAGCTCTATTAAAGAACACATAGGCAGAGTGTCCCACTCGTCTATGTGTCTTTTTGAGTATATTTACTTTGCAAGACCTGATTCAAGAATTGATGGAATCTATGCCCATGACTTTAGGGAAAATGCTGGTAGGTCACTAGCAAAGGAACACGCAGTTGATGCAGACGTCGTAATCGGAGTGCCAGACTCAGGCCTAGAGGCAGCAAGGGGATATGCTAAGGAGTCTAAGATTCCTTATGAGATAGGACTTATCAAGAATAAATATATAGGAAGAAGCTTTATAGCTCCAGATCAGTCAGTTAGAGAAAATAAGGTTAGAATGAAGCTTGCACCAGTAAGGTCAGTAATTGAAGGAAAGAGAGTTGTATTAATAGATGACTCAATAGTAAGAGGTACGACTTCACAGCAGATTGTAAAGCTGGTAAGAGAAGCGGGAGCAAAAGAAATACACATGCGAATATCTTCGCCACCATTTCTTAATCCATGCTATTACGGAACAGATATAGACTCTAAGGAAAACCTTATAGCCTGCAAGTATTCAGTGGAAGAGATTTGCAAATATATAGGTGCAGATAGTTTAGGATACCTAAATGTAAACTCGGCTTTATAAATATTAGATGAACTTCTAATTAAGGATGATAAAGCATTTGACGAGGTAATCAAGCGTGGCTATTGCACAGCCTGCTTTGACGGAAGATATCCAACGGACATACCTAAAAAGACAGATAAAAATAGATTTGAAATATAAATAAAGGAGGTAGCTATGAATTCGTATTTGATTTTAGAGGATGGAACAGTGTATCAGGGAACCTCAATAGGAGCAGTAAAGGAGGTAATTTCAGAGATTGTATTTAACACATCTATGACAGGCTATTTAGAAGTTATGACAGACCCTTCTTATGTGGGACAGGCAGTTGTTATGACCTATCCATTAATCGGTAATTACGGCATTTGTTTTGATGATATGGAGTCAAGAGGCCTGTGGCTTGATGCTTTTATAGTAAGGGAATTATCAGAGATTCCAAGTAACTGGAGATCAGAAAACACAATTCAAAACCTCCTAAAGCAGTATGCAATTCCAGGAATCTGCGGAATTGACACAAGGGCATTAACTAAGCATTTAAGGGATGCTGGAACCATGAATGGAATGCTTACTAACAAGCTATATGAGGGCGCTGAATTTAAGAAGGCGCTTGATAGAATCAAGGAATATAAGGTAACAAATGCAGTAAACATCGCAACTGAGAAGAATGTTGAGCTCTTCCCGGCAAGCGATGAAATAGAAAATGCTAATAAAAGGAAGGTTGCCTTACTTGATTTGGGAGCTAAGAGAAATATTATAAGAAGCCTTCAAAACAGAGGCTTAGATGTAATAGTTTATCCGGCAGACGCAAAAGCAGAGGACATAATTAAGGAGAATCCAGACGGAATAATGCTTTCAAACGGACCTGGAGATCCTAAGGAAAATGTTGAAATCATTAAGGAAATCAAAAAGCTATATGACACAGATATTCCAATATTTGCAATATGTCTAGGCCATCAGCTTATGGCGCTTGCGACAGGTGCAGATACCTATAAGCTCAAATTCGGCCACAGAGGAGGTAATCATCCAGTTAAGGATGTAGAGACAGGAAGAGTCTATATAACCTCGCAAAACCACGGCTACGCAGTTGATATGAATACGGTTGACCCTTCAATCGCAGTTGAAGCCTATAAAAATGTTAATGACAATACCAATGAGGGCTTAAGATATCTAAACAAGAATATAGTTACAGTGCAGTTTCATCCTGAGGCAAGCCCTGGACCTAAGGATTCTGAGTATCTCTTTGACAAGTTTATAGAAATGATGGAGGTTAAACATGCTTAATAAAGACATTAAAAAGGTGCTTGTTATAGGCTCCGGACCAATCGTTATAGGCCAGGCAGCAGAGTTTGATTACGCTGGAACACAAGCTTGTAAGGCCTTAAGAGAAGAGGGCGTTGAGGTTGTTTTGTTAAACTCTAACCCTGCTACAATCATGACAGATAAGGATATTGCAGATCACGTATATATCGAGCCTCTAACAATTGAGGTTGCAGAAAATATTATCAAAAAAGAAAAGCCTGATTCAATCCTTCCTACTCTAGGAGGTCAGGCAGGACTTAATATGGCTATGGCTCTAGAGGAGAGCGGATTCTTAACCGAGCACAATGTAAAGCTTATTGGAACAACAGCAGAGACAATTAAGAGAGCTGAGGACAGACTCTTGTTTAAGGAAACTATGGACAAGATTAATGAGCCTGTAGCTGCGTCTAAGGTAGTTCACAATGTAGAAGACGGCCTAAAGGTTGCCAACGAAATTGGCTATCCAATAGTATTGCGCCCAGCATATACCCTAGGTGGAGCCGGTGGCGGAATCGCAGAAAATGAAGACGATTGCAAGACAATTCTTGAAAACGGACTTCGCTTATCAAGAGTTCACGAGGTCTTAGTAGAGAGATGTATCGCAGGCTGGAAAGAGATAGAGTATGAGGTTATGCGAGACGGAGCAGGCAATGTTATAACAGTCTGTAGCATGGAGAATATGGATCCTGTCGGAGTTCATACAGGCGATTCAGTAGTAGTTGCCCCAACCCAGACCTTATCAGATAAAGAGTATCAAATGCTTAGAACCTCAGCACTTAATATCATAGATGAACTAGGTATTATGGGTGGCTGTAACGTTCAGTACGCACTCGATCCTGAGAGCTTTGAATACTGTGTAATCGAGGTTAACCCTAGAGTTTCAAGATCTTCAGCCCTAGCCTCTAAAGCGACTGGTTATCCAATCGCAAGAGTTGCAGCTAAGATTGCCCTAGGTTATAACTTAGATGAAATTAAGAATGAGATAACAGGTAAAACCTATGCCTGCTTTGAGCCAATGCTAGACTACTGCGTAGTTAAGATGCCTAGACTTCCATTTGATAAGTTTGTAACCGCAGATCATCATTTGAGTACTCAAATGAAAGCGACAGGCGAAGTTATGGCTATTAGTAACTGCTTTGAGGGTGCCTTAATGAAGGCTATAAGATCGCTAGAGCAGCATGTTAACGGACTTATGTCTTATGACTATTCTGCAGTTGATGACAAGGGCCTAAGAGAGCTTATTTCCGATACTGATGACAGAAGAATCTGGACTATTGCAGAGGCCATGAGACGCGGAATGAGTGCCTATGAGATTCACCAGTTAACCAAGATTGATGAGTGGTTTATCAAAAAGATTAGCAACCTGTTAGAGATGGAAAAACGTCTTGGAAATGAAAGATTAGATGAGAATCTAATCAAGGAAGCTAAGCATATGGAGTTTCCTGACAGAGTAATTGCAACACTTCAGGGAATCACAGAGGAAGAGGTTTATAACCTAAGAAAGAGACTAAATATAGTTGCACATTTTAGAATGGTTGATACCTGTGCAGCAGAGTTTGAGGCAGAGACACCATATTTCTACTCAGATTACGGTGTTGAAAACGAAGAATTTGACCTAAATACCGGCAAGAAAAAAGTCCTTATTCTAGGCTCAGGTCCTATAAGAATTGGACAGGGTATTGAGTTTGATTTCTGTTCAGTTCACTCAACCTGGGCATTTAAGAAAGAGGGCTATGAGACAATCATTATAAACAACAATCCTGAGACTGTCTCAACTGATTTTGATACAGCAGACAAGCTTTATTTTGAGCCTTTAACAACAGAGGATGTAAGAAATATCGTAGACATAGAAAAGCCAGACGGAGCAGTAGTTCAGTTCGGTGGTCAGACTGCGATTAAGCTTTCTCAGTTTTTAACAGGAATGGGTGTTAAGATTCTAGGAACCAACCCAGAGGATGTTGACGCCGCTGAGGATAGAGAAAGATTTGATGAAATCCTAAATGAGACAGGAATAGAAAGACCAAAGGGAGAGACTGTATTTACCGCAGAGGAGGCCATAAAAGCTGCCAATGAGTTAGGCTATCCTGTTCTAGTCAGACCTTCTTATGTTTTAGGAGGCCAGGGAATGCAGATTGCAATTTCTGATTCTGATGTGGTTGAGTATATCAACCAGATTAACCAGATTGAGCAAAAGCACCCAATATTAGTAGATAAATATATCAAGGGAACTGAGCTTGAGATAGATGCAATCTGTGATGGCAAGGACATATTGATACCTGGAATTATGGAGCATATTGAGAGAACAGGAATCCATTCAGGCGATTCAATTTCAGTCTATCCAGCCAAGTCAATTTCAGAAAATGCTAAAAAGACCTTGCTTGACTACACAGCCAAGCTTGCAAAAGCACTTCATGTTATCGGTATGATCAACATTCAGTTTATTGCAGATAATGATGACATATATATTATTGAGGTTAATCCAAGGTCGTCAAGAACTGTGCCATATATCTCAAAGGTTACAGGCATTCCAATTGTTGAGCTTGCAACGAGAGTAATCTGTGGTCACACAATTAGAGAGCTAGGCTATGAGGTAGGCTTGCAAAAGGATTCAGGCTACTATGCAATTAAGATGCCAGTATTTTCATTTGAAAAAATCAGAGGAGCTGACATTTCCCTTGGACCAGAAATGAAGTCAACAGGTGAGTGCCTTGGAATATCAACAGACTTTAATGAGGCTCTACATAAGGCATTTTTAGGAGCAGGAGTTAAGCTTCCTAAGTACTACAATATGGTTATCACTGTTAAGGACGAGGACAAGGAAGATATTATTCCAATCGCAAGGCGTTTTGAAGCGCTTGGCTATAACATTTTCTCAACTAGGGGTACTTATAATGTGCTTAAAGAAGCAGGCGTTAGCTGTACTCGTACTAGAAAGGTTGAGCAGGAGAGTCCAAACATCCTTGATTTGGTACTTGGTCACGAGCTTGACATTGTTATTGATACACCTAGAGACGGTGCTGAAAATAGCAGAGATGGATTTATCATTAGAAGAAATGCAGTGGAGACGGGCGTAAATGTTATAACTGCAATTGATACTGCAGAAGCGCTTGTCACATCACTTGAGAACAGGAAGAAGATTGCAAGTTTAGTAGACATTGCAGCATTGTCAAGATAGGAGGAAGCTATGGGCGTAAAGTATGTATTTGTAACAGGTGGAGTTGTTTCTGGTTTAGGAAAGGGAATAACAGCCGCTTCGCTTGGAAGATTGTTAAAGGCTAGGGGCTACAGTGTCACTATGCAGAAGTTTGACCCTTATATCAATATCGACCCTGGTACTATGAACCCTATCCAGCACGGCGAGGTATTTGTAACTGAGGATGGAACTGAGACAGACCTTGATTTAGGTCATTACGAGCGTTTTATCGACGAGAGTCTAGATAAGAATTCCAATGTGACAACAGGTAAGATATACTGGTCAGTCCTTCAAAAGGAGCGCCACGGCGACTTTGGCGGTGGTACAGTGCAGGTTATCCCTCACATCACAAATGAGATCAAAGACAGATTCTATAAGGCAAAAGGTCCTGATGACAACACAATCGCAATTATTGAGGTCGGCGGAACAGTCGGAGATATAGAGAGTCAGCCTTTCTTAGAGGCAATCAGACAGTTTCAGACAGATGTAGGACATGAAAATGCAGCGCTTATCCATGTAACCCTAATCCCATACCTTAAGGCTTCAGGGGAAATGAAGACCAAGCCAACTCAGGCGAGCGTAAGAGAATTACAGGGAATGGGTATAAGACCAGATGTTGTAATGTGTAGAACTGAGCATCCTATGACAGATGATGTAAGGTCTAAGATTGCTCTGTTTTGTAACGTTTCTAAAGAGAGAGTTTTGCAGAATTTAGATGTTGAATATCTTTATGAAGCACCTCTTGCAATGGAGAGAGAGCAGCTTGCAGACGTTATTTTGGATGTATTAAAACTAGAGAATAAGACTCCTGATTTAGCAGACTGGGAGGAGATGGTAAGCAATCTAAAATCTCCAAAAGAAGATGTAATAATCGGAATTGTAGGTAAATATACCGCCCTTCACGACGCTTATTTATCAGTATCAGAGGCCCTAAAACACGGCGGAATAAGCTGTAAGGCCAAGGTAGAAATGAAATGGATTGATTCAGAGGAAATAAACGAAGGCAATTTAAAACAAACATTTGCAAATGTAGACGGCATTTTAGTTCCTGGTGGCTTTGGAAAACGTGGAACGGAAGGTATGATTTTAGCTTCTAAATATGCAAGAGAGAACAATATTCCTTATCTTGGCATTTGCCTTGGAATGCAGATGGCAATAGTTGATTTTGCAAGAAATGTTATCGGATATAGCGATGCAAACAGTGCAGAATTTAATCCAGATACAAGCCATCCTGTAATTCATCTTATGCCAGATCAGGAAAATGTTGAAAATCGCGGTGGTACCTTAAGATTAGGTGCATACCCTTGTGTTTTGGACAAGGATTCAAGATCATATATGCTCTATGGAAGCGAGAATATAAGCGAGCGCCACAGACACAGATATGAGGTCAATAACGATTTTAGAGAAGACCTAGAGTCAAATGGAATGAAGATTGTAGGTAAGTCTCCAGATGACAGAATAGTGGAAATGATAGAGATTTCTTCGCATCCGTTCTTTGTTGGAACTCAGGCACATCCTGAATTTAAGTCAAGACCAAACAGAGCTCATCCACTCTTTAGAGGCCTTATAAAGGCAGCGATTAAAAAGCGCGAGAGTATTTAATATATATCCCAGCTAGACATTTATATTTAGTCTTTAAGATAATCATAGATTAAGTGACTATATCAAGGCTTGTTTAGCTGGGTTTTTCTTTATTTGTTGAACTGGCTTTATATATGTTATATAATTATATTCTCGAGTAAGAGTCATACTCTTATAAGGACAATTAAGGAGATTTTACTATGCATAACGAATTTATGATGGGTAATCAGGCTATTGCCATGGCTGCAATTGCAGCCGGAGTTAACTTAGTTAGTGGATACCCAGGAACACCATCAAGCGAAGTGCTTGAAACGGTCGCTAAAAAGCGCCTTGATAACTGCTACGTAGAGTGGTCCGTCAATGAGAAGAGTGCTATGGAGGTCGCTGCAGGTGCAGCGTACACAGGTGCAAGAACGATGGTAACCATGAAGCAGGTTGGACTAAATGTCGCATCAGACCCTTTGATGAGTCTTGAATATATTGGAGTCAAGGGAGGCATGGTCGTATTAGTTGCTGACGATCCAGGACCAATTTCAAGCCAGACAGAGCAGGATACTAGAACATTTGCAATCTATTCTAAACTGCCTTGCTTTGATCCTAGCTCAGTAGAAGAAGCCTATCAGATGGTAATAGATGCATTTGACTATTCTGAAAAGTATCATACTCCTGTATTCTTAAGGCCTACAACGAGAGTCTGTCACGCATACCAGTCAGTTTTAATTAGGGATGAGGAAGAATACCATCTTAACAGTATAGAGGGCTTTGTTAAGGACTCTAAGAAATGGGTAATTTTCCCACGACTTTCAAATATAAATCATCGCCTGATTGAAGAGAGAAATGATGAGCTAAGCACAGTTTTTTCTAGCTATAGCGCCAATAAGATTATTAATAAAGACAGTCAGAAGCTTAAGGCTATCGCAGCCAGCGGAATATGCTATTCATATGTATTAGATGTTCTAGAGGAGATTAAGACTGAAGAAATAGCTGTTCTTAAGGTCTCTACACCATTTCCTTTCCCTTATGACTTAACTAGAGATTTCTTAAAAAATCATGATGAAGTCCTGTGCTTTGAGGAGCTTGATCCTGTTATAGAAAGAGCTCTAGACCATCAGTGCGGAATAGAGGGAATTAGCTGTAAGGTAAGAGGCAAATTAACCAAAGACAGTATCCGTTCAGGCGAGTACAGTATCGATTTGGTAAGAGAAAAGATATATAACTATTTAGGTCTAGAGCTTAAGGAAGATAAGGCAAGTGTTAATCCGCCAGAGCTTCCAGTTAGGCCTCCGGTACTATGTGCAGGCTGCCCACACAGGGCTTCGTTTTACGCAGTTAAGCAGGCTATGAAGGGTAAGAAGACTATTTACTGTGGTGATATCGGCTGCTACACCTTAGGAAATGCTATGCCACTTGATATGGTTGACACGTGTCTTTGTATGGGAGCGGGACTTGGCATTGCTCAGGGAGTTAATCATATAGAGCCAGACACGGTTTGCTTTGCATTTGTCGGAGATTCTACATTTTTTGCATCAGCGATTACAGGAGTTGTAAATGCAGTCTATAACCAGGCTGATATGACCTTGATTGTGCTAGACAATTCAACAACTGCCATGACTGGGCATCAGCCACATCCTGGAACTGGTCGCACTATGATGGGCGATATTGTAAATAAGATTTCTATTGAGGCAGTGCTTAAAGGTATTGGGGTCGAGGTCGTAAAGACTGTTGATCCGCTTGATTATGAGCTTGCAGTTGACACTGTTAAGGAAGTTGCTAATCTTCCTGGCGTTAAGGCTATCATTTTTAAATCGCCTTGTATTGCAATTGTAAAGCCAAATGAGCCTTATAAGGTATGTCAGGGCGACTGCATTAACTGTAAGCGCTGTATTAACGAGATAGGCTGTCCGGCAATATTTATAGATAATGGTAAGGTGACTATTGATAACTCGCTCTGCACTGGCTGTGGATTATGCTCTAAGATATGTCCTGTCACTGCAATCAGAAAGGCAGGTGAGGCATGATGAAGAATATAGTTCTTTGCGGAATTGGCGGTCAGGGAACGGTTTTGGCATCTAAGCTTATTGCAAGTGCTGCGATGAGTAAGAATATTCCTGTCATGAGCGCCGAGACAATAGGAATGGCCCAAAGGGGCGGCAATGTATTTAGCAATTTAAGAATGGGTGAGGGTGTTCATTCACCTATGATTGCAAAAGGTCAGGCTGATATAATACTTGGCTTTGAGCCTGGGGAAACGGTCAGAATGCTGCCATTTCTTAAGGCTGATGGTGTTGTAGTTACTAATAAAAGAGCCATTATGCCTACAACGGCGACACTTTCAGGTTTTCACTATGACGCAGATGAAATGATAGATTACCTAAAGACAAGGGTTAATAAGCTACATGTTATAGATGGCGATGAGGCTTTAAAAGAATTAGGTTCATCTAAGGTATTAAATATTGTACTGCTAGGCGCAGCACTAAGAACTAAAGCTATAGAGCTTAGCGAGGAAGATATCATTTGCTCAATGGAGAAAATGTTAAAGCCAGAGTTTATGGAACTTAATAAGAAAGCTATATACTATACCAAATAGAAAGAGGGAAGAATAATGAAGATTAGTGAGAAGCAATTAGGCCAGGTAAATGATAGAATTAAGGCTTTAGTAAATGCAGGAAGCTTTTATGGCATGAAGCTAAAAGAAGCTAATATTACATCCGTTTCATCTGTTGAAGAATTTGAGAAACTCCCATTTTCAGAGAAGAGTGACTTAAGAGATGCCTATCCACTGGGACTTATGACTGCTCCTGAAGAAGATGTAGTAAGAATTCACTCGTCATCTGGAACTACAGGCTTACCAGTAATAATTCCTTATACTCAAAAGGATGTTGATGACTGGGCAATTCAGTTTGCAAGATGCTATGAGATGGCAGGAATTACTAAGAAGGACAGAATTCAGATTACACCAGGCTATGGACTCTGGACAGCGGGAATTGGCTTTCAGCTAGGTTGTGAGAGACTAGGTGCAATGGCTGTTCCTATGGGACCTGGTAACACAGAAAAGCAGCTGCAAATGATGATGGATATGAAGACCACTGTTTTATGTTCAACATCTTCTTACGCACTTTTATTAGCTGAGGAGATTGAAAAGAGAGGCATCAAAGACAAAATTCACCTTAAGAAGGGTATCATAGGATCTGAGCGCTGGGGTCAGACTATGCGTGACAGAATTCAGGGGATTTTAGGAATTGAGTTATATGATATCTATGGCTTAACTGAGATTTATGGTCCGGGAATAGGTATCAACTGTCCTGGAGAAAGCTATATGCACTACTGGGATGACTACATTTACCTTGAGATAATTGATCCTGTAACTCTTAAACCTGTTGAGGACGGAGAGTGGGGAGAGATAGTTATAACGACCTTGGTTAAGGAAGGTGCTCCACTTATCAGATATAGAACCCATGACCTATCCCGCATTATTCCGGACAAATGCCCTTCTTGTGACAACAAATATCCTATGATAGATGTTATCAAGGGCCGTACAGATGATATGATGAAGATCAAGGGAGTGAACGTATTCCCAAGTCAGATAGAAGAAGTATTAGGTATGTTCCCAGAGCTGTCAAGCGAGTATCAGATTCATATTTCTCATCTTGATGGCAAGGATACAATGCGTATCTATGTTGAGACAGACGGTACCAGGGATTTCTTAAAATTAGCTGATGAAATAGCTGCTAAGGTTAAGTCAAAGATAGGATTTACACCATTAGTTAAGATAGTAGAAATCGGAGTTCTTCCTAGAAGTGAGAAGAAGACCAAGCGAGTAATAGATGAGAGATATAATTAGCATTTTCTTTTGCACCTTGCATAATTGCAGGGTGCTTTTTTATTTTCATTGAGCATTCTTGTTATAGTAAATTAAGGGAAAATGTGCTATAATATCGCTTGTCTTGATGGGAGTTTTATGGTTTTTATATAAAATGGAGGTTTGGAATATGAACAGACTAAAGGATAGAGTACGTAGTGCAATAGCATGAAAAAACTAAATTATGGAATTTTAGTGGTATTAGTTACTGTTATAGTTGCTATATTGGTTATGAATGCTACTATGTATTATCAACTGACCAAAGAACAAACTGAATCATTAGGACGAGAGCAGCTTGAGATGATATCAAGCGAGCTTCAGACAACTCTAAAGGACGCAGAGATATTATTGTGGCGAGTTGCATCAGGCGCAGAGAGCCTTAAGAAGGAAAATGCTAACAATAGGGAGCTTGCGGCCTATCTTAAGAACTGGAAAGATCATCCCGGCAATGATAGCTGCATAAATGTTTACGCAGCGGGTACTAACTGGGATATAATACCTGATTTTGTAAAGCCAGAGGGCTTTGTCGCTTCAGACAGAGTCTGGTTTAAGGGTGCTAAGGAAGCTGGAGTGGGAGAAGTATATATAACCGCTCCTTATATAGACGCTGCAACCAATGATATGTGTTTTTCCATTTCTCTTCTTCTTGAAGATGAAGACACTATCGTCGGATTAGATTTTAACTTGACTGCAGTTCAAAAGACCTTAGAGGATATAAGTAAGTTATCAGGCGGAGATGCCCTAATTATAAGCTCATCTGGAATAATAGTAGGCTATAAGGATGATGAGGTCATAGGTAAAAGTTTAGCAGACAAACTTCCTCAATATAACTCAATATTTAAGGAAATCTTATCAGCCAATGAAGACAGTATGACATTTGAAACTAAGATAGCAGGTAAGAAATGCAATGTTTTTTGTAGTTCGGCCAATGGCGAGTGGTATTTGATTTCTTCGGTTAGCAATAACATTTTATATAAAGATAGTTATATTCAGCTATTTAGAAATTCCTTAATCAGTTTCATTGTAGTAATTATCATTATCATTCTTTATGTCATTAGTAAGAGAAATCAGATTAAGGCAGAGGAGGCTCTTAAGGTCAAGGAGGAGTTCTTAAGCAGGATGTCTTCAGAGCTTAAGATTCCAATGAATTTTATTTTGACTCACAGTGATTATGATGCTCTTGATAACAGCGATGATCCTAAGGAATATATGAATCGCTTAAGAGAGACAGCGTATAATCTTGATAGTAAGATTTCTAACCTTCTGTCTTATACGGTGATTGTAAATGCTGAGGAGAAAGAAGAAAAGGAAAAGGCTGACAAAAAGCCTAAGAAAACTGAATTTAGAAGCAGACATAACTCTGTTATTATAGGAGGAGTTTTAGCGATACTCTGCGTTACTATGTTAATCTCTATTACGATTTCAACCAATGTTATCAGTAAATGGGGTAACACCCGAATGAAGAAAGAGGTTGAAAACTATGTCAATGAGGTTGATACCTGGATTGTTGAGCAGAAGAGTATTCTTGATATGTTTGTTAGTTCGATTTCTGCTAATCCAGACATATTAACTGATTACGAGGGGGCAGTTAAATGGCTAGATGATATTACAAAACAGTACGAGGATATATCTGTAACCTACATGACCAATCCTGAATTTGAACACACAGTTATTATGAATAATGGCTGGGAGCCGGATGATGACTGGAAGGTTGAGGAGAGGCAGTGGTATATAGATACAATTAATTCTACAGAAAAGGATGGTTTTTCAATCTCTGCTCCTTATTTTGATGAGCAGACAGGATATTATTGCGTTACATTGTCAGAGCGAGTGTATGATGCGCATGGCAATTTTATGGGTAATTTTGGTATCGATTTTTACCTTGATAAATTGACTAAGATCTTAAATGAGAGCTACACAGATCAGGGCTATGCATTTTTGGTAGATATGAATGGCCAGATAATTAACCATCCTTACGATAAATTTGAATTATCTGTTGAAAGCGGAGCATCAGTTAAAGACGCTGGCTATCAAAAAGTAGTTGATTCTGATAAAACAGTGGTGATTAAGGACTATGACGGCAAGCGAAAAGCAGCCTATGCCAACAAAGAAAATAATTCTAATTTTAGCGTGATCTGTATCAAAAATTGGGATGTGATTTATGGAAGTATTATTCTTTATAACCTGTTATTTATAGCCTTGTTTGGCGTATGTATCACTGCCATTTTATACCTTATCAGGACTCTTATGAATTGGCAAAACAAGGCAAATGATACGCTTAAAGAGGCAGCACTTGAAGCTGAGAGAGCAGGTAGAGCCAAGTCACAATTCTTAGCGCAAATGTCACATGAGATTAGAACTCCGATTAATGCAGTTTTAGGTATGAACGAGATGATCATGCGTGAGAACGAGCAGGAGACGATTAATGTATACGCTGAGAACATTCAAAATGCGGGAAGAACCTTACTTGCGCTTATTAATAGCATTTTAGACTTTTCTAAAATCGAAGATGGCAAGATGGAGATTGTTCCGGTTAACTATGATACAGCTTCACTTATTAATGACCTAGTTAATATGATTCAGGCCAGGGCTGACAAGAAGGGCTTAAAGTTTAAGACTGAGATATCAAAGGATTTACCTAAGACAATGTATGGTGATGATGTTAGAATTAGGCAGGTAATCACCAACATTTTAACCAACGCTGTTAAGTATACTGAGAAGGGAAGCGTAACGCTTAAGATTGATATTGCATCAAAGACTGAAGATACAGTTGTGCTTAATGTGGAGGTTAAGGATACTGGTATTGGTATCAGAGAGGAAGATTTAGATAAATTATTCATTTCCTTTCAGCGACTTGATATGGAAAAAAATAGGTCAATTGAGGGAACAGGACTTGGAATATCAATAGTTAATAAGCTTTTAAAGATGATGGACAGTGAGCTTAAGGTAGACAGCGTTTACGGAGAGGGCTCTAATTTCCATTTTGAGATTGCTCAAAAGGTCATTGATGCCGAGGAAATTGGTAAGTATGAGGATAGGCTAAAGGATAGCAAGGTAAGTGCTAAGTCAACTAGATATGTCTATGCGCCAAATGCTAAGGTTTTGTTTATAGATGATAATAATATGAACCTTATGGTGGCTAAGGGACTCCTTAGACGAAGCAAGATTAAAGTCGATACTGCTCTTAGCGGAAGAGAGGGTATTGAGCTTATTGAGGAGAATCATTATAACATAGTCTTTCTTGATCACATGATGCCTAAGATGGATGGTATTGAGACCTTAGAGGAATTAAAAGAGAGAAATATGATTCCTTCTGATACCGTTGTTGTTATGATGACTGCCAATGCAGTTGTCGGAGCTAAGGAGGAATACTTAAAGGCTGGATTTGAAGATTATTTATCAAAACCAGTTGATGTCAAGAAACTTGAAGAGATGCTTGCTAAGTATATTCCAGATGACTTAGTTGAGTATAAAGAGACTTGAAAATCAATCCAAAAGTTTGACTAACTACGCATTTATTGGTATTATTAGTTGTATTTTGTCTACAATTTAGGAGGTATACTATGAAAAAGTTTTTATCTATCGTTATGATAATGGTTATGGCTATGTCATTAGCTGCTTGCGGTAATAGCGCTAAGACAAGTACTACTAGCAACAAGGAATCTTCAGTTGATGATCTTAAGTCAGTTAAGGATAAGGGCAAGCTTGTTGTTGGAATTACTGATTTTGAGCCTATGGATTATAAGGATGAGTCAGGAAAATGGATAGGCTTTGACGCAGATATGGCAGTTAAGTTTGCTGAAAGTCTTGGAGTAGAGGTTGAATTTGTAGAGATAGAGTGGGATAATAAGGCATTAGAGCTTGAGGCAGGAAGCATTGACTGTGTATGGAATGGTATGACTTTAACTGATGAAGTTACTTCTGCTATGAGTTGTTCTAATGCATATTGTAACAATGCACAGATAGTTATTCTTCCAAAAGATAAGGTTGATTCATATCCTGATGTTGAGAGTATGAAAGCGCTCAATTTTGCTGTTGAGGCAGGTAGTGCTGGTGAAGCTCAAGCTAAGGAAAATGGATTTAACTATACAGCAGTTAACAACCAGGCTAGTGCTCTTATGGAGGTTTCTGCAGGTACATCTGATGCTGCGATTATTGATTCGCTTATGGCAGCAGCTATGGTAGGAGAGGGAACAAGTTATGAGAATCTTACATACACTATTGGACTAAATAGCGAGGAGTACGGTGTAGGTTTCAGAAAGGGTTCTAATTTAACAGAAGAATTAAACAAGTTCTTTAAGACCTGCTATGATGATGGAAGCATGAAGGAAGTTGCTAGTAAGTATGGTGTTCAGGCCGCATTAGCTGAGCAGCAGTAAGAAAGGTTTAGAATGGATACATTTGTTGAACAGTTTCCGGTAGTAATTAATGCTCTTAATATCGGATTTTTACAAACGTTAAAACTGTTTTTTGTTACGCTTATTGGCGCATTGCCTTTAGGACTTATTATTTCTTTTGGTAGTAAGTCAAAGTTTGTACCACTTAAGCTTCTAGTAAGATTTATCATTTGGGTAGTTCGTGGAACTCCGCTGATGATACAACTATTGATTATTTATTATTTTCCGGGATTGGTTTTTCACAATAATGTCTGGGGAAGTAATGAAACAGGAAGATTTATTGCAACAGCGATAGCATTTATTATTAACTATTCATGCTATTTTTCAGAGATATTTAGAGGTGGGATTAATGGTATTCCAGTAGGCCAGGATGAAGCAGGTCTTGTGCTTGGTATGACCAAGAAAGAGATATTCTTTAAGGTCAAACTTTTGCAAATGATAAAGCGTATTCTGCCACCTATTTCTAATGAGATATTAACTCTTGTTAAGGATACTTCTTTAGCAAGAATTATTGCTTTGCAGGAGGTCATTTGGGCAGGACAGGCATTTATGAAGGGATCACAAGGGATTTCTGGTGAGATTTGGCCATTGTTCTTTACGGCGATTTATTATTTGATATTTAACGGAATATTGACTGTTATCCTTGGCAAGTTAGAACAAAAACTTGAGTATTTTAAGTAAATAGGAGGATTGTATGAGTATATTAGATGTATCACATATCAGTAAGTCCTTCGGCAATACTGAGGTGCTTAAGGATATATGTTTTAGTTTAGAGGAGAGTGAAGTACTCTCAATTATTGGATCTTCTGGCAGCGGTAAGACAACGCTTTTAAGGTGTCTTAATTTTTTAGAGACTCCTGATAGTGGAACTATAACAGTTAAATCAAATAAGATATTTGATGCTGAAGATCTTGATTATTTAACTGATGCCAACAAAAGAAAGAATCGTCTTCATTTTGGACTTGTCTTTCAGTCATTTAACCTTTTTCCACAGTATACAGCCTTAGAAAATGTTACGCTTGCTAAGGAACTTGCTGCTAAGAGAGAGGACAATTTTAAGGAAAATAAAAAGGCAATACTAGAGTCTATTAAACAAGAGGGCCTAGACCTTTTAGCGCAGATGGGCTTGTCTGACAGAAAGGATAATTATCCACATCAGCTTTCTGGTGGCCAGTGTCAGAGAGTGGCAATAGCAAGAGCTCTTGCATTAAAGCCTGATATCTTATGTTTTGATGAACCGACGTCGGCTCTTGATCCTGAACTTACAGGAGAAGTCCTAAAGGTTATAAAAGAGCTTGCCGAGACGAAAATGACAATGATTATCGTTACGCATGAGATGTCATTTGCAAAGGAAGTATCAGATAAGGTTATATTTATGGATGACGGCTACGTGCTAGAGTCTGGAACACCTGACGAGGTCTTTAACCATCCTAAAGAAGATAGAACCATTCAATTCTTATCAAGTTTTAATAAGTAATTATGTTAACACAATAGCGCTTATTTACTAGCGTTATTGTGTTATTTTTGTTTTTATGATAAAATAATTAGTTGTAAATAATGTTTTTGGTTGGTGTTCTATAAGGGATAAAGGTGATCTTTTAATGAAGAAAAGTGACATAAGGGTCGTTTTATATATATTTTTTTCAGTTGCTATTAATATATTTGGAGGTAAGATAGCTACTGCACTTAATTTGCCTATATGGGGAGATACATTTGGAACTATTTTTTCTGCTTATGTATTTGGACCTTTTGTTGGCGCCTTAGTAGGTATGACTACTAATATTATATTTGCTATGCTAGGATCTGCTCCTATTGCATATATGATAGTGAGCGTTTTTATTGGTGTTATAGTGGGCTTTGCTGCTAGGAAAGGGATGTTTGATTCGTTATATGGCACTATATCAGTAAGCGTAGTTATAACATTTGGATCACTTTTAGTGGCTGTTCCTTTGGATTTTATATTATATAAAGGAATGACAGGTAATATCTGGGGGAATGGAGTTATCGGCTTTTTGGCTGAGCGTGGAGTTTCTAAGTTTTTAAGAGTTATCATCGGACAGTTTTATATCGAATTTATAGATAAGGTTGGAGTATTAATTCTTATGTTTGTTCTTATTAAATTAAGAAGGGGCAGGCTTGAATACTCCAAGGCTAATCTTAACGGATTTAGTATAAAGAATATAATTAAGAAGCGTTTTAAGAAGGATGTTGCTAGCGTTCTCATTATTATGCTTAGTTTGGCTAACCTTTTGCCAGCATTTTCTAATAATATAATTTCTGCCAATGCTATAGATAGCACTACTAATACTTATATTTCTACTATTTATGGCAGTAACAATGGTCTTCCTTGTGGAGAGGCTAACGATGTAGTCCAGACCAATGACGGAGTTTTGTGGGTAGGTACTTACGCAGGTCTTTATAGATACACAGGAACAGAGTTCAGACTTATGAGTGAGTATGACACAGTAAGAAATGTCAACTGCTTATATAAGGATGAGGACGGACGTCTATTTATAGGAACTAACGATAATGGAGTTTCTGTCAATGTCAATGAGAATATTATAGACACCCTTGATGTTGAGGGTGGACTTTCATCTAATTCAATCAGAAGTATTATAAGAGGCGAGGATGGTTACTACTATATAGGAACATCTCTAGGCCTTGATATCGTGACGCTGAATGCTGGATTTAATTACGTAAAGACAATATCTAGCATCAAATACGCATGTAGCGCTACTATTAATTCCGAAGGCTATATCTCTGTTGTAGATACCGATGGAAGGGTATTTGTCTTAAGGGATGGCGAGATTGTAGCCAGTACAAAGTCGGATGATAATACCGATATCTATACATGTACTACCTTTATAGATGATGTCTTATATGTCGGTACTGCGAAGAATCATGTCATAACTTATACATTTGATGGCGATAAGCTTCATATGCACAGCAGATATACCTGTAAGGAAATGAAGAATATTAACAGGTTATATCAGGTGGGCGATAACGTTTATGTCTGCAGTGATTCAGGTATCGGATATCTTAATAAGTCTAAGAGATACATTCATGTTAATACTGGTGAATTTAATAACTCAGTTGACAATATGATGGTTGATTATCAGGGCAATATGTGGTTTACATCATCAAGACTAGGACTTCTAAAAATGTCAGAGTCATCATTTATGGATGTATATAGAACAGCGGGTATGGATGATTCTGTTGTTAATTCAACACTTGAGTGGAATGGCACATTGTATTCAGGAACGGATACAGGCCTAGAGGCTATAAGTGCTGACAGAAAATCTCAGATTCACAATTTTATAACAGATGGTTTAGAGGGAGTGCGTATAAGGTGCTTAACTACTGATAAGCAGAATAATATGTGGATATGTACATATGGTAGTGGAGTTATTTGTGTTGATAAGGATTTGAATTATACGACTTTCGATAATTCCAACCCTATGATGGGTAGCTGGACTCGAGTTGTCAGATGCTTAGAAGATGGAACTATAGTTGTTGGAAGTGAAGAGGGAGTCTCATTTATCAAGAATGAAACGGTCACAAAATGTGTAACTGCAGAGGGTGCCTTAACTAATACTATGATTCTTTCTATAGAGCAGTTATCTGATGGTAGAATTCTATGCGGAACTGATGGAGATGGAATAGTTGTACTAGAATCAGATGGTTCTTTTGTAAAGAGAATTACAAGAGAGAACGGTTTGAGCTCTGGAGTAATTTTAAGAACTATTGAAGATAGTCATGAATCAGGTGTTTTTATCGTGGCAAGTAATGGCCTTAGTTATATGGATAGTGCTTATGACATAAGAGAACTTGATAATTTCCCTTATTACAATAACTATGATGCGCTAGCTATTGCTGATGGTGAGCTGTGTATACTTTCAAGTTCAGGTGTTTTTATCGTAGATGAGTCTAAGTTGATTGCAGGCTCGACATTGACTGAGGAGATTCTTTTAGATGTCAAGAAGGGTCTTAATGGGCCTTTGATTGCGAATTCATGGAATTATATTGACAATTATGGCAAGCTTTATCTTTCGTGTGAAGATGGTATTTATATGCTTGATACAACCAGCTATGACACTGTTAAGAAGTCTTATCGTATGAGACTTTCGGATATAAAGGTAGACAATAAAGATGTCTATATTGAGAGAGGCGAAGACATAATTATTGACAGTGATTCTAAGAAACTTACACTCTATCCAGAGGTAATTAATTATTCGTTGGAGAATCCATATATCAGCTACTATCTTGAGGGTGTTGATGAGGAACCGACTGTATGCAGACTTAGTGATTTTTCGTCCGTGTCTTATTCTAACATTTCCTCGGGTTCGTATAGATTCTATATTTCAATACTTGATAGTAATACTGATAAGGTTATAGAGAGTAATTCATTTTCAATTATCAAAGAAGCGCATATATATAATCATGGCTATTTTATGATTTATTTTATAATTGTTGCAGCTTTAGCAATTACCTGGCTGACATGGTTTATTGCACGTATTCGTCTTCAGAGAACACTTGCAATTCAAAAGATTCATATTGAGATGGCTGAGAAGCAGTTGCAGATGGGTAACCAGACAATTCTCGCTATCGCTAAGGCGGTCGATGCTAAGGATGTCAATACAAGTCAGCATTCTAGGCGTGTTTCTGAGTATTCCGTTATGATTGCTAAGAGACTTGGCATGAGTGATGAGGAATGCGATAACATCAGAAAATCAGCCCTTTTACATGATATTGGTAAGATAGGAATTCCGGATAGAATTCTTAATAAGCCTGACAGACTTACAGATGACGAGTATGCAATTATGAAGTCGCATGTTACTAGAGGTGCAGAGATTCTTAGAGAGTTTACTTTGGTTGATCATATTATCGAGGGTGCTTTATATCACCACGAGAAATATGATGGAACTGGTTATGCGAGTGGCTTGAAGGGTAAGGAGATACCTCTGTATGGCCGTATCATTGGCGTGGCTGATGCATTTGACGCAATGACAGCTAATCGTATATACAGAAAGAAACTTGATTTTGACTTTGTTATTAATGAGTTAAAGAGGTGCAGGGGTACTCAGTTTGATCCTGAGATATTAGATGTTTTCCTAGAGCTTATAGAAGATGGCACGGTTGATGTTGAGGAGCTTTATCATAGGAGTGTTACTGGTAATATTATAGTTGAGAATCCGGCGACGCCTAACGAGCACGTGATTGACATTATACCAAATGATAGCGAAGAGGAGGGCTGATGATATGAAGAGAGAGTTAGTAGTTTCAATTTGTACAGTCCTTGTTATAATTCTTTTTAGTGCATTAATTATATATATGGTGGAACCTAAAGTGGGCTCTAAAGAAGTTGTTAAGGTTGGCTTTATTTATAATGGTGATGAGAGTGTAGCTTATTCAAATAATTTTGCTGTTGCTAGAAATCAGGTAAAAAAGGAATACGGTAAGGGTATTAAGATATATGAAGTTAAGAATGTTAGTGAAGATAAGATTACTGATGCATTAAAAGAATTAACTGATGATGAGTGTGATATTATTTTTTCTAACAGTTTTGAGTTTGGTGATGAGGTTAAGGAATATGCTAAAGAGCATAAAGATATTGAGTTTTGCCAGGCTACATGTAGCAATGCTAATCAAGAGCCAGTTGTAAAGAATTACCATACTTTTATGGGTGAGATTTATGAGGGCAGGTATGTTTCTGGCGTTGTTGCTGGAATTAAGATTAAGGATATGATTAGCAAGGGTGAGCTTGATTTAGATGATACGGTTGTTGGCTGTGTTGCTTCATTTCCTTGTGCAGAGGTTGTATCTGGTTATACAGCATTTTTGATGGGCGTAAGATCTGTTGAGCCGACTGCAGTATTGAAGGTTGTTTATGCTAATACATGGAGTGACTATAGCACAGAGTATGAATGTGCTAAAAAGCTTATTGATGCTGGCTGCGTGGTTATATGTCAGCATACAGATACCATAGGACCTGCAGTTGCCTGTGAGGAGACTGATGGCAAAAACGTCGTTTATCATATTGGTTACAATGAGACTATGATTAATATTGCTCCTACGACTTCATTGGTAAGTTGTAGAATTGACTGGGAGCCATATATCAGCGGCGCGATTGGTGCTGTAATTGATGGAAAATCAATTGAGAAGGCTGTAAAGGGTAATGTTCATGGCAATGACATCGGCGCTGGCTTTGACCAGGGCTGGGTTGAGATGAAGGAGATTAACGATTTGCTTCTGCCATCAGATACCAATGAGACGATTACTAAGCTTATTCAAAAGTTTAAGAAGGGTGATGTGCATGTCTTTGTTGGTAACTATGAGGGCGTAAGTGTTGATGACCCTAATGATACGATTAATTTAGATATGGAGTATATTGAGAATGAGAAGTCTTCGGCGCCTAGCTTTGATTATGTGCTCAAGGATGTTGTTGAGATTATAGAGTAGATGACGCGGATGAGATAGTTGAGGATGAGATGGTTGCGGATGCTTGTTAATGTTTTAGTGATTGGATTATATTTGCAGGCTGTGTTAACTCGCCAGGCTTAGGAAGCCTGGCGAGTTTTTTTTTGTGTTATGGGGCGTGGGGATTGACTTTTTGGATGGGTTAATAGAAATTGAACATCAACTTGCTTTGTGGTTAGTAGGGAGCGAGGGGATTGGCTTTTTGGTTGGGTTAATAGAAATTTAACATCAACTTGCTTTGTGGTTAGTAGGGAGCGAGGGGATTGGCTTTTTGGTTGGGTTAATAGAGATTGAACATCAACTTGCTTTGTGGTTAGTAGGGGAGCGAGGGGTGGCTTTTTGGTTAGGTTAATA
>JAIKVP010000316.1 GCA_024685635.1 Lachnospiraceae bacterium
CCCATTCGGCATCCATGCCTCAGTGGGTGCTAAAAACGCCATCCAGGCGTTTTTGCATCTGGGGGTGTACGCATTTTCAACAATCACACGAAAAATCACGAAACGTTTTGCTCCGCCCCCCTCACCCTCTCCCTCGGGGGGCTCGAGGACGCTTCGCTGCTCGAGGCGCGAAAATTTTCGGAGTGGGGGGGCTCGAGGACGCTTCGCTGCTCGAGCGGGAGAGTTTTCAGAGTGGGGGCTCGAGGACGATTTGCTGCTTGAGCGGGAAAGTTTTCAGGTTGGAGGGCTCGAGGTCGCTTCGCTGCTTGAGTGGGAAAGTTTTTGTGGGGGTGGCGCGGTTTTTTGAGATTTTGGGGTTGACTTTGAGGTATAAATTGTGTACAATGTAATTGTGTAAAATATAAATTGGTGAGTGGCTAATTTGTTTAGAGGTTTTCGGGGCTTGGCTTTGGTTGTGAGATTGGCGCTTGCTGGAGTTTTTTAAGGAGGAATCGTTATGGGATTTTATGATTACAGCGCTGTTAAGATGAACGGGGATAATGTTTCTATGAGTGAGTATAAGGGGCAGGTTGTGGTTGTTGTTAATACAGCTAGTAAGTGTGGTTTTACTCCTCAGTTTGAAGGGCTAGAGGAGCTATATAAGAAGTATAAGGATCAGGGACTTGTTATCATTGGCTTTCCTTGCAATCAGTTTGCGGCTCAGGATCCGGGGGCTAATGGAGAGATTGCGGAGTTTTGTAAGTTAAATTACGGCGTAACATTTCCTATGTTTGAGAAGATTGATGTTAACGGAGAGAATGAGCATCCACTTTATACATACTTAAAGTCTCAGCAGAAGGGTACTTTATCTAGCAAGATTAAGTGGAATTTTACTAAGTTTTTGGTTGATAGAGAGGGCAATGTTGTAAATCGCTATGCTCCTACTGTTGAGCCTGCTAAGATGGAAGAAGACATTGTTAAGCTTTTAGGATAGGAGTGGTTTTATGGCTGACAAGTATGATTCGTTAAAGCTTAGCCATCAGTTGTGTTTTCCACTCTATGCTGCTTCTAAGGAGATAGTAAGACGCTATAAGCCTTATCTTGATGAGATTAATCTGACTTATACGCAGTATATTGCAATGCTCGTCCTTTGGGAGCACGATAGGCTTAATGTCAAGGAGTTAGGGCAGTATCTTTACTTAGATTCAGGAACTTTAACTCCGCTTCTTAAGAAGCTTGAGGAGAAAGGCTATATCAGTCGTCAGAGGAATGAGAAGGATGAGAGAAATGTTGAAATTGCTCTAACTGACAATGGCTATAAGCTAAGAGATGAGGCTCTTAAGGTTCCACAGGCTATGGCTGGATGTATTAAGCTTACTAAGGAAGAGGCAGCGGTTATGTATAAGCTCCTTTACGGTTTGCTTGAGGGATATGGTGAACTTGATAAGGCGTGATTGGATAAAACCTGATAAGGCATGATTGGATAAAACCAGATAGGGCATGATTGGATATTATTATATTAAAATGCTATAATAGTGTATCGCTATATAGAGGCATGATTGGATGAGACCTGAAACGGTATGATTGGATAATTAACATTAATAGTAGGTGAATGTATGACAAGAGATAAGATTATTATTAAGACAAGTATTATAGGCATTTTGGCAAATGTTTTTTTAGCTGGATTTAAGGCAGCGGTTGGAATTCTATCTAGCTCGGTTGCTGTAGTTATGGATGCGGTTAACAATTTGAGTGACGCTTTGTCATCAATTATTACGATCGTAGGAACCAAGCTCGCTAACAAGCCAGCGGATAAGAAGCACCCACTAGGATACGGAAGAATAGAGTTTATCAGCGCAGCAGTTATAGCCTTGATAGTTCTTTACGCGGGTGTTACTTCATTTGTCGAATCGGTCAAGAAGATTATTCATCCTATAACACCTGACTATTCAACAGCGGCATTAGTTATTATTATTGTGGGTATTATTGTCAAAGTTGTTTTGGGAAGTTATGTTAAGGGCGTTGGTAACAAGGTTAACTCAGATTCTTTGATTAATTCAGGACAAGATGCTCTCCTTGATTCTATTATTTCAACTTCAACCCTTATTGCAGCGATTATCTACATTTTCACTAAGGTTTCCTTAGAGGCATGGCTTGGTGCTATCATTTCCCTTGTTATTATTAAGTCAGGATTTGATATGATTAGAGATGCGGGTAGTCAGATTCTTGGTGAGAGAGTACCGGACGAGGTGGCCAAGAAGGTTAAGGCCAGCATTTGCGAGTTAGACGAAATAAGAGGTGCTTATGATTTAGTGCTTCATAGCTACGGGCCGGACAAGCTTGAGGGTTCGGTGCATATTGAGATTCCTGATACTATGACAGCAGACAGAATTGACGCATTAGAGCGCAAGGTTCAGGAAAAGGTATTTGTAGAAACCGGGATTATTCTAACAGGTATTAGTATTTATTCTATGAATACCAAGAACGACGAGGCGGCGGATATATATAAGAAAGTTGCCAAGCTTGTTAAATCTGTTGATCATGTTAAGCAGATTCATGGTTTTTATGTTGATTTAGAGAGTAAGGATATGAGATTTGACGTTGTGATAACATTTGACGCAAATGATATCAAGGCTCAGCATCAGAAGGTTATTGATACAGTTACTGAGGAATTTAGCGACTATGATCTTCGTGTTTCGCTAGATACGGATGTATCGGATTGATTTAGCGCTCGTTACTAAAAAGCAGACCTTATAATAATTGTTATGAAATCTATTCCCAGATACTAATAGTCAGTATCTGGGTTTTCTTTTTTAAATGATGTGTGTATAATGAAAATGTAGCATTTTAAAATGCTAGGAATGTGAGGTTAATTATGATATTTGAGACGCATGCTCATTACGAGGATGAGCAATTTGACGAGGATAGGAAGGAGCTTCTTAAGGCACTTGCTGAGAATGGAATAGACTATGTTATTAATGTATCGACCTCGCTTGATACGGCTAAGCAGTGCATTAAGCTTGCTGACGATTATGACTACATTTACGCATCGGTTGGCAATCATCCGGACTATGTAGAAGAGCTTGATGATGAGGCGATAGAGCAGATAAGAGGATGGTGTCATTTGCCTAAGGTCGTTGCTATCGGGGAGATTGGCCTTGATTATCACTGGGAGCCTTATGATAAGGAGCTTCAAAAAAAAGCATTTTGCATGCAAATGCAACTGGCGTCGGAAGAAGACATGCCTGTTATCATTCACTCAAGAGATGCGGCTAAGGATACATTTGATATCATTAAAGAGTTTAGCAGTAAGGGAGTTAAGGGTATTGTGCATTGCTATGGCTATTCGTTAGAGTACGCCAAAGAGTTTGTGAAGATGGGTTATAAGATAGGCGTTGGCGGAGTTTTGACATTTAAGAATGCAAGGAGGCTTGTTGAAACCTGTGAGGGAATAAGCCTTGATGACATTGTGCTTGAGACGGATAGCCCTTATATGGCGCCGACACCTAATCGAGGCAAGCGCAATTCTTCGCTTAATATACCTTATATTGCTCAAAAACT
This sequence comes from Lachnospiraceae bacterium, assembly GCA_024685635.1. Lineage (GTDB taxonomy): Bacteria > Bacillota > Clostridia > Lachnospirales > Lachnospiraceae > NC2004. The sequence goes on from JAIKVP010000316.1 coordinate 3,541, forward strand.
TGCAGAGATTAAGAATGTTTCAGTGGAAGAAGTGTATGAAGCGACGATGAATAGTGCTAAGGAGATTTATAGACTGTAGTTTTTTTGTTGCTCTTTTGTTGTGAGGAGTATAATACTATCTTAATAAGTTTAAGAATCTAGTCAGCATTTGCCTAGCTATGACGAGAATAAATTGTGTTAAGATATGTGAGTAGGAGGTTTAACTATGAAAGAGATTGAAAGCAATGATAGTAGAAATAGTGTAAATAGCATTATTTATGATAACGCCAATAGTAATTCTAATAGCATTAACACTGATAGTGCTATTGATGATGGTATTAATGTTAATTTTGATGATATAAACACATCTAGTAAAAAATCGTCTAAAAAAGTTATGGATAATGATAGCAACATTGTTAATGCTGTTACTGCCAATTTAATCATAAGAGATTATTTAAAAAATATAGTAAAAAATAGATATGATTATCTGAATAAGAATGAGAAAGATTTTAAGTATAACTCAGCTATAGAATATAAAAAGAGCTTAAAAAATGCATATGAATCTCTTAATGATAAAAACAGTAAGTTTAGCGATGTGGAGAAGCTTCTTAAAACCTTGTCTAACAATGCAAGGATATTTGAGACTGACCTAGATACTGCTGATGAAGCTTATAGGGGACCTAAGACAGTTGCGAGCGCAGATGCTAGCGAGTTACAAGAAGAGCTAGAACTTATTAGAATTAACCTTATGAAATCAAGGAATAACATATATAGGGCCGTTAATGAAAATGCTAAAGAATGTTACTATGCTTCATATAATGAGCTTAGCATTTTAAGAGATAAAGAGAAGAAAGTTGATACTAGCTATGCTAATTATAATTATGATTATATGAGAAGAGAGGCTTATTATTTATCAGCTATAGAGAAGAAGCTTCGCAGGGTTTCTTCTCAGACAGTAAAGAATTATGATAATCTGTTTAGTAAAGATGATTATTTACATAAGTTAAAAAAAGATGATCCAAATGCTGAAATAAGCGTTATGGATCAAGCTAAAGAGTATGTTGTTATGAACTATCTTGAGAAGGCCTATAATCTGCCTGATGGTTTTGGAAAGAGTGAGGATGGAGAGAAATACCTTATCAGACTAAACAAGACTATAGATGATAGTGAAGTTAAGAAGGAGATACATCGCCTGTCAAAGAATCAAAAGTTCATTGAACTTGTTAATAACAATAAAGATAATGCATTTGCTGAGTGGGACAAGCTTGAGAATAAGTGCGCTGAATATCTTGAGACCTACCGCTTGATGGGTGGCCTAGAGGAAGATGGAATTGACTTGCTCGTTGAGCAGGCGATGGCTGACAGAATGATGTTGCTTGACAGGGTAAATGAAGAGATAGCAAAAGCAGACAGTGAACAAGAAATAGATTTAGAAAATGCAACAATAAAAGATATTGATGACAGGGGAAAAGCTGTTTTTGCAGACAAGATGGCTGATAACCTCTTAGGAAAGAAAGATTTTACTGATGCGACCAAAAAAGCATTTGATGCTATTCTAGCTGACAACGATAACAATGTTCAAGATGCGTTTAGAGAATTTAGTATGCTTTCGGCATCGATTTATGATAAAGCGTCCAATATTCTTGCACTTCAGATTCTTTCAAATCCTAAGAATAAGACCTTTGCGACTGAGTTAGCAGCTGATAATCTGGCTAATCCTGATAAAGGTTTTAAGGATTTGGCCAAGGTGTGTAGAAGCTACCTTGAGAATAAGAAGGCATTTGAGTACGATTTTGACGAGAAGGGAACTAAAAAATGTGAGGATACCCTTAAGAAGCTATTTAAGGATGGCAAAATAAAGGATAATCTAATTGCTTCCTATAAGGAGAAAAAGGCGGCTTCTCGCGAGAATTCAATGATAAAGACTAGTAGTCGCAGTAAGGTTAATGTTGAGAACGCAACTAAAAATGCATTAAAAAAATTTAAGCAAGGGGAAGCAAATAAGTTGTGAGATGGAATGAAAATGAAAT
>JAIKVP010000317.1 GCA_024685635.1 Lachnospiraceae bacterium
GGATGGTCGACTATATAGTCGTAAAACGGTGCCCCCATATAATCAGACAAATACTGGCCATTGACCTTAAAGCCATGCTGGCCTAGTGAGTTAAATGCAATTATAGCATCATATTTGTTAGAAGTGTATTCGGTAATTCTCTCTTCAACATCAGCTGCTGTAAGGTCTATAAAATCTACATTTATCCCCTTAGCCTTAAATAGGCTTGCTACCTTATCGGTAAAAATATTGAGAGTGTCATAGCATACTGAATTTCTCTTAAACATCAAAATGTTATTAATCATAGGCTTCCTCCTATACTAACTAATTATACCCCTGCATTTTCATCAAATACACTTAAATATTTTAACATATATAAATCAAATTATAAATAATTATATCTTACGGCTAACGAATTAGCATTTGCCTCTTTATGGCAGAAAAGAGCAGTGAATTAGATTTGCCTCTTTATGGAAGAAAAAAGAGCAGCGAATAATCACTGCTCTTAAATATGCGATGGAATGAATAAATACTACATTAACTTAGTAGTGTTTAACTTAACTCCAGGACCCATTGTTGAAGCAATAACAACGCTTCTTAAATAAGTACCCTTAGCAGATGCAGGTTTAGCTTTAATAACCGCATCCATTAAAGTCTGGAAGTTATCGGATAACTGCTCCTCTGAGAAAGAAGCCTTACCGATTGGTACGTGGATAATGTTAGCCTTATCAAGACGATACTCAATCTTACCAGCCTTGATATCCTCAATAGCCTTAGTAACATCCATTGTTACTGTGCCAGCTTTAGGGTTTGGCATAAGTCCTTTAGGACCAAGTACCTTACCAAGACGTCCAACAACGCCCATCATATCAGGTGTTGCAACAACAACATCAAAATCTAACCAGCCATCATTCTGAATCTTAGGAATGAGCTCCTCAGCTCCTACAAAATCAGCTCCTGCTGCCTGAGCCTCGTCAGCCTTTGGTCCCTTAGCAAATACTAAAACGCGAACCTTCTTACCAGTTCCGTGTGGCAATACAACCGCACCACGAACCTGCTGGTCTGCGTGACGACTATCAACACCTAAACGAATGTGAGCCTCAACGGTCTCATCAAACTTAGCACTTGCTGACTTCTTAACCAAACTAACGGCCTCAGCTACATCATAAGTAGCAGACTTATCTACAATCTTAGTAGCCTCTACATATCTTTTACCTTTTTTCATGTTATAAACCTCCTGTGGTAATATCGGGAAGAAACCCTCCCACTTATAAATTCTTCATAAGTATCGATATTAATCAAATGCTATCTCTTAAGCAGAGCACTGTCTTGCTTAATCAAAAACAATTAATCCTCAACCTTAATACCCATGCTACGAGCAGTACCTGCAATCATGCTAGTTGCTGCTTCAATGCTACCTGCGTTCAAATCCTTCATCTTAAGCTCAGCGATCTTCTGAACTTCTTCTCTCTTAATTGTTGCAACTGTCTCCTTCAAAGAGTTACCTGCACCCTTCTGGATCTTAGCTGCCTTCTTAAGAAGCACTGCAGCAGGTGGAGTCTTAGTGATAAAGCTAAAACTTCTATCTTGATATACTGTGATGATAACAGGGATGATTGTATCACCCTGATCTGCTGTCTGTGCATTGAACTGCTTGGTAAACTCAACAATGTTAACACCGTGCTGACCAAGTGCTGGTCCAACAGGTGGTGCTGGTGTTGCCTTTCCAGCAGGAATCTGTAATTTAATGTAACCTGTAACTTTCTTCGCCATTATAGCGCACCTCCTAATTGTGGTATAGCGGGATGTAACCCTCCCACCGTCTGAATATCAGACTTAACTTAACTTCTGAATACTTGAGAAATCAATCTCAACTGAATTCTCACGTCCGAGCATCTCAATATCTATTGTTATCTTTTCTTTCTGCTCATTGACATTTGTAACAACCGACTCTGTATCTGCCCAAGGTCCTTCGACAACTCTTACTCTGTCGCCGACATTAATATCTATAGTAGCCTTCTTGTTCTGAAGAATTCCCATCTTGTAGACTTCTTCTTCAGTCAAAGGAATTGGCTTAGAATCTGGTCCAACAAAACCAGTCACTCCTCTGGTATTACGAACGATATACCATGTATTGTCATTCATAACCATATGAATCATTACATATCCAGGGAACAACTTGCGTTCAACCTCTTTGCCCTTAGCACCGATTACTTTCTGTACCGGAACCATAACTTCTACTATCTGGTCTTGAAGCTTTTGATTTTTAACCGTTTTTTCAATTGTGGTTTTAACCTTATTCTCATAACCAGAGTAGGTATGAACAGAATACCATTTAGCCTCTTCTGCCATATCTTACACCCTTCCTTCTTAGATTACCTAATCAGTTAACTATAGGTTGATAAGTGCATCAATACCATACTGAATACCCATATCAATGATTGCAACGATAACACCAATTACAAGTGCTGATATAAGTACAACAGCTGTCTGCTTAGCTAAATCCTTTTTGCTCGGCCATATGATTTTTTTGATTTCGGCTTTTACGCCTTTGAACCAGCCATTCTTCTGGTCCTTGCTTGTTTCGCTCATATGATACCTCCTAAAGCATATTACTTAGTTTCCTTGTGTAAGGTATGCTTCTTACAAAATGGACAATACTTGTTAGTCTCCATCCTGTCTGGATGAGTCTTCTTATCCTTGGTCATGTTGTAATTGCGGTTCTTACACTCTGTACATGCTAACGTAATCTTAACGCGCACAACTTCCACCTCCTACCTAATAATAAAGCACAAAAAAAGAAGCTCGTAAGCTCCTCTGCTTCCATCGCACGAATACTATAACACAACACTATTGATAAAGTCAATTAAAATTTTATTAGACTTATGTGAGAGCGGATTAATCTCCGCCCTCATCATTAAACATTATTCTTTCTATCCTTTTGTCAAATGCTGACTCAGAGAATACCTCATCATATATCTTCCTTGAAGCCTCCCCAAGCATAATAAGCTTCTCTCTGCCATCAACTGTAAGCCTAGTAAGCAGCTGATTTAAGCTGGCTGTATTCTCAGTCTCATATACATATCCATTTTCTCCACTATTTATATAAGAAGAAATACCACCTGCATTTGCCGAAATGACAAGTTTATTAAGGCTCATCGCTTCAACGGAGACGGTGGAGAGCATCTCAAAACGTGATGGGACTATTATTCCGTCAGACTGCGCTAGCATTTTCATAAGGGCGTCGTGCGGCATAGGCACAAGATAGCTTAAGTTCTTTTCTTTTTCGATAGCATCATTTAGTTGCTTAGCCATATTGATATCGGGCATTGCGCCGATAAATGTTACTCTTAGGCGGTCTTTTACACCGTTTGGGAGACTCATATACGCTCTTAAAAACAGATCCTGACCTTTCTCTTTAGTGACTGGGCCTATAATAAGGAAGTTTAACGGACGACTTTTAGCAGGGGTATCGACATTTTTTAGTTCATCGCTATAATCCTTTACGCCGTATGAGAAAAGCTCTGCATCGTAATCAAACTCTTCCTTTAAGATATCCTTAACGACGTCACCGACAGCTAAGGTGTGGATGTTATCCTTAAAGCTGTTAGGGTTAGGAATCTCTCCCTTGCCATAGTCAAAGTAGCTCTTGTGCTCGTGAATCCACCAATATACCGGAAGCTTCTCGCCGTCAAGAATCATAACCGCTGGAAAGTTAAGCACAGTGTTGGCAACGACCATGTCAAACTTCTTAGCAAAGCCCTTAAATACGAACTTTCTCTCCCAGTATTTAGGCGCGATTGCAACGGGATAGCCAAGCTCTAAAACTTCCCTAAAGCTCTCGCCCATCTCCGGGCAGAGAATCATAACATTTCCCTTCTTGCTTAGGCGGTCAGCCAGATTTAGCAAGGCCTGTGGCGCACCAGTTCTAGTAAGCTGGTGAGTGATTAAGAGATATTTAGGCAT
>JAIKVP010000007.1 GCA_024685635.1 Lachnospiraceae bacterium
CATATTATTCCTCTAATACTTACACATTCTTTTGAACCTATATCTTTATACAGTTTCGCCCCTAATATGACCTTCTATTCCTGATGCACCTTAACCGTCTCTGTAGTCTCTAATTCCTTCTTCATTAAATCATCAATCACATCATCAAGCTTCCTCTCAGAGCACTTAATAACGTTAACATTAGGCTTAGTACACACTTCATTAGTTCCGACCAAATAATACTCATATTATACCATATTTACACCATGCATAAAAACAGTTATATTAATTATCACACACTGCAATTATGATTGTTATAAAGAATAATACGGAAACAATCACATCGCAAGTTGCAGTATCTCTCAGCGTTAAAATGATTATATTAAAGCTATTTCAGAATCATCACATACAGATTAGTAAACACGACATAAAAGGCATGTAAACGTTCATTTCTCTAAGAGCCTACTATTTATACTTTTTCACTCCTAAGAAGACAGTTTTTTACGGCGTAATCTTTCTTCTAGCATCATTACAACCCCTATCAACACTGCAATAAGGGATATAATAAAACTCTCCGTTACCATCACCGGCTCATACTCAAGTTCAATCTCGTGATTGCCATTAGTTACATGAAACGCCAGAAACGCCTCGCTAACATTTTCCGTATCAACAACTTCACCATCAACAGTAATTCTCCAATACGGACTATACGGAATTGCACAGTACACAAGGCTATCTTTATCCGCATTAAGTGATCCCTTAATATATCCGTCTTTACATTCATCGATTGTAATCTGCCTATTATATAATCTTTGATATGCATTACTCCATTTGCTTTCATCAATAGTAGTCAAATCTATAGTTTTTACAAAACGTCCATCCTCGCTAAAACTGCTCGGTTTCAACTCTATCGGAATATAAATATCGTCGCCTTTTTTATAATTACCCAAACAAAAATCAGTTGAAATACACGAATTATACTGTCCATCCATCACTGCCTTAGTTTTAAGCAATATAATGGACTTATTATCAGAATTATAACTTACTCCATTTGAATCACTAGCAGCAGTCACTACTATATATTTATTACTTTCTATATATGCGTTACAATTACTCGTTTGAACAATTTCAAAATCACAGGATGGGCTACACATAATATCTGGCACTCCACATAACCCCTCACATAGCGAATTAGTAGAATCAACAATATCTTTACACTCTATAGAATATCCATCACTTGATCTCTTATCAGCTACAATTCTGTATTCATCAAGATTAGATGCGGACACTAAGATAGGTGTGAGGCATTCCTTATTAGAGTATAAATCCATTGTTGCATATGATTTAACCACTTCATACTGAGAAGTAACACTATCATTCGTATCAGCAACGTATACATCATCAGAATTCATTTTTTTAGGATTGATAATATACTTTCTCCCCAAGATTGAGTTAAGAAACATATTATACCCTTTACTATAAACAGCGCTTGAACCATTTGAACACACACCTAACTGAGCTAAAGAACTCAAATATCCCGCAAAGCCAGAGCAATATCCTTCATATGATTTGTATCCAATCATTAGACCTATATTATCACTAACCAAATAGTTATTGTAGGAAATGTACTCAAGCCCCTCTATATCAAGCTCCTCAATCGAATCCTCTATCTCGCTAAATGCATCATTAGAAGTGATATCAACCGCTTTTAATTCAAACATTTTATAATAGTTACTTGACAGCTCAACTACACAGATAGTCAATATTACAAGAGTCCATATATTCTTTCTTACAAGAACTTTTTTTAGCAATAATATTCCAAAATAAATAACAATCAAAACGCAGCTTATGAACGCATTTATCTTTATCCCATCTGCAGAACCAATTAGCATAACACCAATCATCACCAGCAACACGACACCTGATGATACAAGCAATTTAATACTACTCTTTTTGCTTAAACGATTCTTAATATCAACAAAGCCTTCTTGAGCTATAGTGATTATCAAAAACAGCAAAAAAATAGTATGGCGATTATACATCCCACGAGGATAGTGAAATAGATGAAAAAAACAATTCAACGCTGGCATGTTTAAACTTGCCAAAAGTATAGTAACAAGAATCAACTTTTTTAACTTAGTATATCTTTTTATATTTGTACCTATAAAATAGTAAATACACAGAACCAACACAAACATTGACGTAAATAGGTTACTCTGCCAATAGCCATTCGTTTCAGTACCAGAAAGAACCGGATTTATCCCCCAACACACACTCGAAATAACATTAACAAAATCAGTAAAAAAAACTCCTTCTACAATCGAACTTATACCATTTCTATCAACAGATAAATCGTAAACATAAGGAAGAATAGCATACGAAGATACTGCCACAGCAACACATGATAAACCTAAAATTTTGATGCTCTTTTTTACAAAATGAGAAAACGATTCAAAATCAAGGGTGAAATAGTATAACACTATAAACAAACATGCCATTAACCCAAGATAAAAATTACTTAGCACCATTAACATCAGCGATATAAAATAAAGCCTCCAGTCCTTATTGGCAACAAATCTTTCAAGTCCTAGAATAACCATCGGAAGAATAACACAACACATGATATACGGATAATACACGCATAGATTTAGTACTGTAGGGCAAAAGGCATAAATCAAAGAAAATGCAACCGCCTCATAAGAATTGCTGGATATTTTTGGGCCAAACTCACGATTGGCCATATAATAATTTAAAGAAAAATACATCAATACTGATTGTATTACTAATCCAACGTTAATCGCACAGACAAACATTTCCTTTGGAACAAATATTAGTGGCAACATATTTATATTAAAAATCGAATAAGATAGTATTCGATAGAAATCAGCTCCACCCAAGGCGCCATATGTATAAAACCACGACTCACCTGTCATTATTTTACGCTTAAGCTCCTCAATATAAGCCGATAACTGAGCCTGGTTGTCTCCTCTTGCATAAATATAATCTCCAAACGGTGAAAACTGGTTTACTATCATCACAATTAGATGTATTAGTAAAACAATTATCACACCAGTCATTAATATCTTATTTTTAACAAGCCAATCTTTGATTCTACTCATATTATTACTCTAATACTTACACATTCTTTTGAACCTATATCTTTATACAGTTTCGCCCCTAATATGACCTGCTATTCCTGATGCACCCTAACCGTCTCTGTAGTCTCTAATGCCTTCTTCATTAAATCATCAATCACATCATCAAGCTTCCTCTCAGAGCACTTAATAACGTTAACATTAGGCTTAGTGACAGGATGCTTAGCAACAAAGATTGTACAGCAGTCCTCGTAAGGCAGTATCGAAGTTTCATAGGTATCAATCTTCTCAGAAATATCAATGATCTCCTGCTTATCAAATCCTATAAGTGGTCTAAATACTGGCTTAGTACACACTTCATTAGTAGCGACCAAGGAATACATAGTCTGGCTTGCAACCTGCCCGATACTCTCACCTGTAATTAATGCCTGTGCTCCGTCTTCATTTGCAAAATGTTCTGCTATGCGCATCATATATCTACGCATAATGATGGTCAATTCATCGTG
>JAIKVP010000023.1 GCA_024685635.1 Lachnospiraceae bacterium
AAGGCGTCCTCATTTGTTATAAAATGCTTGACCTGGACTGCATCTCCAACCGCATAAATATCGGCTTTTGAGGTCTCCATCTTATCATTTACAACTATGCTTCCTCTGATTCCCAATTCAAGACCTGCCTTCTTCGCTAAAGCACTCTCAGGAAGAACTCCGATAGCAAGCAAAACCATATCTGATTTAAGAATAGTACCATCTTCAAGTAAGGTTATGGTCTTAGAATCCTCTTTATCAAAGCCTGTCACATTGCTGTTAAGCCTTAAAACAATTCCCTTAGAACGAAGCTTGTTATGCACAAATGAAGCCATATCATAATCAATGGTATTCATAAGCTGATCAGGCTTTTGAACTATAGTGACATCAAGGCCTCTCTCCCTAAGGTTTTCAGCAACCTCGATTCCAATGTAACCACCACCAACTACAACAACGCTTCTAGGCTTATTCTTAGCGACATAGTCGTGAATCATCAAAGTGTCTTCAACATTTCTAAGTGTGAAAATGTTGTCGTTGTCAATTCCAGGGAAGTCCGGCTTTAGAGGCTTGGCACCAGGCGATAAGAGAAGCTTGTCATAGCTTTCTTCTCTCTCTTCATTAGTTGTCAAATCAACTACTGTAACAGTCTTCTTATCCGGATTGACATCTATGACCTCGTGATTGACCTTTACATTAATTCTATAGCGTGAAAAGAGGCTCTCCGGTGTCTGAACAGTTAAGTTAGCCGCCTTAGTGATAACATCACCAATGTAATATGGAAGTCCGCAATTGGCATATGAAATGAATCCGGATTTCTCAAAAATCACTATTTCTGCATTTTCATCTAATCGTCTGATTCTTGCTGCAGCTGAAGCACCTCCAGCCACTCCTCCAACAATAACTACCTTCATATAATGCACCTCGTTTCTTAGCCTTTATACTGTTTTGATAAGTATTTATCAAGATAGTTTTATTTAATTATTTTAACATATCATTTAATAAAAGAGAACAGATAGTTATCTAATTATTAAATCTTAAAGCAAAGAAAAAAACACCAACGAAACGAGATTTAGCTCTCATTTTCGTTGATGTTTTATTGAGTATCAAATATAGTTGATTATTTAAGTAAAACTACTATTTAACAACCTCCCAAATCTCTCCCATATTTAACAGTTCTTGACTTGGCATACAGCTTGGACAATTTACCTTTTCATCTGATGGCACTGTACAGCTATCATAACTTACGCATCCACTACAGCTTCCACTACACGAGGGCATATCAATAGCAACTCGCTTTATTATTCCCATATTTTCCATATACTCAAGCTTTCTCTTAATATCATCGCTAGTTGTATGTAACTCCTTAGCAAGCATAAAAGTAGTCCTAGCGTGTCCATCCTTTAACAGTTCAAGTAGTTTATCCATCATATTACCTCATTAATCAATCTAGATTACCAGATAAGTAAACCAACATGGTATGCAATCATTGCCAATATCAATGCTACAACTGTGTAATATATAGCAATTTTTGCTGTCCATTTAGCAGAGTGAATCTCCTGATAGGTTGAAGCTAAAGCAACTACACATGGCATATTAAATGTAATTGCAAAGATAAATGCTAAAGCCTGTGGTTTAGAAACATTAGCAGCTAACAACTCATTTAAGTTCTCAGCTACTCCGCCACCGCCCATTGCTTCATAAAAGGCACCAGAGAAGTTTTGACCGTTGTATAACGCTCCGATAACACCAAGGGCACCTTCCTTACCAACTGAAGACGCAATAAATGCCATAAATAATTCCCAGCTCATACCAAAGAATTTGGTAACTGGCTCAATTGCAGTACCGATACGAAATAGTATTGGCTCACTGCCCTCGACAAATGAATAACTTAAAAGCCAGAACACAACGCAGACAAGCATTACCACCGTTACTACTCTTAAAAATGTATCCTTAGTACGACCTAAAACATATCTAAAGAGCGCTCCCCACTTAGGTTTGTGGTATGGTGGAAGCTCCATAATCATTCCGTATTTATTCTCTGCATTTACGAGACCGCGGCCAAATATTTTAGCCGTAATCCACATGTGTAAAAGCATAGTAATTAGTATCGCTACAATAACTACAAACACACCATTTCCAAAGAAAATGGTTGATAGCATTGGTACAACAGACCAGGCCGCGCCACAAGGAACTGCCCAGGCAAGTGCAATTGTAAGCACCTTCTGTCCCCAGTTTTCAATTACTCTTGAGCCTGCTGTTCCACCCATTGTACAGCCAAAGCTTACCAAGAAAGGCATAACTGACTTTCCCTGAAGGCCTAGCTTAGCCATAGTGTTATCAAACACATAGGAAACTCTTGCCATAATTCCAATCTCTTCAAGCATTCCAAAGATTAAGGTGACGCCAAATACGAAGCCTAGCATTTGACAAATAAATGCTAAAGACTGTATTACAACGTTACATAACAGTGAAATAATAACATCTGGTGCTCCTATCGATGTAAGAGCCTCTGCAACAGGTACTCTTAAAGAACCAAATGCCATACCTACTCCCATAATAGGAATGGCAGGGATAAATGACATAATCAAGCCCAACAAAATAGTTAATATTACTGCTGGTTTACCTAAGAACTTATGGGTATATATTCTATCAAGCTTTCCTAATGAAACATTTTCCTTCTTTGAATCAACTGCCCCTGATAGGATTTCATCGATCCAGGCAAATTTGGCTCCACCTGTTAAAACTGCACCCTGAACAGCATTTCTAATGTCATCTACTTTTTTGTAATCATCAGCAGACATAGTATTCTCAAGCTTTGCAAGAACAACCGAGTCATTTTCTAACGCCTTAGACGCGATCCAACTAGAAGAATAATTAGAAATAACTCCCTCAGGAATCATAGCCTTTAGCTCATTATAGCCTTCAAGATTACTATATGCATCCTCAAGCCTTGAACTATCTAAGCAAGTCTTATTAGTAACTGCTTTTTCTAACGCTTCATAAAATGACTTATATTCCTTTTTATTATTTGCACTTAGCAATACAACAGGAATCTTTAGCTTGTCCTCTAAGGCCTTAACATCAATATTTTTGCCCTTCTCCTTAGCAATATCTGCCATATTAAGAAGCAAAAAACAAGGTACTGTAATACCTGCATAATCAGCCAACATAAACAAGCTTCTCTCAAGCTGGGAACTGTCAGCTAAAATACACACTACATCGGCATTTCCTGATGCAATAAAATCTCTTGTAATTACCTCTTCGTCTGAATTGGCAGTTAAGCTATAGGAACCAGGTAAATCTGCTATTGCATATTCTTTTTTATTGTGTGTAAAACTACCTTCTTTTTTCTCGACGGTTTTTCCAGGCCAGTTACCAACATGCTGATTCATACCTGTAAGAGCATTAAACAATGTTGATTTACCAGCATTTGGCTGTCCTAATAATGCTATAGTTGTTTTGTTACTCATTCCTTAACCTCCGTCACTTCAATTCCTTCACATTCTTTTCTGTTTAAAGCAATCATAGTATCTCTTGAATATACAAGAATTGGTCTATTCTTGTCATTCTTGACTACACTTAGCTTGCAGCCAGGCGTTAATCCGATAGAAGTAATTCTACTAATAAAGCGATTATCACCAGATAAGGCTGAAACGACTGCTTCTTTGTTTTCGTTTAACTCAGCTAATCTCATATTTCCTCCTTAGAAAATTTCATTAATGTATATCCAGCAGAATCTAGCATTTTTGCTGTATCCTGCCTTGTTAACTCTGACATGGAATGTAAACTGACATATTTCTTTGACAAATCAACAATAGCTAGCATTTGTCCTGTTTTATTGAAAAGATTCTCTACTCTCTTTACACAATTTCCACAAACCATTCCATCTACTATCAAACTGTAGTGATAGTTATAATGTCCTGGATTACTATCTTTAGCTTTAATTGAATCTATCCCTGCTTCATGCTCACCACAACACGAAGATCCAAATTTTATTTTTTTGACAATAGACATCACAATCAAAGAAATAAACACTATCAAAGTGATTGTTATCAAGATTTTAATTAGCATAGTAATCTCCTTTTATCAAGCCTTAATCTTATAAGAAACAACAGCCTAATTAATCCTTTAATCATCATTATTTTTTCTCTTAAGGCGTCTGTAGGGGGTGCGGACGTTTTTTTAGACACCCACACCTATCCTCCTTCTGTATTCTAGAGGGCTAAGCCCTCCGAGCGTTGATTTAATACGACTGGTACGATACCAGTTCATATACTTGTTTATAGCCTGGATAAGATCATCCAGGGTGCTGTTACTCCAGTTACGTCCATAAAACATCTCCATTTTCAGATGGCCAAAGAAGCCTTCGCAAGCGGAGTTATCCGGAGAACAGCCCTTTTTTGACATAGATCTGGTAAGCTTTGATTCTTCCATGATCCTGATCCATTCAGGCCAGCGGTAATGACATCCCCTGTCACTATGGACAATGGGGTGTTCACCTGGTTTAAGAGTTTTAATAGCTTGCTTAAGCATTGTATTTACAAGCATTGCATTAGGGGATGTCCCTATGGTCCAGCTTACCGGCATTCCATCCAGGCAATCAATGATGGGAGACAGATACACCTTACCAGCTTCTATGGAAAACTCTGTGATGTCTGTCAGCCATTTCTGGTTGGGCTTTTCAGCATGGAAGTTTCTGCTAATAAGATTGTATACCGCGGGTGATATCTCACCCTTGTAGGAATTGTATTTCCTACGGCGATGTACCTTTACAATCAAACCTTCTTCTTGCATGATACGACGAACCACTTTTTCTGAAAGAGTGATTCCCTCACGCTTGAGCAAGGGGTAGATCTTACGATAGCCAAAGGTGTCATAGTTGTTATGAAAAAGTTCGCAAATCTTTACACGGATTTCACGATACTTGTCTTCGGCACGCATTGCAGTTTCCTGGTAGTAATAACTGCTGCGGGATATGCCTAGTTTTCTGCAAAGCTTAGACAGTGAATACTTATTTTTCAGGGCGTCAATTATCACTGCCTTCTCCCGATTGCTGAGAGCTTCCTGATTGACGCCGGGGTCTTTTTTTAAGACATTAATGGTCTCCTTAAGGATATCGATTTCCATCTGCATATCGATCA
>JAIKVP010000163.1 GCA_024685635.1 Lachnospiraceae bacterium
CTTTTTTTACGCTAAATTTACGCTAAGTCGTTCTTTTATAATTTTATAATATATGCATTTAACTGTAAAGCGTAAATGAAGCTATAGTTTAGCCTATTATAGTTAAATATATACAACAAATGAGCAACAAAAAATGGGGACAGCAGAACCGTCCCCGTATCAGCTCTTAAATCCATCAAGCATTTCTTGAAGCTCGATATATCTTTCGAGCTTATCTTCTGCTTTTTGGTCTACTTCCTCTTTTTCTTTACTGAGTTCTACTAGTCTTGGATAGTCAGTTGCAGCTTCAATAATCAGCTTGTCAAGCTCAGCGCTTCTCTCTTCAAGCTCACTAATCTCATCCTCTATCGTGTCATACTCTCTTTGCTCCTTAAATGAAAATTTGGTCTTTTCTCTAGGGGCTTTGTAGCTTTTCTTAGACTTGGCTGATAAATCATCATCCTTATCCTTTTTAGGCTTGCTGTCAGCATTTTCGTAATTTGCTATGCTCTTTTTATGCTCAAGATAGTCTGAATAACCGCCCTCACTCTGAAAGAGTTCAACCTCTCCATTAACATTTTCAAATGAGAAAATTCTTGTGACAACTCTATCAAGAAAATACCTGTCGTGAGAGACGGTAATGATTATTCCTGCAAATTCATCTAAATAGTCCTCTAAAACTCTTAAGGTCTGAATATCCAGGTCGTTAGTAGGCTCATCTAAAATGATAACATTTGGCGAAGTCATAAGGACCTTTAGCAGGTATAATCTTCTCTTCTCTCCGCCGGAAAGCTTTGAAATCGGAGCATACTGAAGGTCGGCGTTAAATAAAAAGCGCTCACACATGCTTGATGCAGAGACCAAACCGTCCTCTGTTCTTATATATTCCGCTGTATCCTTAATATAGTCAATAACCCTGCTGTTCTCATCAAGCGCTTCATTTTCCTGACTAAAATAGCCTATCTTTATCGTTTGGCCTATCTCTACAGTTCCTGAATCAAGCTCCACTTCTCCAATAATTGACTTCATAAGTGTTGACTTACCACAGCCATTTGGCCCGATAATGCCTATTCTGTCTAGCTTGTTAAATGTATAAGAAAAGTCCTTAAAAAGCACCCTGCCGTCATAGGACTTAGAAATGCTATCAAGAATAATAGTCTTGTTACCCATTCTTGAAGCTAGAGAGCTTAATATGACCTCTCTCTCCTCTTCAGGTTTAGTTCTATCCCTTAATGCCTCAAAACGCTGAATATGGGCTTTTTGCTTGGTTGATCTCGCCCTTGCGCCCCTCATCATCCAGGCTAAATCCTTCTTATATAGCGTTGCAGCCTTTCTCTCAGCTGCAAGCTCATAATCTAACCTCTGCTGCTTTAAGTCTAAAAAGCCTGAATAATTGGCATCATAGCTATATAGATTGCCCTTATCAATCTCAACAATCTTGTCAGTTACCTCGTCTAAGAAATACCTGTCATGAGTGACCATAAGAATCGCGCCTCTGTAGCTTTGAAGGTAGTTTTCAAGATAGTCAATCATAGCAGAATCTAAATGGTTAGTAGGCTCATCAAGAATCAAGAGATCAGACGGCGCCATAATTGCCGCAACTAAGGCTGCTCTCTTTTTTTGACCACCTGATAAAACTGATGGATTAACTTCTGGATCGTCAATTCCAAACTTGGCAAGACTGGCCTTAATCTCTCCCATTTTATCCCAGTTATCATCGCCCTGATATATCAGGCTTGTGATATTTTCAAGCACTGTTTTATTGTCGTCAAATGTTGGATTCTGTGAAAGATAGGAAATCCTTATATCATTTCCCTTAATGACTTCGCCTGAGTCAGGCTCTACAACATCAGCCACTATGCTTAAAAGAGTTGACTTACCCGTTCCGTTAGTTCCGACAACTCCGATCTTGTCAGAGTCATCAATACCTAGTGAAACCTCCTTTAATACAGGCTTTGACATGTATGTTTTTGAAATCTTTTCGATGTTTAAAATGTTCATATATATGCTCCAATCTGGATTAAATCCAGATAATATCTATTTTTATTCTAACTAATTAACTACTGTAATTCTTGCAAATCAAGTTAGATAGATTCTAACTATTCTATTGTCCTGTTCTATCCAATCAAGTTACAGACGATCATACTAATAGCGCCACAGATTAAGACTATTAAAAATTCTGGAATCTTCTTAATTTTTTTAAGCAATATTATAACTAAAACTATAGCAGCCGTTAAGAGTAGTATAAAAGGCAGATTAAGCTCGCATTCAAGCTTAAGTATCTGCTGCATCTGATAGAACAAGGCTAGTCCTGTACTTATAAGCAAGCCTCCAACAATTGGCTTAATACATTTTTCTAAGAGTTCAAAAATCGTTAGTTTTTCAAACATATCATAGATATACATAACTGCACATAATACCGCACCAGACGCAGAAATTGCAACAATAAAGCCTGCCAAAGCCACTAATACACCGATTAGTACGCTACCTGTTGCATTAAGTCCTTGATAATAGCCAATTCCCGCAAGCATTTTAGTA
>JAIKVP010000052.1 GCA_024685635.1 Lachnospiraceae bacterium
CATATATTTCTCTTATTATTTAGCCTTATATACCTTGATCTATAATCATAAAATCAACTATAATTATGCACTAACGACGTATTTGATACAGGATAAGTAGTAATAAACCTGCTAGTATTACAATCATTCTTTCTAACATGACCATTATTTTGATCAATTGTAGTTAAGTCAGCATTGGACTTCATGAAATAAGTATACCTTAACACTGGTCCCATATTCGAAGTAGGGTCATCCCATGTCGCATCTAGATTGTAATAAACTCCATTATACTTAACCAAATTCCAAGAATGATTATTGCTATGAACATATGTCGTATCAATTCCTATCATATTCAGCAATCTCATTGTCAAAAGCGAGTAGCCCTGACAAACTGCAGTGTTATTATCAACTGCTCCGTACGCTGTGTGACTGATGCCAGCGTTATTTTGGTCATAAGTTAGCCGGTTAACAACATAGTCATGTACTGCCTTAATCTTCTCTATATCAGACTTAGAATTTAGATTAAGACTTGATATGATTGACGTTAATTCAGAATTAAGAGCTGTTTCTTTTGCGGCAACTTCTTCTGACCAGGATACTGTATAAGTGTATGTGTACTTACTACCGACATACGAATATCCTGTTATAAAATTAATGCTTCCATAACTATTGCCATTACTCTTAATATATGAACCTGTTAATCCATAATTACCCGTCACTCCCACATATCCTAACTCTTCATATATATCCTGCGTCCAGCTATCGTTATAACTATCAGAAAATGTTCCAGTAAAGGAAACTGATGATTCCCCATTAGCAAAGGCATTAACCACTCTTTTTGCAAATGTGTTAATTGATATTAGGGTGGCTGACTCGGTCGTTGCCACGGCAGCAGTAGTGCTTTCAGTCGTTGTTATCTGCGCTGTGGTGCTTGCCTCAGTTGTAGTTACTCTTTCAGTTGTTGTAGCCTTCTCAGTTGTGGTTGCTCTTTCAGTTGTTGTAGCCTTCTCTGTTGTGGTTGCCTCAGTTGTGGTTGCTTCCTCGGTTGTTGCATCCTTCTTTTTGGCATCAGAAGAAGCCTTATTGCCAGCATCTGAAGATGCCTTGTTCTTGCTTGTAGAAGCTTCTGTAGTCGCATCAGCTGATGCCTTCTTATTAGCATCATTATTCTCGGTTGTAGTGGCTAATTCTGTAGTCTTACTATCCTCGCTAGTTGTCTCACTAGTAGCATTGGCCTTAGTTGTAGATGAATCGTAGCCTGGATTCTTGCTTGTAGCTTCAGCCTTAGTCGTTACTGCATTTTGTGTACTGTTAGAATTCTTCGATTTAATCTTTATGGGGATGCTAAGAGTCTTATTCTTAACCTTGATTTTAAGCCTGGTTGAACCAGCTTTTTTAAGCTTAAGCTTGATAGTTAACTTCTTGCCTGAAAGCACAGACTTCTTAATAGATAGATAATCTGCATAATAATATAGCTTTATTTTGCTAGCAGAAATCTTCTTTTTAAGACTCCCCTTAATTGTGATAGTCTTGCCCTGCTTAGCACTATAGCTTGCCTTGTTAATCGTAAGGTATTTGTTGGATTTCTTGGCCGCATTGACAGCCGGTGCTGGCGTTTGAACAAATGAAAATGCCAGCGTAAATACCAATAAAAATGCAATTAATCTCTTAAATGAATTCACAGTTAGCCCCTCCCATATAAAAATTCTACACTAATAATTTTACCATTAGAATCACTAAGTTACAAGGAAAACCAGCTAATATTTTAGTGCTATTTTTATGCATTTTATTACCTTAATTAATAATCTCTTATATTAATCTCTTGTATTTATTCTCTTCTACTTTTTTCTAATATTAAGTATCTTATGTTATTCCACTTATATATTCTCTTATAATTAATCTCTTGTATATTCTCTTATAATTAACCTCTTGTATATATCCACTTATTTACTAGCAACCAATCTACAAATTGGCTTGCCCTCGGCAACAAACCTAGACTCATATTCCGTCATAATATTGCCCTCTAAATAGTCGCTGTGATGAAGGTCAAATGTCACTTCAGATACATTCCATTCATTTTCCTTTAGTGACTCTAGTGAGAAATTAAACAGGTCCTGATTGTCTGTCTTAAACTGAATCCTAGCGTCCTTTTTCATAACTTTTAAATATCTCTCTAAAAACTGCTTGGATGTAAGGCGCCTTTTTGCATGCCTATCCTTTGGCCATGGATCAGAAAAATTAAGATAAATACCTGCAATTTCTTCTGGCGCAAATACATTTTCTAAGTTCTCTGCATCCATACGAATAAAGCGTAAATTAGGAAGACTAATACCCTCTTTTTCGCCCTGTTCTCTCTTCTCGATAGCCCTAATTAAAACGGAACTAAACTTCTCAATTCCTATATAATTATTGTCAGGATTTCTCTTAGCAAGCTCAGTTATAAACTGGCCTTTTCCCATTCCAATTTCTATAAATATAGGCTTATCATTTTCAAAAATCTCTGACCATTTGCCCTTGTTGTTATATAAGTTAGACTCCTCGTCCTCATTGTAGGTAAAAGGACTTGCTGCTATTCTCTCTCTTGAACCCTTAACATTTCTAAGTCTCATCTTAATTCTCCTTTGTTTTAGTCTAATGTATTCTAACATTTGCAATAATATTTGTCTATTAAATGCTAATAAAAAACTTCACCAGAACTTGCTGGTGAAGTCATAATTATTATTAATCCTTGTTTTGATTTTGTGTCTGATCTAAAATGTGTTGAACGATTGGAAATGGTGAACTTGCTGTTGAAGCATTTTCTGTTGCTGGGATAATAACATTAATTCTACCCTCTAAAATGTGAATGTCTGCAGGCAAGGTTCCGTAGTATTCGCCGTCGTAATCAATTGACATTTCATTGTCATCTAGCGATGTAATCTTAATTGCCTTGGTCTGAAAATACTCTATCGCAGGCGAGTTAATATGATCACCAGCTAAAAAACGGAAGAGTAACTCACTAACCTGAAATACTTCCATTTTTCTAAGAAGCAATACATCTAGCATTCCGTCAGATACTGATGCTAGAGGCGCTGCCTGCTTATAGCCACCAACGCTCTGAGAATTAGTAACCATTATAAGCAAATACTCAGCTTCATCGTTATATTCTTCAGACTCAATCTTAAGCTTAAATGGCTTAAAGAACTGCTTAGGAATTTCTTTCATTCCCTCAACATAATAAGCCGCTTTACCGAACATTGCCTTCATTTCCTTAGAGACATTGTAGCCTACATCTGTTGCAATTCCACCGGCAACAACGTTCATAAATATCTTGCCATTTATTGAACCGACATCTATCTTCTTGGTTCTGAAATTCTTGATCATATTTATAAATGGCTCTACCTCTGTTGGAAGATTTAAGTAATTGGCAAAGTCATTAACTGTACCTGCTGAAATAATAGCAATAGGTATGTTACTGTCGCCATCAGCGATTCCACTTATTACTTCATTGATTGTTCCGTCACCACCGATAGCAGTTATGAAATCATAATCTCCGTCGTGAAGATCAATAACGGCTTCTCTCGCGTCGTTTTGCTTCTTGGTGTAAACAACATCGATGTGGTTTACTATCTGTTCCATAATGAGTCTTGATATAATCTTCTCAATAGACTCTAAGAAATTTTGTCGTCCAGAGCTTGGATTAATGACAAACAAAGCTTTTAGCATTTTATCCCTCCCAATCACTAAAATACAAAAGTCAAAAGATAAATCTTCTTTACCCTTTGACTCTTCCCTAAAACATTCTAAAATGCTCCCGGCGGGAATCGAACCCACAACAACCCCTTAGGAGGGGGCCGTTATATCCGTTTAACTACGGAAGCTAATTGCAGTTAAAAATCCATCATATCATTGTGAACTATACCCTGCATCCAAACGGTGCCCTTAAATCTACGACCTACCTGTGGAGTTCCAATTAAGTCTCTCTCATTTATTCCAACGCTCATAGTTACATCATTAGCAGAAAGCTCTAAGACATAAACTAACTCGCCTGTCTTGTCATTATGAAATGTTGAAACACCATCAATATAAGCTAAAATGTCATACTGATCGCTCTCAACCCCATAAGGCATGATAGTCGTATCAATAATAGAATAAAGATCCTCTTTAAGCGCTCTTTTACTAACCTTGGTATATAAATCAATATCCTCTAAAGTCAGTTTAGAGCTTGCTAACTCATCGCCTTTTTTAGCCTCTCTTATAAGGCGGTTTCTAAAGGCAATATCGTTATATTCCTGCTTAATCTGTCTCTCATTCTTTTCAACACCGAATAGTATTTTACCATTAAGTGCCAAAGATGACAAGTAAATTCCGTGATACTCACTGTTGTTTTGTGCTGTGATGTCAGCAATTACAGGCATTATATTTAATAAATAAAAAATTATTGCCATACTCATATTGCTATCATCAGCTATTCCAGCAAATGCATCCTTCTCGGCAAGTTTTTGAATATTAATCTCTTCGACCTTGAGCTTTCTATGTCCCTCCAAAAATGGATAGGCATATAAAATATTTCTAAATCTTCTCTTGTCAAACTCACCGACAACTGAAACTCCAAGAGCACCTGCATACCTCTTATTCATTTGAAAAAGAGTGCGCCCAAATACGTCATTAACTGCCATTTCCTCATCGGGAGAAGCTATAACATCTTTTATAATATCATCTAGCTGATGCTTAGAATAGCAGTCATGAAAGCCAACTGCAGACATAAACTTATGCATAAAACTTCCCCCTTTCAGGCAAATTTAGAAAAATTAGATAGATATCTAATCTTATTTAATCATATCCTGTCCACCCATATAAGGTCTTAAAGCTTCAGGAATATTAACTGTTCCATCTGCATTTAAGTTGTTCTCTAAAAATGCAATAAGCATACGAGGTGGAGCTACAACTGTGTTGTTAAGTGTGTGAGCAAAGTACTTCTTGCCGTCCTCACCATTTACACGAATCTTAAGACGTCTAGCCTGTGCATCACCTAAGTTAGAGCATGAACCAACCTCAAAATACTTCTTCTGTCTTGGGCTCCACGCCTCAACATCAATTGACTTAACCTTTAAGTCTGCTAAATCTCCAGAACAGCACTCTAAGGTACGAACTGGGATATCTAGTGTTCTAAACAAATCAACTGTATTCTGCCATAATTTGTCAAACCATTCCATTGACTCCTCAGGCTTACATACAACTATCATTTCCTGCTTCTCAAACTGGTGAATTCTATAAACACCTCTCTCCTCGATACCGTGAGCACCCTTCTCTTTTCTGAAGCAAGGTGAATATGAGGTAAGTGTCTTAGGAAGATCAGGCTCATCAATAATAGTGTCGATAAAGCGTCCAATCATTGAATGCTCAGATGTTCCGATAAGGTATAAATCCTCGCCTTCAATCTTGTACATCATTGCATCCATCTCATCAAAGCTCATAACGCCTGTCACAACATTTGAACGAATCATATAAGGTGGGATGCAATAGGTGAATCCTCTATTGATCATAAAGTCTCTAGCATATGCTAGCACTGCGCTGTGAAGTCTTGCGATGTCGCCCATAAGGTAGTAGAAGCCGTTACCTGCAACCTTACCAGCAGCGTCAAGATCAATACCATTAAACTTCTCCATAATCTCTGTGTGATATGGAATCTCAAAATCAGGTACAACAGGATCGCCGTACTTTTGTACTTCTACATTTTCACTGTCATCCTTGCCGATAGGTACTGAAGGGTCAATGATGTTAGGAATAGTCATCATAATCTTAGTAACCTTCTCAGATAACTCTGCCTCTGATGCCTCAAGCTCTGCAAGTCTCTTAGACTGCTCTGTTACCTGCTTTTTAACCTCTTCGGCCTCTTCCTTCTTGCCCTGTGCCATCAATGCACCAATCTGCTTGCTAATCTTGTTCTTGTTAGCTCTTAAGTCATCAGCTTCCTGCTTAGACTCTCTATACTTCTTATCAAGCTCAATTACCTCATCAACAAGTGGAAGCTTGTGATCCTGGAACTTGTTCTTGATGTTCTCCTTAACAACGTCTGGATTCTCTCTTAAAAACTTAATGTCTATCATTATTTCTTCTCCTTAAAAATATTATAATTATATTGTTTAGATAAGTATCTAATCTTACTTCTCCATATAATTTCTCATATTAATTGCATTATCTAATGCTTCCTGCTCTTCCTCTGAAAGCTCTAGATACGACTCACCATTAATAATTTCTTTGATGTAGGTATAGCATCCATCATGAGAATGCATAGCATTTAGTAACATACCATTGTTCTTTTCATTTAAAATGCAAAGGGCAAAACTTAGGTTACCACCCATCTCACGAAAGGCATCATATTTGACAATTCCCATCTTAGAGTATGTGTCCTTGATAAACTCTGATATATCTTTAATAGAATTATCATGCTTATTTGTAATTACCTGTAATTCTTCAATCTGACTAAATCGTAATTTGATTTCATTTTCAAAACTATCTGTCTTCTCGCTGGACATAAACACATCCATGCGCTTGTTGAGTTTACTGATCTTAACTCCCTGAACTATAATGATTATAACTAATATTATAATCAAAGCTAAAAGGCCTATAACAAAATATGCTGGATCAACTCCAAACCACTGAAATAAGCTGTTAGTCATAACATCTATTAACATTATAATTCTCCTTATTCTTTTTTCAA
>JAIKVP010000078.1 GCA_024685635.1 Lachnospiraceae bacterium
ATTTTTAAATGAAGTAGGTCTTGATTATCTGACGCTTTCAAGAAATACAGGAAGCTTGTCTGGTGGAGAAGCACAGCGTATCAGGCTTGCGACACAGATTGGTTCAGGCTTAGTGGGTGTCGCATACATTTTAGATGAGCCGAGTATTGGACTTCATCAGAGGGACAATGACAAGTTGATTTCGGCACTAAAGAGCCTTAGGGATTTGGGCAATACCCTCATTGTCGTTGAACATGACGAGGATACTATGAGGCAGGCAGATTTGCTTGTGGATATTGGACCTGGGGCAGGTAGCCATGGTGGCGAGATAGTTGCTATGGGTAGCGTTGACGATGTTATAGCTGAGGAGAGGTCTATAACTGGGGACTATTTGTCTGGAAGAAAGTATATACCTATCCCTAAGAAGAGAAGAAAGCCTGAGAACTGGATGACGGTTAAGGGTGCAAGGCATAACAATCTTAAGAATATTGATGTCAAGTTTCCATTAGGCGTTATGACCGCTGTTACAGGAGTTTCAGGAAGTGGCAAGAGTTCTTTGGTAAATGAGATATTAGAGAAGTCGCTTGCTAGAAAGCTTAACAGGGCTCATGAGAAGGCTGGTAAGCACGACAAGATTATAGGCTATGAGGCGCTTGATAAGGTTATTCACATAGATCAGTCGCCTATAGGAAGGACGCCTAGATCCAATCCTGCGACCTATACGGGCGTGTTTGATATGATTAGAGATTTGTTTGCCACCACTAAGGATGCCAAGGCTATGGGCTATGGCAAGGGCAGATTCAGTTTCAATGTCAAGGGTGGAAGATGTGAGGCTTGTAAGGGTGATGGAATTACCAAGATTGAGATGAACTTTTTGCCTGATGTCTATGTACCTTGCGAGGTCTGTGACGGTAAGAGATACAATCGTGAGACACTAGAGGTTAAGTATAAGGGTAAGTCAATATTTGATGTGCTTGATATGACAGTTGAGGAGGCTTGTGACTTCTTTGAGCCTATACCTAGTATATATAGAAAGATTGAGACTTTAAGGGATGTGGGACTCTCATATATTAAACTAGGTCAGCCATCCACAACTCTATCTGGTGGTGAGGCGCAAAGAGTTAAGCTTGCTACTGAGCTTTCAAGAAGAAGTACGGGTAAGACCATCTATATCCTTGACGAACCTACTACTGGTCTGCATTTTGCGGATGTTCACAAGCTTATTGAGATTCTTCACAGGCTTACAGATGGCGGTAATACTGTAATTGTTATTGAACATAACCTTGACGTAATCAAGACTGCAGATTATATTATAGATATGGGTCCTGAAGGTGGTTCTGGCGGGGGAACAGTTATTGCGAAGGGAACACCTGAGGCAGTTAGTAAGATTAAGGAATCTTATACGGGGCAATATCTTAAGAATATGCTTAAGAGTGGAATTAAGGCAGATAGCGTTGCGGAAGGAATGTAGGAGGTTTTTTATGAAGTTTAAGACTCTAGTTAAGTCTTTAGTGTTAGTTTTGGCGCTTATTATATCATTTTCTGCTATTACTAGTGTGTCTGCAGCTAAGGTTAAGGCACCTAGCATTAAGGTTAAGTTTGCAGAGAATTACAAGGCTGTGGTTTTGACAGTTGATAAGAGCTTTGCTGATTATTATGGTTGTAGTGTTTATTATAAGGCTCCTGGTGCGACAGCATTTTACAATCTTGGAGGAACCTTGTTAAGTGAGGACGGGGGCTCTAATTTTAAGTATTATCTAAGGCAGTGGAATGAGGATAGCTTTAAGCCAGGTAATTATAAGTTTAAGATTAAGTTAGTTGAGAGTAAGCTACAGTATGGGTATATGGGACATGAGACATATGGCAAGTATTCTGATGTGGTTAAGGTTAGTGTGCCTGACTATATTAGTGCAGAGTCGAGCAATCTCAATTCTATTGATGTGACAATTCCTACCAAGTTCGGCATAAGTGCTGATGCTAAGAGCAGCGATGGTTACACCAATAAATATTTTAGGGTTTTAAGTCGTGCTACAAGTCCGGATGGTCCATATACAGAGATATATAATGAGCTTGAAAAAAGAGTTAATGGCGGGGATGATTCCTTGCTAAGTTACGGCGAATATATTGATAATACAGCTATTTTTGGAACTAAGTATTATTACAAGTTATCAGTTGGCGTATGTGATTCGGTTAAGTACAGCAAGAAGAATCTTAAGAAAGCCAGTCTTAAGTACTCAGTTGCTGATAAGGCCAATAAAAGGATTAGATACTTATCTAAACTTAAAGAATTAACAACTAAAGAGGCAGCACATTTGTCTCCTGCAGCACCTACTAAATTAACTTATAAGACAGTAAGTTCTAAAAATGTCAAAGTAAGCTGGACTAAGTCAACGGGAGTTGATAAGTACAATGTATATAAGGCTACTACTAATGGCAAGAAGAAGTTTGTAGCTGAAACTGCAGGAACATCTGTTAATGTATCTGGGCTTAAGCATGCAGTTTTATATGATATATATGTTGAACCGGTTAAGAAGAATGAAATAGGTGATGAGTTTACTGGCCCTATGTTAAATAGTACTGTATCATTTACTTATTATACTTCATGTTATGAGAGTATATATGATAGAATTTGGCCTAAGAAGGCTAGTAAGATGGCCAATAGAGAGTATACGAGAAGACATGCTCATGTTCCATTTTATAAGTCCAATGAAAAGGCTATGTCGCAGATGAAGACTGTTACAATTAAGGCGTGGGATTTTGAGTCAGGTACTAGCGGTAAGAAAATAACTAAAACCTACTATCTTACAGTTCATAAAAAGGTAGCTTCTTCAGTGAAAAAAGCATTTGACGAGATATATAATAGCGAGGAGCAGTTCCCGATTAATTCAATAGGTGCTTATTCATATAGATGGGGAGCGCATGGAATGGGACTTGCAATAGACATTAATCCTAATGAGAATGCTTATTTCCAAAATGGTAAGCCTGTTGTTGGAACGCTATATAAGCCAGACAAGAATCCATATTCAATTGGGCCTAATAGCGAGTTTGCAAGAATCTTATATAAGTATGGAATGTATCAGCTTGAAGGTGATTACATGCATTTTTCATTTACTGGAACTTGATTAAAACAATTAAAACATAATATAAGCGTAGCAATAATAGTACATTGCTACGCTTTTTTTAACTACTTATCCTCAACCTTCCAGGTCTCATCCTCATAACAGATAATCAAATCAATATTAGATCCACCAATGCTAAGTGGCATCTTGTACATATTCTCATCTGCGTGGATAACGGTGTGTGAAGGCTTGATAACAGGAGCCTCATCAACAACTTCAATTCCCTTATCGCTTAATACTGAAGCAAATAAGCCGTTGTTCCAATTCATAAATTCATTAACAACATCAAGAGTATCTATTCCAGCGTCGCCAACAGACTTGCTAAATGAGTTCATACATAAGCCGTCAGCAACCTTTCTGATGCCATCATCGTCACCGCAAATAGCAGTGTGGAACTTCTTGTCACCTACGATATGTCTGATTGCGCAGTGTGCAGAATCATATTCCTCAACTTTCTCAATATTACTCATAGAGAAGAAACGGTCAATGAAACGAACGATATTTCTAGTAGTTAAGAGGAAATACTCTCTAACATACTCAGGTAAATCAGCGTGGTTGATAAAGATAGGAGCAATTCTATCTACATCGCCACTCTTAACAGCCTCTAAATCCATAGCAGAGAGACCCTTGTCGCGTCTGTATGAAGTGAGCTCTGCCTTAATCTCGTCCATAGTTAAAATGTTAGCTTCTAGTAAAGCCTGAATGAATAGAAGATATGCATCACCCTGTCTGTCCAAAATATCCTCAACATCCATATCAGTAAGATAACCCTTTTCAATTGCGATATCACCAAATCTCTTGTCAAACTGTTGCTGTAAACGGTTGACTTCCTTGGTCTCTTCCTCTGTCATAAGCCCCATCTCAACAGCTAAAAGACCCATCTGAACCTTGGAATTCTTGGTTTTCTCGATTAATTGATTATACTGCTCCTCAGTGATAATTGACTTGCTAAGCAAGTATTTTCCGAAATAAATACCGAACATCTAAGTCCCTCCTTTGTGTTAATAATTGTTACTAATATTATACTCCAGATTACATTTTCTAACAAGCAAAAAATGCTTATTTAGTGGAATTAAGGACTGATTATTTCATTTGCCTAATCAAGAGAAAATGGTGTATACTAGGGCGTGTGATTTAGGGCGTGTTTAGCCCTTTTTGGATTAGTAAGAAAGTGGGATTTAGATGAGTAGATGCGTTGTTGTCGGCGGGGCAGGTATTAATAATTATGACAGAGTTAAGAAAATGCTAAGAGAAGACGATTATTACATTTTCTGTGACAGCGGATTAAGGCATATTGAGGCGCTTGGTGTCATGCCTAGTTTGATTGTTGGCGATTTTGATTCGTACGAGAAGCCGGATATTAACGTTCAGACTATTGTGCTTCCGACGGTTAAGGATGATACCGACACTGTTTATGGGGTGAAGGAAGGGATAAAAAGGGGATATGATGAGTTTCTTTTACTTGGCTGCGTTGGCGCTAGGCTTGATCACAGCCTTGGAAATGTCTATATCCTTATGATGCTTTACGAGAAGGGCTTAAAAGGCGTGATTGTAGACGATTATTCGGTCATGGAGCTTGTTGGCGATGAGATATTAGAGATTCCTGACAGCTTTTCTTATTTTTCGCTTATAGCCATAAATGGTGCCGCTAGGGCTGTCACGATTGAAAATGCTAAGTATAACCTAACTAACGCTGAGATTAAGCCATCCTATCAGTACGGTGTCAGCAACGAGGTTATAAAAGGGGAAAATGCCAGAGTTTCTGTTAAAGACGGAATATTGCTGGCCATAAAAGTTTTTTAATAATTTACATATTTATTGCATTTGTGCTATAATCAATGTGGCCTTGTTATAAGGCCATTTCTATTTTATTTTTGGAGGTAAATCATGGCTAGAGAAACTGTCATTGTTATCGATTTTGGAGGTCAGTATAATCAGCTCGTTGCGAGAAGGGTGAGAGAGTGCAACGTTTATTGTGAGATTTATTCCTATAAGACTCCGCTTGAAGAGATTAAGGCTAAGAATCCTAAGGGAATTATTTTGACGGGTGGTCCTAACTCAGTTTATGAGGAAGGCGCTGCAAGGTGTTCTAGCGAGCTGTTTAATATGGGTATTCCTGTTTTGGGACTGTGTTATGGTGCGCAGCTTATGAATTATGTACTAGGTGGCGAGGTAACTAAGGCGCCTGTTAGAGAGTACGGCAAGATTGAGGTGACAGTTGACAAGTCTTCAGCGCTCTTTAGCGATGTAAATGAGAAGACTGTATGTTGGATGAGCCATAATGACTATATTGCTAAGGCAGCTGACGGCTTTAAGATTATTGCACACACCCCTGACTGTCCTGTTGCGGCAGCAGAATGTGCTGAGAAGAAGCTTTATGCAATTCAGTTTCATCCTGAGGTACTACACACAGTTGAGGGTAAGAAAATGCTATCTAACTTCGTTTATAATGTGTGTGGCTGTTTAGGTGACTGGAAGATGGATGCATTTGCTAAAGAGCAGATAAATGCAATTAGAGAAAAGGTTGGCGACGGAAAGGTGCTTTTAGCTCTTTCAGGTGGCGTGGATTCTTCTGTGGCAGCGGTTCTTTTGGCTAAGGCAGTTGGTCCTCAGCTTACATGTGTATTTGTGGATCATGGACTTCTTAGAAAGAATGAGGGCGATGAGGTAGAGGCTGTATTTGGCAAGGAAGGCGATTACGACCTCAACTTTATAAGAGTTAATGCCCAGGAGAGATATTATGAGAAGCTTAAAGGCGTTACGGATCCTGAGAAAAAGAGAAAGATTATCGGTGAGGAGTTTATAAGGATATTTGAGGAAGAGGCCAAGAAGATTGGAACAGTCGATTTTCTTGTGCAGGGAACTATATATCCGGATGTTGTTGAGTCTGGACTTGGTGGAGAGTCTGCTGTGATTAAATCACATCACAATGTTGGTGGACTTCCTGACTATGTTGACTTTAAGGAGATTATTGAGCCTTTAAGAGATTTGTTTAAGGATGAAGTTAGAAAGGTTGGTCTTGAGCTTGGAATACCTGAATATCTAGTCTTTAGACAGCCATTCCCAGGCCCTGGACTTGGCGTTAGAATTGTTGGCGAGGTTACAGCTGAAAAGGTTAGAATTGTTCAGGATGCTGATTACATTTACCGCGACGAAGTGGCTAAGGCAGCCAATGAGTACAAGGAAGCCAATAACGGTGCTAATCCAGATTGGATGCCAGATCAGTATTTTGCTGCTCTTACTAATATGAGGTCAGTAGGCGTTATGGGCGACGAAAGAACCTATGATTATGCGGTTGTCCTAAGAGCTGTTAAGACGATTGATTTCATGACAGCTGAGAGCGCAGAGATACCATTTGCAGTTCTTCAGACAGCGATGAATAGAATTATAAATGAAGTGAAGGGTGTTAATAGAGTTATGTACGACTTGACTAGCAAGCCACCTGGAACGATTGAGATGGAATAGAAAGAAAACAACGGGAAGCCTTGTAAATAGGGGCTTCCCGTTTTGAATGTCAGCAAAATGTCAGCAGATGTTATATTTTTTGAGTCTTGGATTGCGATGGATAGTTGGAAACTTCTTGGATTTGGTTATATACCGCCGTGGTGTTTATAGAAAGAAAATATTTTAAAAAAATAAACAAATGTGTTTACAAATAGAAAAAAATATGATAATCTAAACGTGAAAGGTGGTAGAGGATATGTTTGAGAAGAATCTTAAGTATTATCGGTTAAAGAATAATATGAGTATGAAAGATTTAGCTGAAGCTTGTGGCGTTAGCTCAATGGCAATCTCAAACTATGAAAGTGGTAAGAGAAAGCCTGATATGGACACAATTAATAAACTCGCAGAGGTGTTAGGTGTTTATGTGGTTGATTTTCTTGCTTCAAGAAATACTAATCTTTCATTTAAGCATTGTGAGTTTAGAAAGCACTCAACATTGACAAAGGCGCAACAAGAATATGTCAGGGAGTCTGTTGAAGAGTATTTTAGTAGATTTTTTGATGCTGTTGAATGCATTGGGGGTAATCCACTCCCAGAGCCACCAAAGTGTTATACATTAATACGTACAGAAGATCCCGAAGAGGACGCTAAGCAATTAAGAGGTTATCTTGGTTTACAAGAAGAAGGTCCGGTTGATGAACTTATAGGTATTCTCGAAAATAAGGGGATTTTGGTTCTTGAATTGGATATTGTTAATGAGCATTTTTCGGGCATGAATGGATTTGTAAACGAATATCCATATATCGTGATTAACAAAAATATGTCGCCAGAAAGAAAGCGTACTACAGTTTTACATGAACTTGCGCATTTAATGTTT
>JAIKVP010000103.1 GCA_024685635.1 Lachnospiraceae bacterium
AAGGCGGTCGGAGTTTTTGTAAATGAAGACGCCGACAAAGTGATTTCTTATCTTAACGAGGGTGTAATTGACATCGCTCAGCTTCATGGAGATGAGGATGACGACTACATTTTAAGAGTTAAGAATAGCACGAATAAGGAAGTTATTAAGGCAGCGGTAGTTACTGATAAAGCTAGCGTAGAGAAAGCATTTGACACCAAGGCTGACTATGTCTTACTTGATTCAGGCAAGGGCTCTGGCCTAACATTTGACTGGCGTCTAATCTCTAATTTAGATAAACCGTATTTTTTGGCGGGTGGTTTAAGCCTTGATAATATAGGAGAGGTTATGACTAATATTAGCCCTTACGCTGTTGATGTCAGCAGTGGAATTGAGAGCATGGGGCATAAGGATATTAAGAAAATGCATGGATTTGCTAAGATAGTTAGAAAGGAAGTAAGCGTATGACGAACATGGATGGAAGGTTTGGAAAGCATGGCGGACAGTACATTCCAGAGACTTTGATGAATGCCGTTATTGAGCTTGAAGAGGCTTATAATCATTATAAAAATGATGAGGATTTTAATAAGGAGCTTAATACTCTTTTTAATGAGTATGCTAACAGGCCATCAAGGCTTTATTATGCTGAGAAGATGACCAAGGATTTGGGCGGCGCTAAGATTTATCTAAAGCGTGAGGACTTAAACCACACTGGCGCGCATAAGATTAACAATGTTTTAGGTCAGGCTTTGCTCGCTAAGAAAATGGGTAAGACCAGACTTATCGCTGAGACTGGTGCTGGTCAGCACGGCGTTGCAACTGCTACGGCAGCGGCTTTGATGGGTATGGAGTGCGTTGTTTTTATGGGCGAGGAGGACACTAAGAGACAGGCCTTAAATGTCTATCGTATGAGGCTTTTGGGTGCTTCGGTTGTGCCTGTTACTTCTGGAACTGCAACCTTAAAAGACGCTGTTTCTGAGGCCATGAGAGAGTGGACTACGAGAATTGATGACACCCATTATTGCTTAGGTTCAGTCATGGGACCGCATCCATTTCCTACTATCGTAAGAGATTTTCAGGCTGTGATTTCTAAAGAAACCAAGATACAGATAGTTGAAAAAGAGGGCAGACTTCCTGATGCTGTTATCGCCTGTGTTGGCGGTGGTTCAAATGCTATCGGAAGCTTTTATCATTTTATTGATGACGAGGGCGTGAGGCTTATAGGCTGCGAGGCGGCTGGACGAGGCGTTGATACATTTGAGACTGCGGCTACCATTGCTACTGGTAAGCTTGGCATTTTCCACGGAATGAAGTCTTATTTTTGCCAGGATGAGTATGGTCAGATTGCTCCGGTTTATTCAATTTCTGCTGGACTTGACTATCCTGGAGTTGGCCCTGAGCACGCTTATCTTCACGATATCGGAAGGGCTGAATATGTTCCGGTCACTGACGAGGAGGCGGTTAATGCCTTTGAGTATTTGTCTAAAATGGAGGGAATTATTCCTGCGATTGAGTCGGCTCACGCTATTGCTTATGCAAGAAAGCTTGCGCCAACATTAGATAAAGATCAAATCATTGTAGTTAC
Source organism: Lachnospiraceae bacterium (assembly GCA_024685635.1). Taxonomy (GTDB): domain Bacteria; phylum Bacillota; class Clostridia; order Lachnospirales; family Lachnospiraceae; genus NC2004. Next base: position 1,565 of record JAIKVP010000103.1, read on the forward strand.
AGTTTCTGGTCGTGGCGACAAGGATTGTGCGGCTATTGCACGTTACAGAGGGGAGGATATCTATGAGTAATATTAAGAATGCATTTTCAAACGGAAAAGCTTTTATACCTTTTATAACATGTGGGGATCCTGACCTTGAGACAACTGCTAAGGTAGTAAGAGCAGCTGCTAATAATGGCGCTGATTTAATTGAGCTTGGCATACCATTTTCTGATCCTACCGCTGAGGGACCGGTTATTCAGGGCGCCAATTTACGAGCGCTTAAGGCTGGTGTTACAACTGATAAGGTTTTTGATTTGGTTAGAGAATTAAGAACTGATGTCACGATTCCTATGGTGTTTATGACCTACGCAAATGTTGTATTTTCCTATGGTGCGGACAGGTTTATTAAGACCTGTAAAGAGGTTGGAATTGACGGTATCATTTTACCTGATTTGCCTTATGAGGAGAAGGAGGAGTTTGATTCGATATGTAATGACTACGATGTCGATTTGATTTCTTTGATTGCTCCTACTTCTGAGAATAGAATTGCTATGATTGCTAAGGAGGCTAAAGGCTTTATTTATCTGGTTTCTAGCCTTGGTGTTACTGGTATGAGGTCTGAGATTAAGACGGACCTTGAATCAATTGTCGCTGTCATTCGTGAAAATGCTAGTGTTCCTTGTGCGATTGGTTTTGGAATTTCTAAGCCGGAGCAGGCTAAGAAGATGGCTTCAATTTCCGACGGAGCGATTGTGGGATCTGCAATTATTAAGATCCTAGAAGAACACGGCAAGGACGCTGCGGAATATGTTGGAGAGTATGTAAAAAGCATGAAGGACGCTGTGAGATAAGCTGAAGACATGTGAAGACACGGGGACGGTTCTGCCGTCCTCATTTTTTTGCTTCTTTAATGATTTTTTTAGTCATATATGGTAAAATGTGTAAGATAAAGGAGGGAATATAATGGCAACTTTTGTATGCGAAAAATGTGGCGCTCCACTCGAGGCGGTTTTAGGTAAAACTATACTAAAATGTACATATTGCGGTTATAGCCAGGCAATTACAATCCCAGAGCTTGAGAGAGATGACGAGATTACAAAGTATTATAAAGAGGCTTTAGCATTTTTTGAAAAAGGCGAATGGAAAAATGCTAAAGACAAGGCTGACAAGCTTACATCCATTGCAGCTGATAACAAGGTCCCATGTCTGCTTCATATGATGTATGAGCACCGAGTTACTAAAGAAGATAAGCTAGGATCGCTTCCAGTTGATTTGGCGGATTCGCCATTTTATGCAATGATTATGGAGGAGGGAAGCGATGAGTTAAAGCTAAAGGCTGAGAACTACCGTGTCTCTTCATTTTCAGCCTATTGTAAAAAGGTGACAGGAAGCTCATATAAGTATGAGGAGCTTCAAAAAATCGAGAAAATATTAAAGGAATACCCAGATATCGACAACTCTAAAGCGCTCTTAAAAGAGTGCCAGGGCAAGCTAGCTATGCTAAATCAGGTGAGTGCTGAGCTAGAATATATCAAGGAGCGAATTATATTAATCCCTTCAGAGATAAATAAAGAGGGCAAAAAATCCAAACTCAAAAGTAAGCTTTCAGAGATTAGCGATAAGGTTTCAGATAAGTTTAATGACTACCCTTTTGCTCCAGTTATCGTTCATCTTGACGATGGTGATGGCATTTTCACAATGGAAGAAAAGGGAAGTACCTATACCGTTAAGATTGGCGATGCTTACGAGATGATGACGCTTGGTTCACAGATGAAGCTTATTTTGATGCTTGTTGATAAAAGCACCAAGAAAATAGCAGTGTCAAGATACATTAGCAGCCACATAGATGCACACGATGTTCCCGAGTATACCAAGACACCATCAATAAAATTCCCTAAAAACAAGCTCGCGGTCTGCAATATCGAGCCTAGAATACTAAGTTCATCGATAGATATGGATTACCTATAGAGGTGATAGCAGAACCGTCCCGGTTTCACCGAACAAAATATAATCACACAAACGGAGGAAGAAATTATGGCAATGTCAGAATCGACAATAGATAGTTTTATAAAGGAGCTCTCTTCATCGGCGCCCGTTCCTGGTGGCGGCGGAGCGGCAGGATTGGTCGCAGGAGTTGGAATGAGCCTTTCTAACATGGTAATGGCTTTAACGACCGGCAAGAAGAAGTATGCCGAATATCAGAGTGAGATAGAAGAGATTATCGCTAAGGCAAATGTTATAACCCGCGAATTACTAGACGCAATGGACAAGGATGCTGTAGCATTTGAACCCTTGTCTAAGGCCTACGGATTGCCTAAGAACACCGAGGAGGAGCTGGCAAAAAGAAATGAAGTGCTAGAGGCGGCGTTAGTCGTTGCCTGCGAGGCGCCACTAGCGCTTATGGAGAAAATCGTCAAGGCGATTGAGCTAACTAAGAGGGTAGCCGAGATTGGAAGCAGGCTTGCCATAAGCGACGCAGGCGTTGCGGTTCAGTGCCTAAAGGCAGCGCTAAATGGAGCGTCATTAAATGTTTATATCAATACGAAAATGATGAAGGATAGGGCGAAAGCAGAGGAGTTTGACAAGAAGGCGGATGATATGATTAAAGCCGGCTCGGCGATGGCTGATGAAGTATATGAAGCGGTCTTAGCAGCAATCAGATAGCATTTGAGCATTGGGAAAAAAGGTGACACTAGACCCGTCCCCCTGTCCTCACTAGCCGAAAGGAGAAGAAGATGATTTTAAAAGGTGTAGAAGTTGCGCGTGCGATAAATGAGCGCATTGCCGAGGAGATGAAGAGCTTTAAGGGCGAGGCCCCTAAGCTTGCGATTATAAGAGTTGGCGAGAAGGGCGATGACATCGCTTATGAGAGAGGCGCCATCAAGAAAATGGAAAAAGTTAACTTTAGATGCCAGTCTAATGTTTACCCGGAGGATATAACTAATGAGGATTTCCTAAAGGAGTTTGACGCGATTAATAATGATGATGATGTCGATGGAATCCTCCTTCTTAAGCCGCTTCCAAAGCAGATTGACGAGGCAGAGGTTTTAAGAAGAATCAATCCGGTTAAGGACTTAGATGGCATTTGCGAAATCAACATGGCCAAGGTTTATGCAGGTGACGAAACAGGCTATGCGCCTTGCACTGCAGAGGCTGTTATAGAAATGCTAAAATACGCCGATGTTGACCTAAAGGGCAAGCGTGCCACAGTAGTCGGAAGAAGCCTAGTTATCGGCAAGCCTGTCTCAATGCTTCTCATGAAGGCCAATGCAACAGTAACCATCTGCCACACAAGGACAGCAGACATGAGAGCAGAGTGCAAACGCGCCGAGATTTTAGTGGCGGCAGCGGGCGTCGCCAATATGATTGACGACAGCTACGTCTCAGACGGAACAATCGTTATGGACGTCGGAATAAATGTTAACGAAGAGGGCAAACTATGTGGGGATGTAGATTTTGATAAGGTTGAGCCTAAGGCATCGATCATAACTCCAGTTCCGGGCGGAGTGGGATCTGTAACAACTTCAGTGCTAGCGCTACATTTGCTTAAGGCAGCCAAAATTAGACGAGGGTGATATATATGAACAAGAGGTTTAATACGGGCTTAGGTGGACGAATATTAGTTGCATTTGTCGTAGCGGTAATTGTATCTATTGTCACATCCATGATTTCTTCGTCGGCTCTTAGAAAGAATCAGGAGCTGACGACCGAGCTTGTCTCAACAAGCATGTACGACAAGGTTATAGACGATTTTGACCAGATTACAAGGGTTGCTAAGACCATGAGCTATGACTCGTTTTTGAAGGACTTTGTTGAAAATGAAGAAAGCTATTCAGAGGAAGAAGCAGAGCAGATTATGTCTGAATACCTGTCTGCAATTAAGTACGGCAATGGCTGGACAAGCGCATTTTTAATCTCTGACAAGACCATGAGATACTACACTCCAGACGGTATCGGTAAGATTGTCGATCCAGAAAATGATGAGTACGACGTCTGGTACAGCTTATTTGTCGAGAGTGGAAATGATGTCGATTTGGACATAAACATTGATCAGTACAACGCCCAAGACTACACTGTGTTTGTCGACAAGCGTATGGAGGGAGACAGTGGTGATTTACTCGCGGTCTGCGGAGTCGGTATGATTATGAGCGACCTTCAGGAAATGTTAGATAGTTACGAGCAGCAGTACGGCGTAGATATAACATTTGTCGACGAGAAGGGTGAGACCTTATTAGGCTCTAATGTAAATAACCTAAACTCATCATACCTATATGTTGAGATTCCTGATAATGATTACGGTTCATATACAAAAAGAAATGGCAATGGTTTTGTTGTCAGCAAATATGTCTCAGCGCTTGGCTGGAGCCTGGTGGTAAAAAACGATAAGGGCTATAGCTTTATTGACAGGTTTAAGATACTTATCGTATCTGTAATTGCATTTATTTTTATTATGATAGCGCTAGTAATTATTGATATATTTAAGCGCAAAAACCTCTTAAAGTATATGAATGACGACATTTTTAGAGACGATTTAACAGGTCTCATTAATGCTGATGGCTTTGAAATCAAGACTATGGATGCCATTGAAGACCTTAAAACCAACAAAAAGGGTGGCGCCTTGTTTGCGATTGATCTTGATAACTTTATGTCTTTTAGTGATTATTTTGGCAAGGAGAGCGGAGATGAATACGTGCTTGACGTCTGCAACGCGCTTAAGGAGATATTCTCAACTAGCGATATTGTAAGCCGTGCGGAGAGCGACATGTTCTTAGTATTTGCCCCTAATATGACAAATGAAGGCTATATCGATGACATTTGCGATAAGATACTAAATTGCGCCACTAAGGAGTATGAGGATGGCGAGAAAAAGGTTACCAATACGGTAAGTATCGGAATTAGCTTATATCCTAAAGAAGCCTTTGGCTATAAGGATTTGCTTGCTCATACCAAGCGAGCCCTAAGAGCCGCTAAGGATAACGGCAAGAATTGCGCGGTCAAGTATGATACAATTGAGAGATAAAAATAAAAAAAAGGCTAGCCACAGCAGGCTAGCCTTTATTATTATTATTATTTTACTTTAATACTCTTAATCTTAGACCAACTAGAATAATACTTCTTAGAATTAACCTTAGTTACAGTCCTTATCTTAACGTAATACCTCTTGCTCTTAAGCTTCTTTATAATCTTATAAGCCTTGCCTGACTTAACCTTGATAGTTCTAACGTTGGCAGTCATGGACTTGTTAGTCGCAATCTTGATAATGTAGTAACTATCATCATCTAGCTTCTTAAACTTAATCTTAATCTTGCCATTATAGGCTATAAGCTTCTTAATCTTAGGAGTTGCAACAGTAACGCTTACATCGGTGCTCTCTATACTGCTTTCTTCCGTCGTTGGCATAGTAGGATATTCTGTCGTAGATTCGCTAGAGTCCTCGTCTTCAATAGGATAGACATCAGTTATCGCTTCAGTAGTAGCCTCTGTCGCCTCCTCGGTTGTGCTTTCCGTAGTCAGTTCAGTCGTAGCTTCAGTCGTAGCTTCAGTCGTAGCTTCAGTGGTCGCTTCAGTAGGCACTTCTGTGCTAACCTCTGTCGTAGCATAACCCTCTTCAGTAGTAACCTCTGTCATAGCCTCAGTAGCCGCCTCCGTAGTAGTAACATCCGTCTCACCATCGCTGCTACCCTTTAGTGAAACCGAAGCAGTAGGCAAATACAAAGCCACATCATGGCTGATAGTATGCTCGCTGTCCTCGTCATCCTTAGCAATATCAGTATCAGACTTATTAAACCAGTTGTAGCTTATGTAATATTTCTGATCATCCCAGGTTGAATCAACTGCGTACCAGTAACCGTTGCCAAGATAAACCTTATTCCAGGCGTGTGAACTGCTATATGCCACCACAGTTGGCACGCCCATAGCATTTAACAACAGCCCCATCGTCTGCGAATATCCTGCACAGACCGTCTTACCTGTTACAATCGCGCTATATACACTCTGATCATAGTCGTTAGACTTGTATGTCAACTTGTCACAGAGCAAATCGTGTGTAGCCTTCTCAATGTCATAGTAAGTCGAATTGCTTGATGATATCGAAGAAATCCAACTGTCAACCTTGCTAAATAAGCTGTTAGTAACAGCAGCTCTAACGCTGCCCTCATAAAATGCATCATAGCAAGAGAGATAAACGCTCGTGCCAGATATCAGGTACATAGTCGAAGTAAAGTAGTACTGTGGATGCTCATAGACGAAAAATGTTATAACATTCTGAACTTCGTCGCTATCCATATTGTAATACTCAGCAGGCTCAAGGAAATAACCCGAATAATTATAGCCTGACATATATGTAGCGTCCTCGTCGGCACTCTTTATGAAATTCTTACAAACATTGTCTAGATTGTTATAAAGCTCTTTTTCATTGGTATCCATCTGGTCAAAAACATAGGTGGAACGGTATAAATCCCAGTTTCTGTCAGCCACAGTCACATTAGTTTCTGCTTCTGTGGTCGCCTCCTCTGTAGTGGTCGACCTAGACCAACCGTGGAAAAATGACCTCAATCCTCCAAAAAATGAAATAGATAGGTCAGATATCTCAATTCCTGTCATCTCAACCCTGTCTCCAGAACTAACTGACTCGCTAGAACTAGTCGCATGAACCACAGGAGCTAAAGGAACAGTTGTAAATGCAAATGCTATCGCCAAAACAAAGGCAACAAGCCTCATAACACCCTTATTATTCTTATTAAGTCTATTCATACATATCACATCCTTATATATAAGCCATAAATATCCTCATCCTATATTATATTATACGAAAAAAACTGTGAAAAAAATAGGGTAAAATTCAAAAAAATATGTGAATTTACAGAGTTCAAAAATATTGAAAAAATGTTGATTTTATGGTATCTTTTAAGGGCGTGGGCATTAATTAGAAGATTCACATACAAATAAGGGTTGTATTTTTAAGCCAGGAGGCAGTATTTATTATGAAAAAGATACTTATTGTGGACGATGAGGGTATGAATTTAATGAGTACCAAGTTTATTCTGTCAAATGCAGGCTACGACATTGTAACCGCAGAGTCTGGAGAAGAAGGTATTAATATCTTAAAGAATGACGGAATTGACTTACTACTCCTTGATGTTGAAATGCCTAATATGAACGGAATTGAGACCTTAGAGCTCATTAGACAGGATGAAGAGATAGCTAACACGAGAGTTTTGTTCTTAACAGCATCAACCTCACAGGATGACATGTCAGATGCGGTTCATCTAGGAGCCAAGGGCTTTATCAAGAAGCCTTGCTTGCCAGATGAGCTTATAAAGTCAGTTGAGAAGACCTTAGCTGAGCGAAGCAAGCCGCTTATTTTAGTTGTAGATGATGAGCCGATGAATCACATGATGATAAAGATGGTATTTGAGGATATATACCGTGTCAAATGCGTTTCATCAGGTGAGGATGCTATAACATTTGTCAAAAATCGAATACCAGACCTCATAATTCTCGACTTAAATATGCCTGTTATGAATGGACAGGAGACTTACGAGAATATCAGAAAGGTAGAGAATTGCCTTAATATTCCAGTTGTGTTTATCACAGCTGAGGATGATGAGGATACGGAGCTAGAGCTCTTTAAGGCCGGCGCGATGGAATTCATCAAAAAGCCTTTTATCCCTGAAATTATGAGGGAGAGAATCAGAAGAATCCTAGAACTCAAGAAACTTCAGGATTTTCTAAATGATGAGGTATCTAGAAAGACCAGCGATTTAGTTGAGAGTAACAACAAGGTTAATCGCCTGTTTGATCAGCTTGTATCAGCCCTGTCAGGCGCAATCGACGCCAAGGACTCATACACCAACGGTCACTCTAACCGTGTTGCCGACTATTCTAAAGAAATCGCAATCCGTATGGGTAAAAATGAAGAAGAAGCCAGAAATGTATACAATATCGCCATGCTTCATGATGTCGGCAAGATAGGTATACCTAATGATATTATCAACAAGCCGGGAAGACTTAGCGACGAAGAATTTGAAGTTATCAAGAGTCATACAGTTAAGGGGTGGAAGATTCTTGAGAACATTTCAGAGTTCCCGGAGCTTGCTATTGGCGCCCACTGGCACCACGAGAGATACGACGGCAAGGGATATCCTGATGGATTAGCAGGAGATGCTATTCCAGAGATTGCCAGAATAGTATGTGTAGCAGACTGTTACGATGCCATGAGTTCTAACAGAAGCTACCGTGACGCGCTTCCACAGGATGTGGTAAGAGGCGAGATTGAGAAGGGAATGGGTACTCAGTTTGACCCGGTTATTGCTAAGCATATGCTTAACATGATAGATGAGGATGTTAATTACGATATGAGGGAGAAATAAATATGCGCCAGGAGAATAAAGAGAACCAAATGTCACTACATGTTCTCTTACTTGTAGTGTACACGGTGTTCGGATTATTATTAGGGATTATAATAGTTATTTCCGGATGGAATAAGCTTGCCCTTATACCTTTGATTGCAATAGTAGCATTTATATGGGTGGTTCACATTGCGGGTATAGGCACTGATATGCAACGAATGTATACATATCTCGTTGTTATTCTGCTAGGAATAGCTTACTACGGCTTTCACAGAGGCCCAATAACAGACATTCCAGTTATTCTTTGCCTACTGATCATACTGCTAGCAAGAGTAGAGAATAGAAAACTTATTTCAATTACTGGACTGTCTTATATCATTTACCTGATTGAAAATGTTATAACTGGCTATATTGGTCCGGGAACACCAATTATTGTATATTCAAGAATTGTGCTAGGAATTGTGTGTTTGCTTGCGGCAACTATGATATCGAATCATTTTATTAAGCTTAATGAGAAAGCAAGGGTAGAGGTTGACGAGATTAAGGCAGATCTCCACGCTGCAGAGAAGGAAAATGAAAGATTCCTCGCTAATATGTCTCATGAGCTCAGAACCCCAGTCAATGCAATAAGGGGTACTAGCGACATTATGCTTAATTCTAACCTTTCTAAGAGCAATGAGAAGAACGCTCAGAATATCAAAAACTCCGCGAGAAGACTTACAAGGCAGATAGATGATGTGCTCTTATACTCAGAACTTGAAAACAATAAGTTCAGTATAAATATTACTGAGTTTGAGCCACTATCGGTAATCAATGACGCAATTGCAGATGCGTTTAAGATGAACAGGAACTCCAGGTTAGAGTTTGCAATCGATGTTGAGCAGGACATTCCAAACAAACTTGAGGGAGATCCAATAGCCATTAAGAATATTATTGTAAGGCTTTTAGACAATGCCATAAAGTTCACCTATGTTGGTGGCGGTTATATGCATGTTTATACGAGAGCTGAGAGCTATGGAGTCAACCTGAATATTGATATACATGACACAGGCTGCGGAATTACCAAGGCTGAGCAGACCAAGCTTTTTAAGGGTGCCTACTTAATTGACTCTAGCTCCGAGAGAAAGCGTGGCGGTTTAGGCTTAGGACTTACGATCGTCCAGGGACTAGTCAGTGCCATGAACGGCTATGCATTAGTAGAAAGTAAGGCCAATGAAGGAACTCACGCCCATGTAACTATCCCATGCAGGATAATAGACGAGACTCCTGCATTTGACATAGTTAGAGCTGATGAGTATAAGGTTTTATATTTCTTTAACTACAGCAAATATGTAAGACCTGAGATTGCACAGTATTATCAGAGCTTAGTAGACCACATTGCAGGCTACAAGGGTATTGAAACCAAGATGGCGCACTCTTTAGATGAGATTAGAGCAGAGATTGCCATGGGCGGCTACACGCATTTGTTTATCGCATCTAACATATATAAGAGCGATCCGGAATATATAGACAAGCTTGCTAAGCAAATGCCGGTTTGTGTATTTGGCGAGCCGAATTTTAAGCTTAGAAATGGAAGCAGGGCAACAGTTATTAGAAAGCCTGTCTTTACACTAAATGTTATTAACTATCTGATAAATACTATCGACGGTGTTGTTACAGAGGATGACTTTGAGTTAGATGATTACTCTGGCAAGCTTGCACTTGTTGTTGATGATGACGATATGAATTTGATGGTTGCTAAGGGAATATTGAGTCAGTTAGGCTTAGAATGTGAGACTGTAAATAGCGGCAAGGGTGCAATCAAGCTTACAGAAGAGAAGGATTACGACATAATCTTTATGGATTATATGATGCCGGAGATGAATGGTATAAAGGCTATGAAATCCATAAGAGAGGTCAGAGACGGTATTTATAAAGACAGACCGATAGTCGTTTTAACTGCCAATGCGGTTAGCTCGGCGAGAGAGGACTTCATGAGCGAGGGCTTTGATGAGTTTATGACCAAGCCTATTGAGTCCGCGTCATTAAGAAGAGTAATGAGCAAATGCTTAAGCGCGGAGGTGAGAGGCTGATGAAGAAAAAATATGATATACTTATTTCCGTTGACAGCGTGTGTGATTTGCCTAGGGAACTTTATCTTAACCTCCCTCTAGTGATTGTTCCATACGTGGTTATCACCAAATATGGAAGATTTAAGGACAATATTGAGATCGATTCAAGAGGTATTCTTACTTCTATGGAGGATCCAAAGTATGAGGTTGAGGCGACATCGCCTTTAGCACACGAGTACAGGCAGTATTTTAATGAATTTAGCGCTATGGCTGAGCACGTCATACATTTGAATATGGGAACCCATGTCGGAACAGGCTATACCTGTGCGTTAGAGGCTGCTAAGGTTTTTGACAATGTGACTATTTACGATACTGGTCAGATATCTTCAGGAATCGGCTTAATCGCCTTAAAAGCAGCTACTATGGCTCGCAATAAAGAGAGTCTAGAGGATATATGTAATGCCATTGAAGAGCTTATAAAGCTTACATCTTCAAGCTTTATCGTAAGAGACCTTGAGCATATGGTTAGAGGTCATCGCGTGTCAGCAAGAGCTAAGAAAATATGTGAGAGACTTCTTCTTAGACCTAAGCTTGTAATGAAAGACAGAGCAATCAAGGTTGGAGCAGTTTATTACGGCAAATGGGCACATGTAGTTGACAAATACGTAAAGGGCTGTCTTAAGAATCCGGCTAGTATCGACAAGGAAGTGCTATTTATCACGCATTCTGGAATGACGGCAAGCGAGCTAGAGTACATTAAGGCTATGGCCGAGAGACTAGTCAAGTTTGAACGCATTTTCATTGTAAATGCTGGCTCGGCGATAAGCTGTAACTGTGGTATCGGAACCTTTGGTTTACTATTTGCCAAGAATAACGATTATCCGATAGCATTTGACGTCGAGGATTATTCAGCGGCCGATGTTGGCGATGAGGAGATCTTAAATGAGGTCAACTCAATTATGGCCAAAGAGAATAGACTTTATGGCGATGCTGGCCTTGAAGAAAGTGATGATTACACTAGCAGCGATCTTATGGATGATGATTATTATGAAGATGAGATAGTTGATGAAGTAGAAACTGATGATGACAAAGCAGTTAGTGATAATAAAGCATCTTTAGAAGTTAAGAAAGAGTCAAAAGCAGAAGCCGATGCTGATAGCCAAAGGTCAGATGATTCTGAAAATGCTGATGAAGCTTCTGATAGCGCGGATTCATCAGAAGGCTTAGGCACAATAGATAAGCTTAAAAATATTGAGGGACTTGAGACAGATGTTGGACTTAAGTATTGTATGGGCAATGAAGAGTTCTACATTATGGTTGTCAAGGAGTATATAAAGAAAGACAAGTCAGAGACATTAGATGAGTGTCTAAAGTCTGAAGATGTCGAGAATTATAGGGTTGCAGTGCATGCTCTAAAGAGCACATCTCTTAATATTGGCGCTAAGGAGCTTTCAGAAGAGGCCAAGGCACTAGAGATGGCTTGTAAAGAGGGAGACTTTGATACAGTTAAAAATGGCCACGAAGCATTGATGTCTAACTATAGGGCTATGTATGAGAGCCTGACTAAAGCAGTTAATTAATCCGAAAACAAAGTTGCGATGAGGTGAAATCATGGGAAATGATAAAAATTACACCATAGGATTTATAGTGAGTGGAATAACAGATCCATATACGGAGAGCCTTTGTAGAGGCGCTTTTAGGGAAGGTAAAAAGAACGGGGTTAATATTATCACCGTTCCTGGAAAGTACCTAAATAGGAATCTTATAGACACTCCAGAGATTATGTATGAATATCAATATAATACTATTTTCTACCTGCCAAGTCCTGAAAATATGGATGCTTTGGTTATCGCAGCTGGTTGCTTAGGATGTTTTACATCAGAGGAGAGAGTTAGAGAATTACTTGATTATTACAAAGGAATACCTATTCTTTTGGTTTCATCTGACATCGATGGATATATAAATGTTACTTATGATAACTATTCGGGTGTAAGAGACGGAATTAATTATCTGATTGACAACAAGGATTGTAAGAAGTTCGTTGTATTAACAGGCCCTGACGGCAATTCCGACGCCACTGAGAGAAAGGACGCAGCAGTTTCCGTCATTAAAGCTCGCAACGCAGAACTATTAGGAATCGTTGAGGGCTTTATGTCTGGTGATAATCATTTCGCATCAGAGAAGGTGCTTGACAGGTATCCTGAAGCGGACGCCTGCATTTGCGTAAATGATGACACTGCGCTAGACCTATGCAAATGCATGAAAAAGCGCGGACTAGAGCCTGGCAAGGATCTTAGAATTGTAGGCTATGACAACACTATTGAGGGAGCCAAGGCAACGCCTTCTTTGGCGACAGTCAACGCTGACCCTATTTTGATAGGTGAGAAAGCTGTTAAGACAATCATCAAAATTTTAAACGGTGAAAATGTTGAAAACATCGATTTACCTGCACAGTTCATACCAAGATCTTCAGTTGGTAATGTTATTAGAGATGATACTGAGGACGCAAGTTTCTTAAATCACAGTGAACTTGATAAATATTACGAGGCGATCTTTTACAGGCATGCCAGCTATTCCAGGGAGGATGCCATTGAGATTCATAAGAACTTTATTGGCATTATGGACGAGGTTATCTATTGCGTTGACAAAGAGCTTCCAGTTAGAACAATTAAGAATAAATTTGTAGAGCTATTTGATAATCTGATAAACGACACAGCCCTAGACAGAGCTGAGATAGAGGATATGATTATCTTTATGGAGAAGCTCCACAAGGTAATTAGGGAGAAAAAACACGATGGCTCTGAGAGATATGAGCTTAGAGACTTGTTTGCGGAGCTTTATATCAAGCTTGTTACAGCGCTTGATGCCAAGATTGGCAAGAATAATATTGAGCAGTTTAAGACTATGTATAACCTAAAGCTTTTTGTAAAGGACAGTCTTAATTTCTCCGTAGGTGGAGATGTAAGCTATGGCAAATTACTAAAATGCCTTAGAAGATTAGGTGTTAATAATGGCGCAGTATATACATTTAAGAAACCTGTTATGCACTTGTATATGGAGGACTTTAATCCACCAAGACATATGTATCTTAAGGCTACTATGGTCAACGGATTAATTCATAATATACCTGCTAACAGTCAGATTAGAAGAAGAAATGAGTGGTTTAACATACCTAATTTATACGACGAAGCCAAGAACTTTGTTGTATTTCCTCTGTTTTATAATGAGTATCTTTATGGAGTTATCATTTGCGAATTTAATGACATTTTATATTCTAACGGTGACTTCTTAACTAACCAGTTAGGAGCAGCGATGCGAATGATAGAGCTTCTTAAGACCAATGAGGCTATTAACAGACAGTTAGAGGATAACCTCTTAACCCTTAAGGAGCATAATATTGAGCTTGATACTCTTTCTAAAACAGATGCGCTTACTGGAATATTTAACAGGCGCGGTTTTGAGGAAGATGGTAACAGTTGGTTTGAAAGCAACAAGAAAAAGGGAGATAAGATTCTAGTTTCCTATGTCGATATGAATAATCTTAAGATTATTAACGATCGATTTGGACATGACAGTGGAGATTTTGCGATTAAGCTCATCAGTGATATCCTTCGCGATGAGATTAGTGACCACGGTATATTTGGCCGTATAGGTGGAGATGAATTTGCATTTGTAAGAGAGCTAAATAGTGAGAGCGTTGATGATTTCGTCAAAAAGCTAAAGGGAAGATTTGACGACTACAACAAGGCTAGCGACAAGGAATTTAACGTTACGGTATCTGTCGGTACTAAGCTCGTTGAATGTACAGACGACTGCGATTTAAGCTGTGCTCTAGCTCAGGCAGATGTAAGCCTATATGATGACAAGCAAAAGAAACCGACTACCGTAGTCAAAGCAAAATAGACTTATAAGCTATAGGAGGATTATTATGAAATTTAAGAAATTAGGAATGGTATTAGCATTTATTATTGCTTTTTCCACTGCTATTAGACCTATGACAGCTGCAAATGCTGAAACAACAATAGCGTCAGCCAATGCTGCACTAGCGTCAGCAGAAGCACAGGTGACAACAGAAACAATAGTGACAACAGAAGCGCCGGTAACAACAGAGGCGCCGGTAACAACAGAGGAGCCTGTAACAACAGAAGCTCAGCCTACAACAGTATCGTCATCAGATACATCATCAGACGCATCAGCTGAGGCATCGTCAGATGCAATTGATATGACCAATGCAAGTATGACAGCCAAGAAATCAACTGTTCGCATTTGCCGTAATTCAAAACCTTCTGACGCTAAGAAGTGGTGCTATTATGGTGAAAGTTATAACACTAACACTAAGTTTCAAGCCAAAATTACAGGTACTGACAAGGTTATTAATTGTGGTGCAGATGATGAATACTATAAATCCAAGCTTGTTTATCATGAGGGTGAAGAGCAGTGGACTTACGGTTGGGAGACCGACGATTCATCGTTTTTTACTTATGATCAGTATGACGAGCTAGAAGCTTGGGTTGCATCAAGAGATGCACAAGGTTTATCTTCTGGCTATTTTAATTCATCAAAGGTTAGTCGATTACCTGGAACTTATGTATTAGAAAAAGAGTATTATGATATTTTAAGCGTAACCTGTCCTAATTCTAATGTTTATGTCAAGGATTACGCTATAGTTAACAATCTTTTGACTGTCAATTTTACAGCAAATAAGCCGCTTTCTTGCAAGTTTAAGGTCCGATTATACGGTAAAAAATATACCATCCCAATAACTGTAAAATTCGCAACTATTTCTACTAACCACAAGATTCTAGGCAAGGGTAAGACCTTTAGCTTAAGCATTTCCGGTTACAGCGGAGATATCAAGTGGATTTCAAAGAAGAAGAGTGTTGCCACAGTTGATGCAAATGGTAAAGTTAAGGGCGTTTCATACGGCAATGCAGTGATTCTTGCCAAGACCGATATAGGTTATTTTGGCTGCGCCGTGGCAGTTTGCCCTGAGAGCTTAGAAAAAATTGTTGATCGTGGAAGATATATGGGAACATACTGGAAATACTCTCAGCCAAAACGCGCGCAGTCTGGATATTATGACTGTTCAGCCTTGGTTTGGAAGGCTTATAGATACGGCAGCAGTATCAATTTTGGATCGACCTATTGGCCAGGCAATACCTGGACAGAATCTGCATGGTGCAGTAAAAATAAGCGTGTACTTGGAGCATTTTCTTATAAGAAGCTTGGCAAGCTAAAGCTTATGCCGGGAGATATCATTTTCAAATCTTCCAATAAGAAAAAGAAATATGCTACTACTTATCATGTTGAGATGTTCTGTGGCTATGTATGCAGCTATGTTGATGAAAATGGCAATTATACCCTTTCTGATACATGGGGTGCAAGATACTCAGGCTACGGAATTTATGATGGATACATCTGGGCTAGACCTATGAAATATTAGAATAAATAGCAGATTATATGCTGCAAAAGGAGGCTTATATATGAAGGTTAGAAAATTTAAAATTTCCATGAAAATAACTATCGCAGTGATAGTATTACTTATGGTGTCAGACATCGCGATTGGTTTGGCAGCCTATAATCAGGCTAAGAAATCATTAGTCACCCAGATTAAAGAAAATGCAAGCAATATAAGTAAATGCGTCGCAGCTTCGATTAATGGAGCAGAATTAGCTGAAATTACTGAGGGAGCCGAGGCTGACGGAGGAACAGATGCCTACAATTCTATTTTGGAAGATCTGACATTATTCCTTGATAACTCAGGAGTTGAGTATTGTTATACAATCGGACTTAACGATTCTAATGTGCCAGTGTTCTTAGTAGATTCAGATCCAGAGGAGCCAGGATTACCGGGAGAAGATTTTGGTGATGATTCAGAGGATGTTATGAATGCATTTGCAGGTGAGTCAACAGTCAATGATGAGCCATACGAGGATGAGTGGGGCGTTCACTTATCTGCTTACAGTCCTGTTAAGAACGAGGGAAATGTCGTAGGC
>JAIKVP010000114.1 GCA_024685635.1 Lachnospiraceae bacterium
AGCATTTTACAGACCGAGTGAGGATTCTATCACAATGCCACCGATTGAGTCGTTTTGGGCTGAGTACAATTATCTTTCTACATTTCTTCACGAAGCAGGACATTCAACAGGACATGAAAGCAGATTGAATAGAGATCTGACTGGAATATTTGGCTCAGAGAAGTATGCCAAAGAGGAATTAAGAGCTGAGATTGCATCTGCATTTACAACTCAGGCGATAGGTCTTGAAGGAACTATGAGTAGAGAACACATAGATAATCACAAGGCTTATATTCAATCTTGGATTGCCGAGATTAAGAATGATCCAAATGAGCTTTTTAAGGCTATAATTGATGCAACGAAGATATCTGATTATCTGATTGAGAAGGGTAATCTAAAACGCTTTATCAGGGAGTTTGCCCCTGTTGAAAGTAAAGCTGAGAAAGTGGATTATGATGCGTTATTGGTGGAATATCAAAAAGAGATGGACGCTAAAAGAAATGAGGATAATCCATTATTAGAAGATAGAATAGCAGGCTATGGTTTGCCAAATAAAGCAATCGAAGATAAGAAAGGTATACATATTCAGGATTTAAGGAGGACAGGTCATGTTAGGCGTTAAGGATGCGTATAAGAAGCAGACGGAAAAGATTTACAAGGTGCCATATTGTGTGCAGGATACGATTTTTCAATGTTCAGGAAATAGATCATGAATATGGCTATTGCTATGGATATAACAAAGTATCGAAGAATCTAATCTTAGGTAACAGAAAGAAGCTTAAGAACAGCAACGGCATGGTATTTGGAGTGCCGGGATCCGGTAAGTCATTTCAAAAGAAAATGGAGATGGGGCAAGTGCTTTGCTTCTCAAATGATGACATAGTGGTTATAGATCCAATGTCAGAGTATAAGGGGATTGCAGAGAAATGGAACGGTCAGTATATTAACCTATCTCAGTCGGCAGAAAATGTATTTTATATCAATCCATTTCATGTTCCAGAGCATGTACCTGATAAGGATAGATTCATAGCGGAGAAAGCGGAGTTTGCTTATGCAATCTGTGAGCAGGCGTTAAAACCTGCAGATCTTACAAGCAGGCATATAGCAGTTATAGATAGAGCTATCAGACATATGTATGACGAGTATTTTAAGACTTACGAGGGAACTAAACCAAGGAGAAGAAGTAAGCTTGCCTGTCCTACAATACGATTAATGCGTGAGTATCTTCAGGAACATGAGATGGATAATGAATCGGCAAGGGAGCTTATAGATCAGCTTGAAGTATTTACTGATGGTACACTTGATATATTTGCAAGAGAGCAGTCTACATCTGAGGAGAATAGGTTTACTGTATATGGTTTCTCAGAACTTGGAAAGAGAATGAGAGCCATGGCAATGCTCGTAATGATTGAATCTATTACAAGTAAGATCAAGTATAATCAGTCTTCCGGTATTGCTACTTGGGTATATGTAGATGAGATACATGAGCTTTGGGGTGATGAGTATTCACTTCATGCTATTGAGAGAATGTGGCGAGAGGTCAGAAAACGTGGAGGAATCTGTACCGGAATGAGCCAGAACCTTGTTGATGCATTGCGTAACCGTGCCACTAAAACTATTGTTTCTAACTCGGAGTTTATGATGATTCTCGATCAGGGTGTTATGGATAGAGAGATACTATCAGAACTCTTTACAGTATCAAATGAACAGATAAATTGTGTAAATGGAGCAGAGCCAGGAACCGGTCTTATTAGATTCTCTGATAAGATAGTGCCTTTCAGCAATAAAGTCGCATCAGATAATGGTCTATATAAGCTCTTTAACACCAACTTCCATGAGATGGTAGGAAATGGGGGATAACATGAATGACAAAGACATAATAAACTCTTTAAGTGGTGCTGCTAGGCAAAGATACATTTCTCTATCTGACTCAGATAAAGAGAAGTTCTTAAGGAAAGCGGAGCGTGTTGCAAAGAAACTTGAACAGAGGAATATAGAGAAGAAACTTGATATCAGAAATCGAGCAAAAAGATATCGAAGAGCCGGAAGAAAGAAGAGTATTCATTTGTCTCATAGTGTC
>JAIKVP010000121.1 GCA_024685635.1 Lachnospiraceae bacterium
AATATTATAATACACCACTTCCAATAAAAAATCAATATATTTCTATAGATTTCTTTATTAATTAAAGCTTTTTTTCTTCCGTAATTTATATATCTCTATCGCTTTCTCCATCTGGAACACGCTAACCTCTGGTAAAGCAAACCTCATGATATATTCCTCCGGAATCTTCTCCTTAACCGCCTTAAGAACAAGATTTAGTTGTGCCGGAGATAATTCTTTACCGTTCAGTATATGATTTGTAAGTCTAGAGTACGGCTTTTCATTTGAAACCATATTCCTGATAAGTATGTCACCAGCCTCGGCTGCTTCAAGAGAGATATGATACTTATTGAAAACCGCCTGATACCGTTCAAGTAGATTTCTTTCTTCGTCATCACTTCCATAAATGATACCTTTAACCTGTCCTAGGTTAAGCTCGTTGTCTGCGTCATCACCCAACTCTATCCCAAGCATAACACATATCCTTCGTAGATCTACACCCGTAAAACTCTTGAACTTAATCTCCATATACTTTGCAATCTCATCATCCGAAAGCCCATACGCTATTCCAAGCATCAAAGCAATATATCTTGATTGCTCCATACTAACCGCTATCTCATCCTCAAATCCATACTTCTTAATCAACCTCACCGATTGTTCTTCCTGCTCCTTTGTCATTTATGCTTCACATCCCTTCTAAAAGTTTGATTATCAAGTTCCTTAAGCCTTCTGATTACTGCTTTCTTTTCTTCTTGCGACATCTGGACCAATGGTCCAGAAGTTTCATTTCTCTCTTCAATCAGATCCTCAATCATCTTATGAAGTTCCTTCTCCGAGCGAATATTCATCCTGCAAATAAAAGAAGCATCCTCGGACATTCCTTTAATTGCCCTGGATGCTTGCTCTCTCATTTGCAGTGTGCTTCCCGTTCCTTTATATAATCGCCTTGCAGCCAACATCTTCCGGACATAGTATTGCTGATACATCGACAAATGCTTATATGGGACAAATGAAACCGGTCTACTTATATACCATATCTCATACTTATAAATCGCCTTATAGCTCTCATCCTCATCTGGAGCAAATCGCTCAGCATCCTGATCATACAGCTCACCCCGTTCTTTAGCTGCTATCCTCTTATCAATCTGAGCAGGCATATAGTTATCGCCAAGTTGCTGAGTCCTTACCGCCTTAGCTTTACCTGGCGGTGTCAACGCAAGGTAAACCCCATGTTCTCTTGATACACCCTCTCGAAGCTGATATTTATACTCCGAAATCATTTTCTCCTTAAAATCTTCATATGACTCACTAAGTTCGATGCATTTATCAATGTCATTTCTCACAACATCTCTCCAAGCTAACTTCCTCTCTTTCGATTCACAGTAATCAAGAGCCTCATCTTTTTCCCTCAACGCTCCGGTATGATACTTCTCAGCCAAACGATTCGTCAACGGCTTTATGATTCTCTCCCAGTCACCCTTCTCGTAGCGATATTTGCCACCCTCACGACAAGCAGAGTTAAATATCAAATGCATATGCAAATGTTCCCGATCACTATGAACCGAGCATACATAATCGAACCTATCCCCAAGATATTCATCAACCCATTCTTCAATAAAACACAACGCCTGCTCCGGCGTAATCTTCTCATCTTTAGAAAATGAAAACTTATAATGATAACCGACTCTCTTCCCGGTAGTCTTAACATTTTCTCTTGTAAATGCAAATGTATTAAGTATCTCACTTGCTGTAGTCCCGGAATTACTGTAAACAAGTCCTTTAGACTTTGCTTCATTCATGATATATGGAACTGCCTTATCAAGATGCTTCAGATCCTTAATGCTATCCATCTTTATAATAAGCGACATCCTACTACCTCCTTCGTCCAACTTCTGGACCATTGGTCCAGAAGTTAAGATTCAATCTTGTCAGTGATTTTATACATAAGATCGATAATCTTGTTAAGCTTATCAAGTAAATCAAGACTTGGCTCCACATAAGCATACTCGTTATACTTCTTAGCAATCTGATTAATATTGACACCAAGCTTTCTAATCTCGTAATGAATCATCGATCTTATCTCGTTATACTCTGCCCTAGTAACATTTGGCGGATTAATACAAGCATCTCTTACATACTTGCTCATAGTAACACCTTTACGGTTGGCAGCTTCCTGAAGCATGCTCTTTTCTTTATCTGTCATTCTTACAATCAAATGATTTGAGTAAATATTGCTCATTTTTTCACCTTCTTTCGTGTTATTTTGGTCCCTAGCCCTCTAAATATTGGTCCCTGATGATACATTTCTTGTATCATTTTCTGCTACAATTCTTGTACAAAATCCGCGTCTTTTTTTCTCCTGCAAGATACGCATTTTGTATATACAAAAATGCAAAATGTACAAGTCTTGTAGCATCGCTACCAAACTTGTACATTCCTATCTTGTTAGGGATGAATCCCTAATACCCTCTATTAAGTTACAGTCCTCCCGGACATAAATGAAACTTCTGGACCATTGGTCCAGAAGTTCATCATTCGGTATCTCCTTCATCACTGTCCGTAGTCATACCTTTCCATTATCTCACGATTTCTGTATTCATGTTTTTCATAATACCCAATCAGAGCACCTAAATCATCACGAAGCGCAACCATATACACATCCTTATTCTGCTTTTCGTTATAAAACGTATAGATCAAATTATTATCCACCGATTCCTTGAACCATGAAACAACTTCTTCAATGGATTTTCTGGATCTCTCATTATGACAATTCATTAGGCTTTG
>JAIKVP010000125.1 GCA_024685635.1 Lachnospiraceae bacterium
ATAATCTTATATCGTATATCTTGTATTTATATCCTTTATTTTTCTATAATAATTCTATTCTTTTAATTTATATCTTATGTGTTTTTACTTTAATATTTTATATTATTAAAACTTTATGCTGTATTTCTTTAATATTCAATCTCTTTCAAATATCTACTAAGCGCATCCTGCCAAGTTGGAAGCTTCTTAAAGCCGTGTAAAGTAAGCTTCTCTTTACTCATTCTAGAATTAGCCGGTCTCTTAGCCTTAACAGGAAACTCTCCACTCTTGCAAGGCGACAAATCAACCTCTAATCCTGCCTGCTTATAAATCTCCTTTGTAAATTCATACCAGCTACAAACTCCCTCATTAGTTGCATGGTAAGCTCCGTACTCCTCACGCTCTGCCATATCAACTAAGAGCTCAGATAAATCAGCAGTATAAGTAGGAGAGCCAATCTGATCATCAACGACTTTGGCAACACCCTTTTCCTTGCCAACTCTTAGCATAGTCTTAACAAAGTTCTTGCCATTAAGTCCAAATACCCAGGAAATTCTAACGATATAGTATTTCTTCACATTATTGATTACCGCCAATTCACCTTCATACTTAGTCTGACCATAGACATTAAGGGGTTCCTTGTTAGGATTGTCAGGATCCCAAGGCTTATCACCCTGCCCATTGAAAATGTAGTCAGTGCTTATATAAATCATCTTAGCATCTAACTCTTTGGCCATCTTAGCGATATTCTCAGTTCCTAAAACATTGATCTTGCGACACAATTCCTCGTTATCCTCGGCGGCATCAACCGCAGTGTAAGCCGCACAATGAATGATAACATCAGGCTTAATCTCACCGATTACTCGCTTAACTGCCCCGTTATCAGTGATATCCATATCCTCAACATCAACGCCGACAGCCTCGTAATTACGCGCATCTAACACCTTCATAACGTCATAACCAAGTTGTCCTTTAACACCTGTAACAAGAACCTTCATAGTAACATCTCCTGTCAGAATATCTTAATAATCTGCCTTTGATATAAGATTAGATATCTATCTAATTTTATAATCACTCTATAAACAAACTCTTATCTGTTAGAATACATCTTCTCATAATAATCTCTGTACTCACCAGAGATAATATTCTCCCACCAGTCACGGTTATTTAGATACCAGTCAATAGTCATCTTGATTCCTGTATCAAATGTATACTCTGGCTTCCAGCCTAATTCATTTTCTAACTTAGCCGGATCAATCGCATATCTTAGATCGTGACCAGGTCTGTCTGTAACATAACTAATCAAGCTCTCAGGCTTGTCAAGCGCCTTAAGAATAGTCTTAACAACCTCTAAATTGGTGCGCTCGTTGTGACCGCCGACATTGTAAACCTCGCCAACATTACCCTTGTGGATAATAAGGTCAATAGCCTCGCAGTGATCGTGAACATGAAGCCAGTCGCGGACATTCTCGCCCTTGCCATAAACAGGCAAAGACTCGTCAGCCAAAGCTCTACTAATCATAAGTGGAATTAACTTCTCAGGAAAATGATAAGGACCATAATTGTTAGAACATCTTGAGATAGTAACAGGAAGTCCAAAGGTCCTATAATAAGCCATTACAAACAAATCTGCACTAGCCTTACTTGAAGAATAAGGGCTGGAGGTGTGAAGAGGAGTCTCCTCTGTAAAGAATAAATCAGGTCTGTCTAAAGGCAAGTCGCCATATACCTCATCAGTAGAAACCTGATGATAGCGCTTGACATTAAACTCCTTAGAAGCGTCAAGCAAGGTAGTTGTTCCTAATACATTGGTCTTAACGAATATCTCTGGATTCTCAATCGAGCGGTCTACATGAGACTCAGCAGCAAAGTTAACCACGATATCAAACTTCTCTTTTTCAAAGAGGTCAAATATAAACTTTCTGTCAGCAATATCGCCCTTTACAAACTTATAATTAGGCTTATTTTCAACAGGCTTTAGAGTCTCTAAATTACCTGCATAAGTTAATAAATCTAAATTGACAATCTCATAATCAGGATATTTATTCACCATGTGATGAACAAAATTACCACCTATAAAACCGGCACCACCAGTAACTAAAACCTTCATAAGAACCTCCAAAAAATGCTAGTAAATAAACATATAAACTGTCTTAATATAGCTTAATAAAATGCAATAATTATATAAATTAACTGTCTTAACATGCCAAAGCAAATGCTATTTTTCCTGTAAATACTTGCCATCAATAATATCCTTAAGATACTCTCCGTACTGATTCTTCTTACATGTCTCGTATCTTTCATATAGCTCATCCTTGCTTATCCAGCCGTTATAATAAGCTATCTCCTCTAGGCAGGCAATCTTTCTATGCTGATGCGTCTCAATAGTCTTAACAAAATTGGTCGCATCAACCAACGACTCATGAGTTCCTGTATCAAGCCATGTAAAGCCCTGTCCTAGAACCTCAACATTTAACTCACCATTCTCTAAGTAAATGCTATTAAGGTCGGTAATCTCAAGCTCGCCTCGCTTAGATGGCTTAAGATTCTTAGCATAATCAACAACTCTGTTATCATAAAAATAAAGGCCCGTAACACAGTAGTTGCTCTTAGGCTTTTCAGGCTTCTCCTCAATGGAAATCGCCTTGCCATTTTCATCAAATTCAACAATACCAAACCTCTCCGGATCGTCGACATAATAGCCAAATACAGTCGCGCCTTTTTCGTTAGCAACCGCTCTCTTTAGACAGTCATTAAGACCATGTCCATGGAAAATGTTATCGCCAAGAACCATGGCAACAGAGTCATCCCCTATAAATTCCTCACCAATGATAAATGCCTGAGCAAGTCCATCAGGGCTTTCCTGAATCTTATACGAAAGCTCAATTCCAAACTGATGACCATCGCCTAAGAGTTCCTCAAAGCGCCTGGTATCAGAAGGTGTGGAAATGATAAGAATCTCCCTAATTCCAGCATTCATAAGAACTGAAAGTGGGTAATAAATCATAGGCTTATCATATATTGGTAAGAGCTGTTTAGATGTAACCATAGTCAAAGGATACAGCCTTGTGCCGCTGCCTCCTGCAAGAACAATTCCCTTCATAAAAACCTCCTAAATCACGAATCAGAAGATGCCTCATCTTTTGAACTATCTGAGTTTGAAGCCTTGACACTTGACTGTGCAACGAAGTCAATCTCATCCATATACTCCCAGTTGACATCCTTGTCATAGTCAAAATCCTGACCCATAGTCCACTCGTCAATCTTATCACTTAATAAAACTTTCTCTCTCTCTGAAAGAAGTTCTTCCTTCTTCTCTGCAGTCGCAGTCTCATCAACTACCTTTAGCATTTGGATGATGTAAAATCCATCTGCTGCAGCGATTACCTTGTCAACTGTCTCGCCATCCTTAAGCTTGCTGATTCTCTCTAATAAGTTACCAGGAAGCTCTGTCTCAGAATCGATTGTCATCTCTCCTGAAGAACCGCCCATTCCGTATGCTGCTGCAACAGTTGCAATATCATTGCCGGCTAACACTCTCTTAAGAGCGTCCTCAGCATCAGCGGAAGCCTTCTTCTTGTTCTCAGCACTCGCCTCAACTGCGTTGCCTGATGCATCAGTTGCACTTGTAGGGAAGTAAATGTAGTAAATCTTAGAGGTCTTAGCCTCCTCGTCAGAGATCTCAACTCCCTCTTCCTTAGCAAGCTTCTCTCTTAATTTCTGAACAACAGCAGACTCGGTAAATACCTTAATTGCAGTGTCCTTATCTATTCCCATTATTTCCTTTTCTTCCTTGGTAACTTTTTCCATCATCTCAGTTGCCTGATTTACAACCTCTTCCTTCTCGCTCTCTGAGAGGGAAACATTGTAATCACCAGCCTTGCTATAAGCAACCTTGATCTCTCTAATCTGCTTAATTGCTGAACGCTTAGCAATCTTCTCTAGAGTAGTCTCCTCTGTTGAGCCATCATCCTTGGTTGCTGGATAATTAGATGTCCAAACATCTGGCTCAGTAAACATTGAAGAATAATAAGATTCATAATATTCCTGAACTGATTTGCAGTAGAACCAAACCTCGTCTAGGGTTACATCCTGACCTGCTACACTAAATACGACCTTGCCGGACTGCTCACTCTTACCACAGCCAGCTGCCATAGACATTGTCATCGCCATTACGAGTGCAAATGCAAGCACTCTTTTCAACTTAAAAAACATAATACATATCTCCTTAAAAAACTTTAAATAAACCAACCTATATTATACTATATATCGGCCTTAAGCACAAGTAAACATATCATCTACAATGGCTAATGTTTCCTTCATTTTCGGAATGATTTCTTCATCCTTTAAATGACCAACATTAAAAATCAAGCTAGGAATCTTCTTATCGCTAATCTTAATTCTACCGCTTATGCGCTTAAAAGTCTCGTCAACCTTAGCAATATCAAGCGGTGCACTGTTATGAAATGTGACAATAATAGTCCCAGATTCATAGTTAAACTTAGTGATATAACGCTCTGTCGCCTCGCTCTTAACAAGAGAAATATCAAGCAAATTCTTAACCTCTAAAGGCGGCTCTCCGTACCTGTCAACAAGCTCATCAAGCATATCCTCTAAATCATCTAAGCTTGCAATATTGGCAATTCTCTTATAGAGCTCAAGCTTTTGAAACTCGCTTCCCACATAGCTTGACGGGATATAAGCACTAATCTTAACATCAACTGCCGTATCAATTAATTCCTTAGCCTTCTCGCCCTTCATCTCGGCTATTGCATTTTTTAGCATTTTACAGTACAAGTCATAGCCGACCGCCTGCATTTGCCCTGACTGCTCTTCACCTAGAACATTACCTGCGCCTCTTATCTCCAAGTCACGCATCGCTATCTTAAAACCGCTGCCAAGGTCAGTAAATTCCTTGATTGCGGCCAGTCTCTTCTCTGCGGTTTCTCTTAAAAGCTTATCTCTTCTGTAGAGCAAAAATGCATAAGCCTGCCTTGAGCTTCTTCCAACTCTACCTCTTAGCTGATATAGCTGCGACAAGCCAAATGCATCAGCATTTTGGATAATGATTGTGTTGACATTTGGAATGTCTATTCCGGTTTCAATAATCGTGGTTGAAACTAGGACATCAATCTCACCCTTGATAAATGAATGCATAATATTTTCAAGCTCATGCTCGCCCATTCGTCCGTGAGCTGCAGCGATATGCGCCTGCGGAACAAGCTCTCTTAAACCTTCTGCAATATCCTCTATATTCTTCACTCGGTTATAAACATAGTAAACCTGACCACCTCTTGCTAACTCACGCTTAATCGCCTCCTTGACGAGCTCGTCGTTGTAGTCCATAACATAAGTCTGAATTGCTCGGCGATTAACCGGCGGCTCACTAAGCAAACTCATATCCCTTATACCAGACAAGCTCATGTGAAGAGTTCTAGGAATCGGTGTCGCAGTAAGAGTAAGTACATCGACTTCCTTTTTCATTTGCTTAATCTTCTCTTTGTGAGTCACGCCAAAACGCTGCTCTTCATCGATAATTAAGAGGCCCAAATTCTTATATTTAACATCCTTAGAAAAAACTCTGTGAGTTCCGATCACTATATCTACTTCGCCCTTTTCAAGGCCTTTTAAGGTCTCCTTAACCTGCTTAGGAGTCCTAAATCTTGACAGCATTTCTATCCTGATCGGATAGTCCTTCATCCTCTCAGTAAAGGTTTGAAAATGCTGCTCGCAAAGCACAGTAGTAGGCACCAAATAGACAACCTGCTTAGAGTTGTTAACCGCCTTAAATGCTGCTCTTAGAGCAACTTCCGTCTTGCCGTAGCCGACATCACCGCAGAGCAACCTGTCCATAATCCTAGTGCTCTCCATATCTCGCTTAACTTCATCGATCGCCTTTAACTGATCATCCGTCTCCTCAAAAGGAAACATTTCCTCAAACTCATTCTGCCAAGGTGTGTCAGGGTCGCAAGAAAATCCGGTCTTCTCCATCCTTATCGCATATAACTCGACAAGCTCCTTTGCGACCTCGCCGACCTGCTTCATTACCTTAGACTTCGTTCTCTCCCAGTCAGTTCCGCCTATTTTACTAAGCTTAGGCTTAGAGCCCTCAGCACCCGCATAGCGCTGAACCTTGTGCATTCCCCTGATGTTGATATAGTACATTACCTTGTCAGCATACTCTATGGAAATGTAATCGCTCACCGTATCGTCATAGGTTTTACTTACAATTCCTCGATAAATTCCGACACCTCTGTCCTCGTGAACAACGTAATCTCCTACGCTTAAGTCATCAAAATTCTTTATAACCTCGCCCTTATATCTAGGCGCAATATTCTTCTTTTTCTTCCTCTTTGAGCGAATGATATCGTCCTCAGAGAGTATCGCAAGCTTCTCATCAAGGTAGACAAATCCAGTGGAAATGCTACCAAATGTGACTAAGGTTTTGCCAACTGCCACTTCATCCTTAGGCTCTTTTGCATAGTAGGCATCGATAGCATTTTCTTCTAATTCTTTGGCTAATCTCTGACCTCTAGTTGAGCTGGCAGAAAGGAACAAGACTCGATATCCCTCTTTTTGCCAAGCCCTCATATCCTTTATTAAGATGTCCATATGGTTGTGATAAGTGTTAGTTCTCTGCACTCTAATCTCTTCAGAAAATGCTGGAATTAACTCCTTGTTTTCGTAACCAATTCTTGAAAAATAGTAGGAAGAAAATTGCCTAATTTTGTCCTTAATTTCTTCTTCATGAAAGTAAACTTTAATCTGTCCTTCAAGTATGTAACCCTGCTTTAATCGGCCTTTCATGCTTGTTTCAAACTCTTCATATTTGCTATGAAGTGTCTCTAAAATCCAGCTAGGTTCATCATAAAAAATGACTGCATTTTCAGAAGAAAAATAGTCAATTAAGGAGATAGTTTCATCATAAAAATAAGATATAAAACTATCTATTCCAGCCTCTAATCTGTTGTTCTCTAGCTGGTCTAATATCTGTGAAATGCTGTCCTTTAAGTGGTACGCCTCAGATGTTTTGTGATTGTCTAAAAAGCTTTTATAGGCAATATCAAAGTCTGCTTCTATCGCTTCTTTTCCGTTAAATTTGGTCGCTTCGCTAAGCGGCATCTCTGTCGCAGGAAAGATTACAAGTTCATCTAATTTCTCAATCGATCTTTGTGACTCCACATCAAAGCTTCTTATTGTG
Source organism: Lachnospiraceae bacterium (assembly GCA_024685635.1). Taxonomy (GTDB): domain Bacteria; phylum Bacillota; class Clostridia; order Lachnospirales; family Lachnospiraceae; genus NC2004. The sequence goes on from JAIKVP010000125.1 coordinate 7,181, forward strand.
TCGATCTCATCATCCCAAAGCTCGATTCTCACCGGGTTTTCTTCACCCATTGGGAAAATATCAAGAATTCCGCCTCTTATGGAATACTGTCCCGGCCCCTCTACCTGATAATTTTTTTCGTAACCAAGCTCTACTAACTTGCCTGCAAACTCAGTAAAATCAACCTTTTCCTCTGCTTTTAACCTGATTGAAAATTCTTCAAAAACTTCTAAAGGCAAAACGCGATCAAGGCCGCCATCGATAGTTGTGACTACCGTTGCCGACCTGTTTACTAGCATTTCCTTAATGACCATAAGTCTCTGTCTTTGAGTAACCGCTCCATGCACATCCGCAGAGAAAAACAGAGCATCCTTTGCCGGATAATAAAGCACATTTTTGTCAAATGCATGCAAATCGTTATATAGCTTTCTTGCTCTTTCCTCGCTATATGTGACAATTAACCTTAAATCCTTATCAGACGCAAGAATTGTCATCATGTGACAAACCTGCGTATCAACCGAGCCGTTGATCTGGATTGGATATTTATTAGCTTTGGCTGCTTTTTCTATCCTCTTAAAGCGGTCACTGTTTTTAAGAATGTTCTCAAAATAATCCATTTTTCACCTTCTAATTCTTAAAAACTTAAGTTACTTCCCCTTTTAATTTTTATACTATAGTTATTTAGTTACTGCAGTTTTTTTCTTATATGTTAAGTTGCTACAGTTTATTCTTCTTAATTATTTAAGATACTTCAGTTCTTTATTCTTAATATATTTAAGTTACTGCACCTTCTTATTATACTTATTCATAGCAGTTTGTGTCGAGTCAGTTACCATGCAGATAACTGCGTTAGCTGCGTCATCAAGGACCTCAGCCATAGCCTCTTCCTCATTCTTAGAAATCCTTCCAAGCACGTGACTAGCAAGATTCTGCCCCTGTCTCTTCATACCCACGCCAACTCTGACGCGTGGAAAATCCTCACTCCTTAGATGGAAAATGATACTCTTAAGCCCATTATGCCCTCCAGCACTGCCCTTTTCCCTAATCCTAAGCGAGCCAACCGACAAGTTAATATCATCTGAAATTACAATTACATCAACCGGCTGAACCTTATAAAACCTAGCAATATCACCGACACACTCGCCACTATTATTCATATAAGTCATAGGCTTAACCAAGACAACCTTCTCCCCATCAAGCATCCCAGAGCCATAAACCCCTTTTAACTTCTCCTGATTCATACTAATAGAAAGCTTCTCCGACAACCTATCAATAACCTCAAAACCAACATTATGCCGAGTATTCACATACTCAATCCCCGGATTCCCCAAACCAACTATAATCTTCATCCCAAATCTCCTAACATTACAAAAAATACATAACACACGCTAAAAAAACCGCGCCCAAAAACCGCGCCCCCATTGCCTCCGCCACCCTGAAGAGAGCAATTACGCTCGCCCAAAAACCTTTATCCAACCCCCAATACATAACGCTCGCCAAAACCCGCGCCCCGGTGGCCCCCGCCACCCTGAGGAGAACGATTACGCGCCCAAAGAAGTCTCCTCGCGCCAAGTATATGCCTGTTTTTGCGAATAAACAAACTGAGCAAAAACAGGCATATACTTGGCGCCACCCAGTCTCCTACCTATTAAGCATAATCCTCTCCGCCTCTCTCAACTGCTCTACCGTATTACACCCCATAATCACCTCAGGCCTCTCCGCCACAAACGCCTCAACATCTCCGCCTCTACCCTTTATAATCTCAAGCACATCCGGCAAATAATACTCTCCCTGCACATTATCATTCTTAAGCTCCTTAAGTGCCTCCTGCAATGCTTCCGAATCAAACACATACATTCCTGCATTTACCTCTTTAGACTCTCTCTCCTCATCCGTAGCGTCCTTGTGCTCAACATTTTTGATAAAATGTCCATCAGCATCACGAATAATCCTACCATAGCCAGTAGGATCCTCAAACTTTGTAGATAACAAGGTAGCCTTATGCCCCTTACTCTTATGAAATTCATACATTCCTTTTAGGGTTTTAGCGTCTATAAGTGGCGTATCTCCGCAGAGAATCATCGTGTCGCCATCATTTCCTATAAAGTCAGCGGCACATTTGACTGCGTGTCCTGTTCCAAGCTGTTCCTCCTGAACTGCATATTTTACGCTATCCTTAAGCTTTTCCTTAACCTCATCTGCCCCGTAACCAACGATTACGCAAATGTCATCGGAGCCGGCAGCCCTGGCTGCATCTATAACATGCTCCACCATTGACTTAGCACATACCTCATGGAGCACCTTTGGCAAATCTGATTTCATTCTGGTTCCTTTACCCGCTGCTAATATAACTGTCTTAAGCATAATTACCTCCAAAGCATTTTCATTTACTAAAAAAGGGACATGCTAGTAGCACATCCCTTGTGTTTCATAATTAGTCCGTAGTGTATGGCAAAAGTGCAATGTGACGTGCTCTCTTGATAGCAACTGTCACTGCTCTCTGATGCTTAGCACAGTTTCCGGTAACACGACGTGGAAGTATCTTGCCTCTCTCAGAGATATACTTGCTAAGAGTAGCTGTATCCTTATAGTCAATTACTGAACTTTCGCTCGCACAAAAAGCACATACTTTCTTTCTTCTGCGGCCTGGTCTTCTTCTTGGTGAAGAATCTCCTTTATTATAAGCCATGATATGAACCTCCTTAATGGTACTTCAAAAATTAGAATGGAAGATTCTCCTCAATGCCTTCTTCTAAGTTAACAAAGCCATCTCCTGCATCTGCACTAGGCGCTGGAGCAGCTCCGCCATAATTGCCTCCTCCGTTGTTCTGAGAAGCAGCTTTGCTCTCAGCAAACTCAACAGACTCAACAATAATCTGCACTGAATATACCTTCTCACCATTCTTATTGGTGTAGTTGTCGTTCTGGATACGTCCCTCAACAACAACCTTAGTTCCCTGCTTCAAGTAGTTATTAACAAACTCTGCGGTCTTGCCAAATGCTGAACAGTTAAAGAAATCTGCATCAGGCTGACCCTCTCTCTTGAATCTTCTGTCTACCGCCAGTGAAAAACGTGCCACAGCTGTCTGTGTCGCTCCTGACGAATATCTCATTTCTGGATCACGGGTAAGTCTACCCATTAAAATTACTTTATTCAATATAATTCCTCCTCGTCGACTATGCGTCCTGTCTAACGCACAAGAATCTGAGAATGTTGTCCTGAATGCGAAGTTTAGCTTCGATCTGGGCTGGAACCTCAGACTCTGCATCGAATTGGATGAAATAGTAGTAACCGATATTCATCTTCTGAATCTCGTAAGCAAGCTGCTTCTTACCTACTTCATCAACGTTAGTGATATCGCCGCCACATGCAGTAACAGTTTCTTTAACTTTATCAACTGTAGCAACTCTAACGTTATCTTCGATCTTTGCATTAACAACCAACGCTAATTCATACTTCATAGTTGTTATCGCACCTCCTTTTGGTCTCTGGCCCTCTTAAATCCTTAAGAGAGCAAGGAAAATAAAATATCACACCCGAATATTCTACCACAACGAAAAGGGGAGTGCAAGCATTTTCTTATAATTAAACTCTTGCGTAAAATAAAAAGTTAAATTCTACCCTTCATATTCAAAGGACGTGTTCCCACTGGAGCGTTAGTTTAATTATCAAGCCTTCTCAAGGTCTGTCTTTAGGATATTGATCTTTCCATCCTCTCCATAATTAAAGTAATATTTTATGAATGGTATAAACATGTCATTCTGAGCGCAGCGAATAAACTAAACCACAGGGTTCGTCCCTGTGGTTTCATAAGCATATCTATATTACTTATACTCATTCACAAATTCATCGGTCATATGCCACAATTTCGAAGTATCATAACTATCCGGCAAATGCACCCAATTGCCTTCTGATGCTTCTACATACCAGGCATCCTCGTCCTTATCGTATT
>JAIKVP010000160.1 GCA_024685635.1 Lachnospiraceae bacterium
TGGTGCAACTATAGCTGCGTTAAGTGCAGGCGCCAAGGTTACGCATGTTGATGCCTCTAAAGGTATGGTTAACTGGGCTAAGGAAAATGCTGCACTCTCGGGACTTATAGATGCGCCTGTTAGATGGCTTGTCGATGATTGTGTCAAGTTTGTCGAGCGCGAGATCAGAAGAGGCAATACCTATGATGCGATAATTATGGATCCTCCTTCATATGGAAGGGGACCAAAGGGTGAAATCTGGAAGATAGAAGACAGCATTTACCCGTTTATTAAGCTCACTACTAAGATTCTTAAGAAGGATCCACTTTTCTTTCTCGTCAATTCCTACACGACAGGGCTCCAGCCCGGTGTCTTAAGCTACATGATTAACACTGAGATAGTTTCTCGTTTCGGAGGAAATGTTACATCAGAGGAGATTGGACTTCCTATTAAAGACAGTAACCTTGTTTTGCCTTGTGGCTGTAGCGGAAGGTGGACGAAGTAACCTATCTATATAGTAAGCTTTTGTAAATTTTATAACAACATATAGTGCAAGAGAAATTTTTTTAAATTTTCTCTTGCATTTTCTTGATTATTGTTATATACTACCAAATGTTGTGACCTTGATAGCGATGAAGCGTGAGGTTGCTGCCGAATGGCAGGTTTTCCGTGGAGCGAGTCAAGTTTTAAACTGGCGACAAGTCACTGTACAAAGTTAACAATCTGCGTAAGGGCAGATATGACGTGCGTTTTCATTTCGTTGCATTTTATGAAACGCCCGGGTAAGTGTACAGTCACCGCTTGTCGTACCGCAAAGTACGAAAAGGAGGCGACTTTTTTTATGGCAAGTCAGAACGTAATGAGAATTACATTAAAGGCATATGATCACAAGATCATTGATGCTGCTGCCAAGAACATCGTGGAGGCCGTTACTAAGGCCGGATCTAAGGTAAGTGGTCCAGTACCAATGCCAACTAAGAAGGAGGTAGTTACTATCCTTCGTGCTGTACATAAGTACAAAGATTCACGCGAGCAGTTCGAGCAGAGGACTCATAAGAGACTTATTGATGTAATCAACCCAAGCAAGAAGACTGCCGATGTTTTACAGGGGATGGATTTACCAGCCGGTGTAGACATCAGTATCAAGATGAAGTAATTCATCACTAACATTTTCATTTTTACAAAATATCCTTAAGGGTTAAGATATAGGGTCCAAGCTTTCTTATATAGATAAGAGACCAAGTATTCCGTATTTTAACATCTAGGATGATTGCAATTTAGCAATCCGCTGTAGATTACATAGGAGGAATTAAACATGAAGAAAGCGATTTTAGCAACTAAGGTCGGCATGACTCAGGTTTTTGACGAGGACGGAGTTTTGACAGCTGTAACAGTATTACAGGCTGGTCCTTGTGCGGTAACTCAGGTCAAGACAGTTGAGAATGACGGCTACAGTGCAATTCAGGTTGGCTTCGCAGAGAAGCGCGAGAATCTTGTGAACAAGCCACAGAAGGGACACTTCGATAAGGCTGGCGTATCTACTAAGAGATATGTTCGCGAGTTTCGTTTTGAGAATTCAGAGGAATATGAGTTAGGTCAGGAGATTAAGGCTGACATATTCGCTGAGGGAGACAAGGTTGATGCTACAGCAACCTCTAAGGGACATGGTTATGCGGGCGCAATCAAGCGTCATGGTTTTGCTAGAGGTCCTGTTACTCACGGTTCTAAGCATCACAGACATACCGGTTCTTCCGGATGTGCAACAGATCCTGGTAAGGTATTCAAAGGTAAGAAGATGGCCGGACATTACGGCTGCAAGCGTACCACAATCCAGAATCTCGAAGTTGTTAGAGTAGACGCAGAGAAAAACATTATTTTGGTTAAGGGTTCTGTACCGGGACCAAAGAAGTCCTTAGTAATGTTAAAAGAGACTGTAAAGTCTGGTAAGTAAGACTAAGGAAGGAGGAACTTTTGAGATGGCATCTGTATCTGTATACAATATAGAAGGTAAAGAAGTTGGCAATATCGAGCTTAACGACGCTGTATTCGGTGTTGAGATTAATGAGCACCTTGTACATATGGCTGTTGTAAGTCAGCTTGCTAACAAGAGACAGGGCACACAGAGCGCTAAGACACGTTCAGAAGTACGTGGTGGCGGTAGAAAGCCTTGGAGACAGAAAGGAACCGGTCATGCAAGACAGGGTTCTACACGTAGTCCACAGTGGACTGGCGGTGGTGTTGTATTTGCACCAAAACCAAGAGATTATTCTTTCAAGCTCAATAAGAAGGAGAGACAGGCTGCATTAAAGTCTGCATTTACTTCAAGAGTTCAGGAAGATAAGTTCAAAGTACTTGACGAGCTTAAGCTTGATGAGATCAAGACCAAGAACGTTCAGAACATTCTTGACAACCTTGACACATCAAAGGCTTTGATCATCACAGCTAGTAATGATGACAAGAACCTCGTTCTTTCAGCTCGTAACATCGCAGGCGTTAAGACTGCATTTATCTCATCTGATGAGAGTGGTGTCAGCAGCAATATTAATGTTTATGACATCTTGAAATATGATACCGTTATCGCTACTAAGGATGCGGTAGCTAAGATTGAGGAGGTGTACGCATAATGGCAGCGATTAAGTATTATGACGTAATTTTAAAGCCTGTTATTACTGAGAAGTCTATGAATGCTATGGGCGAGAAGAAATACACATTCTTAGTTCACCCAGAGGCTAACAAGTCTCAGATTAAGGAAGCTGTTGAGAAGATGTTCGACGGCGTTAAGGTTTCAAAGGTTAACACCATGAATCAATCAGGTAAGACCAGAAGACGTGGAATGGTTTACGGCAAGACTGCTAAGACCAAGAAGGCAATTGTACAGCTTACTGAGGAGAGCAAGGATATCGAGATCTTCGAGGGACTGTAATAAAGAATTGCAGACTATACGCATTTAAGCGTGATAATAAATAGGAATGAATGAAAGGAGTGTACATCATGGGAATTAAGAAATATGGCCCATACACACCTTCGAGAAGAAACATGACAGGTCTTGACTTCGCAGAGATCACTAAGACAACTCCTGAGAAGTCACTCACCGTTTCTTTGAAGAAGAACGCTGGTCGTAACAACCAGGGTAAGATAACTGTTAGACACCACGGTGGTGGTTCAAGAAGAAAGTATAGATTGGTAGATTTTAAGCGTAACAAGGATGGTATTCCAGCAACTGTTACAGCTATTGAGTACGATCCAAACCGTACAGCTAATATCGCACTTATCACTTATGCTGATGGAGAGAAGAGCTACATCATCGCTCCTAGCAAGCTTGAGGTTGGTGCAACATTGATGAATGGACCTGAGGCTGAGATCCGTATCGGTAACTGCCTTCCATTGGAGAACATCCCAGTTGGTACTGAGGTACACAACATCGAGATGGTTCCTGGTAAGGGTGGACAGATGGTTCGTGCAGCAGGTAACGCAGCACAGTTGATGGCTAAGGAAGGCAAGTATGCAACCCTTCGTCTTCCATCAGGTGAGATGCGTATGGTCCCTATCAAATGTAGAGCAACTATTGGTACCGTTGGTAATGTTGAGCACGGTCTTGTTAAGATTGGTAAAGCCGGACGTAAACGTCATATGGGTATCCGCCCAACAGTTCGTGGTTCGGTTATGAACCCTAATGACCATCCACACGGTGGTGGTGAGGGACGTGCACCTATCGGACGTTCAGGTCCTTGCACTCCTTGGGGTAAGCCAGCACTTGGACTTAAGACCAGAAAGAAGAATAAGCATTCCAACAAGATGATCGTTCGCCGTCGTGACGGTAAGAACTTCAAGTAATAAGGAGGTACGAATATGGCTCGTTCATTAAAGAAAGGACCTTATGCAGATAAGAGCTTGCTTAAGAAGGTTGACGCTGCAGTTAGCGGTGGTAGCAAAGATGTAATCAAGACTTGGTCACGTCGTTCTACAATCTTCCCTTCTTTCGTAGGTTTAACATTTGCGGTTCATGATGGAAGAAGACATGTGCCTGTCTATGTAACAGAGGATATGGTTGGACATAAGCTCGGTGAGTTCGTTCAGACCAGAACCTTCCGTGGACACGGCAAAGATGATAAAAAGAGTAAGGTACGTTAATTTGAAAGGAGGGTTCATCCATGGCTAAAGGACATAGATCCCAGATAAAGAAGACAAGAAATGAAGAGAACAGAGAGACAAGACCTAGCGCTAAGTTATCTTATGCTCGCATTTCTGTTCAGAAAGCTTGCTTCGTATTGGATGCCATTAGAGGTAAGGATGTTCAGACAGCGCTTGCTATCTTAGCTTACAATCCAAGATATGCATCAAGCGTTATAGAGAAATTGCTTAAGTCAGCAATTGCAAATGCTGAGTACAAAGGACTTAATGTAGACGATTTGTATATTGCAGAATGCTATGCGAATAAAGGACCTACAATGAAGAGAATCAGACCTCGTGCACAGGGTAGAGCTTATCGTATCGAGAAGCGCACAAGCCATATCACGATTGTTCTTGATGAGAGATAATAGGAGGTAATCATGGGACAGAAAGTTAATCCTCACGGCTTAAGAGTCGGAGTTATTAAAGACTGGGATTCCAGATGGTACGCTGATAAGGATTTTGCTGATAATCTTGTAGAAGATAACAAGATCAGAAAGTACCTTTTGAAAGAGCTTAAAGAGGCTGGTGTTTCTAAGGTAGAGATCGAGCGTGCATCTAACCGAGTTAAAGTTATCGTTTATACCGCTAAGCCAGGTGCTGTTATCGGTAAGAACGGTGAGTCTATCAATAAGACTAGAGATAATGTTCAGAAGATGACTGGCAAGAAGCTTAACATCGAGGTTAAGGAGATTAAGAAGCCTGATCTTGACGCTCAGCTTGTTGCAGAGAATATTGCACAGCAGTTAGAGAACCGTGTAGGTTTCAGACGTGCTATGAAGGGCGCTATGCGTAATACTATGAAGGAAGGCGCTCTTGGTATCAAGACTTGTGCTTCAGGTCGTCTTGGTGGAGCTGATATGGCTCGTACAGAGTTCTATAGCGAGGGAACAATTCCTCTTCAGACTCTTCGTGCTAATATCGACTATGGCTTCGCAGAGGCTGATACCACATACGGTAAAGTAGGCGTTAAGACTTGGATTTATTTAGGAGAAGTACTTCCTACCAAGAGTAACAAGAAGGAAGGGAGAGATAAGTAATGTTAATGCCAAAGAGAACAAAGCATCGTAAGCAGATGCGTGGATCTATGAAGGGTAAGGCAATGCGTGGCAATACTATTTCTCATGGTGAGTTTGGTATCGTAGCTACAGAGCCTTGTTGGATCAAGTCTAACCAGATCGAGGCAGCCCGTGTCGCTATGACTCGTTACGTTAAGCGTGGTGGTAAGATTTGGATTAAGATTTTCCCTGACAAGCCTGTTACACACAGACCTTTAGGAACTCGTATGGGTAAAGGTAAAGGTGCTGTTGAGTTTTGGGTAGCAGTAGTTAAACCAGGTCGTGTAATGTTTGAGATTGCCGGAGTACCTGAGGATACAGCTAGAGAGGCGCTTCGCTTGGCAATGCATAAGCTTCCTGTCAAGTGTAAGATCGTTTCTAAGGCAGATTTAGAAGGCGGTGATAGCAGTGAAAAGTAAGATATATACAGATGAATTACAGACAAAGAGCACTGATGAGTTGGTACTCGACTTAGAAGCTGCTAAGAAAGAACTTTTTAACTTGAGATTCCAGAATGCAACTAATCAGTTAGATAACACGAGCAGAATTAAGGAAGTTCGTAGAAACATTGCCAGAATTCAGACCGTTATCACTGAGAAGAATGCAGCTCAGTAGTTTAGGAAGGAGGAATTCTAATGGCAGAAGAGAGAAATCTTAGAAAGACTCGTGTTGGTAGAGTTGTAAGTGACAAGATGGATAAGACCATCGTTGTAGCAATCGAGGATAACGTAAAGCATCCTTTATACGGTAAAATCGTTAAGAGAACTTACAAGCTTAAGGCTCATGACGAGGAGAATACATGTAAGATTGGTGACCGTGTTAAGGTTATGGAGACCAGACCTTTGTCTAAGGATAAGAGATGGAGATTGGTTGACGTTATCGAGAGAGCTAAGTAATTTAGCTTTTTGAAGGAAGGAGAAACACCATGGTTCAACAGGAAACTAGATTGAAAGTGGCTGACAACACCGGTGCTAAAGAGTTGCTTTGCATCCGCGTAGTTGGAGGTTCAACCAGAAGATATGCTAATATTGGTGACACTATTGTTGCTTCGGTCAAAGATGCAACGCCCGGAGGTGTTGTTAAAAAGGGTGACGTTGTTAAGGCTGTTGTTGTTCGTACTAAGAAGGGCGCTCGTCGTAAGGACGGTTCTTATATCTAGTTCGACGAGAATGCAGCAGTTATTATCAAGGATGATCTTAATCCAAGAGGAACCCGTATATTTGGACCGGTAGCTAGAGAGCTTAGAGATAAGAAGTTCATGAAGATTATCTCACTCGCTCCGGAAGTTTTGTAAGGAGGAAGCGACTAATGGCAAGTAGCAAGATTAAGAAAGATGACCAGGTTCAGGTTATCACTGGCAAGGATAAAGGTCGTTCCGGCAAAGTCCTTGACGTGGATATTAAGAATCATAAGGTACTTGTTGAAGGGATCAATATGGTTAAGAAGCATGCTAAACCAAGCGCATCCAATCAGCAGGGTGGAATTATCGATCAGGAAGCATGGATTGATATTTCTAACGTAATGTACCTCCATAATGGCGAGCCTACACGTATCGGCTTTAAGAAGGATGGCGAGCAGAAAGTTCGTTATGCTAAAGCAACTGGCGAGTCAATTGAGTAATAAAGAGAGGAGGATACGACATTGAGTAGTAGATTAAAAGAGACATATAATTCAGAAATCAAAGATGCAATGACCAAGAAATTTGGCTATAAGAACGTTATGCAGATCCCTAGACTTGAGAAGGTTGTAATCAACATGGGTGTTGGTGAGGCTAAGGAGAATGCTAAGGTTTTAGATGCTGCACTTAGTGATCTTGAGACTATCGCAGGTCAGAAGCCTGTTACAACTAAGGCTAAGAAGTCTGTCGCTAATTTCAAACTTCGTGAAGGTCAGGCAATCGGAGCTAAAGTTACTCTTCGTGGTGACAAGATGTATGAGTTCACAGATCGTTTAGTTAACTTAGCATTACCTCGTGTACGTGACTTTAGAGGTGTTAACCCTAACTCATTTGACGGAAGAGGTAACTACGCACTTGGTATCAAGGAGCAGCTTATCTTCCCTGAGATCGAGTACGATAAGGTTGATAAGGTGAGAGGTATGGATATCATTTTCGTAACCACCGCTGAGACCGATGAAGAAGCACGTGAATTGTTGAGATTATTCGGCATGCCGTTTAGCAAATAGTTAGGAGGGTTTTCATGGCTAAGACATCTATGAAGGTTAAGCAGCAACGTAAGCAGAAGTATTCTACAAGAGAGTACACACGTTGCAGAATTTGTGGTCGTCCACATGCTTACTTGAGAAAGTATGGAATCTGCAGAATTTGTTTCCGCGAGTTAGCTTACAAAGGCGAGATTCCTGGTGTTAAAAAGGCAAGTTGGTAATATAAAGTAAGGAGGACATAGCAAATGACAATGAGTGATCCAATTGCAGATATGCTTACAAGAATTCGTAACGCTAATACTGCAAAACATGATACAGTAGATGTACCTGCTTCAAAAATGAAGGTTTCTATTGCTGAGATCCTTGTTAACGAGGGATATATCAAGTCTTATGAGCTTGTTGAAGACGGCAATTTCAAGAATATCCATATTACATTGAAGTACGGTGCTAACAAGAATGAGAAGATTATCAATGGTATTAAGCGTATTTCTAAGCCGGGTCTTAGAGTATATGCAAATGCTGAGGATATGCCAAAAGTTCTTGGCGGTTTAGGAATCGCTATCGTTTCTACTAACAAGGGTGTTGTTACCGATAAGGAAGCAAGAAACCTTAATGTTGGTGGAGAAGTTTTAGCATATGTTTGGTAATACTTCAGATAAAATATACATTTGTAATTTATAATAATCCAGAAAACGGGGTTAAACCCTGACAATTTAAGGAGGTATATTATGTCACGTATCGGAAGACTTCCAATTGACGTCCCAGCAGGTGTTGAGATTAAGATTGAGGAGAACAACAAAGTGACTGTTAAAGGTCCTAAGGGACAGCTCGTTAAGGAGCTCCCAGTTGAGATGACAATCAAAAATGAAAATAATCAGCTTATTGTTGAGAGACCTAACGATCTTAAGAAGATGAAGGCTCTTCATGGTCTTACAAGATCTCTTCTTAACAATATGGTTATTGGTGTAACTGAAGGATATAAGAAAGTTTTAGAGATCAACGGTGTTGGTTATCGTGGAGCTAAGCAAGGCAAGAAGCTCACTCTTTCACTTGGTTATTCACATCCGGTTGAGATGGAGGATCCTGAGGGAATCGAAGTAACAATGGAAGGTCAGAACCTTATCATTGTAAGCGGTATTGACAAAGAGAAAGTTGGACAGTACGCAGCTGAGATTCGTGCTAAGAGAGGACCTGAGCCATATAAAGGTAAGGGTATCAAGTATCAGGATGAGGTTATCCGTCGTAAGGTTGGTAAGACTGGTAAAAAATAATAAGTAAAGGAGTGAATTGATATGATTAACAAGAAATCAAGAAAAGAAGTACGTGTTAAGAAGCATATGCGTGTTCGCAATCGCTTTAGTGGCACTGCAGAGAGACCACGTTTAGCCGTATATAGAAGTAATAATCATATGTATGCTCAGATTATCGACGATACAGTTGGTAACACTTTAGTATCAGCTTCTACCTTACAGAAGGATATCAAGGCTGAACTCGAGAAGACCAATGATGTCGATGCAGCTGCTTACGTAGGTAAGGTTGTTGCAGAGCGTGCATTAGAGAAGGGTATTAAGACAGTAGTATTTGACCGTGGTGGTTTCATTTACCAGGGTAAAGTTAAGGCACTCGCAGACGCAGCTCGTGAAGCAGGCTTAGAATTCTAATAAGGAGGACATATATAATATGAAGAGTACAATGATTGATCCAACTCAGTTAGAATTGGAAGATAATGTAGTAACGATCAAGCGTGTAACCAAGGTTGTTAAGGGTGGTCGTAACATGAGATTTGCTGCATTGGTTGTTGTTGGCGACAAGAATGGCCATGTAGGTGTTGGACTTGGCAAAGCTGCTGAGGTTCCTGAAGCTATCCGTAAGGGTAAAGAGGATGCTACTAAGAAGTTAGTAGAGGTTCCTATTAATGATAATAGCAGTATTCCACATGATTTTATCGGTGAGTTCGGAAGTGCTAGAGTTCTTCTTAAGGCTTCTCCAGAGGGTACCGGTATCATCGCTGGTGGTCCTGCTCGTGCTGTCTTAGAGCTTGCAGGATACAAGAATATTCGTACTAAGTCTTTAGGATCAAACAACAAGCAGAACGTAGTTCTTGCAACTATCAACGGCTTGACTAACTTAAAGACTCCAGAGCAGATCGCTAAGCTTCGTGGCAAGTCTGTTAGCGAGATTATCGGTTAGGAGGTAACTATAAATGGCAGATAAGTTAAAAATCACATTAGTAAAGTCTCCAATCGGTGCAGTTCCAAAGCAGAGAAAGACGATTGAAGCATTGGGCCTTAGAAAGATGCATAAGACTGTTGAAATGCCTAATAACGATGCTGTTAAGGGAATGATTCAGCAGGTTCGTCACTTAGTTAAGGTCGAAGAAATCTAACAGGAGGTTAAAAGTCATGGATTTATCTAATTTAAAGCCAGCCGAGGGCGCGACTCAGAGCGATTTCAGACGTGGTCGTGGTCATGGTTCAGGCAATGGCAAGACTGCAGGTAAAGGTCATAAAGGTCAGATTGCTCGTTCAGGACATACAAGACCTGGCTTCGAGGGTGGTCAGATGCCATTATACAGACGTATTCCTAAGAGAGGATTCACAAATAGAAACTCTAAGAACATCGTAGGTATCAACCTATCTTATCTCGAGAGATTTGATAATGGTTCAACTGTAACAGTTGAGACTCTTGTTGAGGCTGGTATCGTAAAGAATCCTAGAGATGGTGTGAAGATTCTTGGAAACGGCGAGCTTACAAAGAAGTTAGACGTTAAAGTTAACGCTTTCAGTGCAAGCGCTAAGGAGAAGATCGAAGCCCTTGGTGGAACAGCAGAGGTAATCTAATATGATAGAGACACTCCGCAATGCATTCAAAATAAAAGATTTACGTAAGAGAATCCTTTTTACATTTTTGATGTTGGTTGTAGTAAGAATTGGAAGTCAGCTTCCAATTCCTGGAGTGGATCCTGATGTTTTCAAGAATTTATTTAGTACTACTGGTGATGCGATGAATTTCTTCGACGCAATCACCGGTGGTTCTTTTGAACAGATGTCAGTATTTGCTTTGAACATTACACCATATATTACATCTTCGATTATTATGCAACTTCTGACAATTGCATTCCCTAAGTTAGAGGAAATGCAAAAAGATGGAGAGAGTGGAAGAAAGAAGATTACAAAGATCACACGTTATGTAACTATTGCATTGGCTTTGACAGAGTCACTTGCCATGGCAATTGGATTTGGTAGAAGCGGTTATTTGACTGAGTTTTCACCACTTTATGTTATCATGACGGTAACATCACTTACTGCAGGTTCTGCTGTATTGATGTGGATTGGTGAGAGAATTACAGAAAAGGGTGTGGGAAATGGTATTTCCATCGTCCTTGTTATAAATATTGTATCTCGTATACCTAGTGATATTAAGGCGTTATTTGAACAGTTTATAAAAGATAAAACTGTCGCAAAGGGAACTCTTGCAGCTGTTGTTATTGTAGCGATTATATGCGCAATCGTACTTCTTGTTGTTTATATTCAAGGAGCTGAGCGTAGAATTCCGGTACAATATGCTAAAAAGATTCAGGGAAGAAAACAAGTTGGTGGTAACTCATCAGTAATTCCTATGAAGGTTAATACTGCTGGTGTTATTCCAGTTATCTTTGCTCAATCATTAATGCAAACTCCAGTTATAATTTCAACTATAGCAAATTATCAGGGAACTGGATTTTGGGCGAAGGTTCTTAAAGGACTTTCACAGCAAAATTGGTTCAATCCAAATGAGTGGATTTATTCAATTGGAGCATTGGTATATTTATTGCTTATTATTGGATTTGCATATTTTTATACATCAATTACATTTAACCCACTTGAGATTGCTGAGAATATGAAGAAGAGTGGCGGTACAATTCCAGGTATTAGATCTGGCAAACCAACAAGCGATTATTTACAGTCAGTTTTAAGCTACATCATCTTTATCGGTGCAGTTGGACTTGCGATAGTTGCATTCCTTCCAATCATTTTCAGTGGATTATTTAATGCAAGCGTATCATTTGGTGGAACATCAATCATCATTATTGTCGGTGTAATTATAGAGACTTTAAAGCAGATTGAATCCCAGATGCTTGTTAGAACATACAAGGGATTTTTAAATGATTAATAAATATACCTTAATGGAGATGCTGTAATTTTATAGTATCTCCTAAGGTGTTATATAAGGAGATTTTTGTCATGAAGATTATCATGTTAGGTGCACCTGGTGCCGGAAAAGGAACTCAGGCTAAGCAGATCGCTGGAAAATACAACATTCCACATATTTCTACAGGTGATATATTCCGTGCGAACATCAAAAACGGAACTGAGCTTGGAAAGAAAGCAAAGGAATATATGGATCAAGGACTTTTGGTTCCTGATGAATTAACATGTGATTTGGTTATGGATAGAATTAGTCAGGAGGACTGTGCAAACGGTTTCGTACTTGATGGATTCCCAAGAACAATTCCACAAGCCGAGGCTTTGGATGCAGCATTGACTAAGGTTTCTCAGTCTATGGACTTTGCAATCGATGTTGATGTTCCAGATGAAAATATTGTAAATAGAATGTCTGGTAGACGTGCATGTCTTGGTTGCGGAGCTACATATCACGTGGTTGCAATTCCACCAAAGAAGGAAGGAATCTGTGATACATGTGGAGCTGAGTTGGTGCTTAGAGATGATGATAAGCCAGAGACAGTTCAGAAGAGACTCGATGTATATCATGAGCAGACACAGCCACTTATTGAGTATTACAATAAGCAGGGTATCTTGAAAACTGTTGATGGAACAATGCCAATGGAAGATGTGTTTGCGGGCATTGTAAAGATTCTTGGAGAATAAAATGTCAGTTACACAAAAATCTGTTGAGGATACATTCCTCATGGAAAATGTACTGGATTAAGAGAGAAAAAGATGGATAGATTCTTAGCAAAATCCAAAGCAGGACATGATAGAAATCATGTGTATGTGGTAATCAAATGTGAAGATGATATGGCTTTTCTAGTAAATGGTGAAACTAAAAAGGTTTCAAATCCAAAGAAGAAGAAGCTTATGCATATTCAACCAATTACACATTTATCAGAAGAAATAATTAATATTTTAAATAAGATAGATTTAGATGATAAAGATGTAATCGAAATTTTAGAGAGATATCTTGGTCAGTAAACTAGGAGGAATGAAAATGTCTAAGGCAGACGTAATTGAAGTAGAAGGAACAGTTATTGAAAAACTTCCAAACGCGATGTTTTCTGTAGAGCTTGAAAATGGTCATCAGATTTTAGCTCACATCAGTGGAAAGCTTCGTATGAACTATATTCGTATTTTACCAGGAGATAAGGTAACAATTGAGATGTCACCTTATGATTTATCCAAGGGTAGAATTATCTGGAGAGATAAATAAAATATTTATTAAAAAGATGTTGACTTTTCAAAAACGCTTCAGTATAATGTTAAACGGACGTTTTTGATAGATTTTAGGGTAAAATACTATGTTTTTCGCTAAAATCCCGCAAAAAGAAAGGAGGATTTTCCCGTGAAGGTTAGATCATCAGTTAAACCTATTTGCGAAAAGTGCAAGGTTATCAGAAGAAAGGGAAGCATTCGCATTATTTGCGAAAATCCAAAACACAAGCAGAGACAGGGTTAATCCCAGCATTTGAGAGTAAATTGCTTGTCAATTTATTGTGTCGCAGCTAAATTCGTATTGCGACAAATCTTATTATGTGCGGCTGCAGTCTAAGTATCTATAGACTGTTCATAATAGAAGTAGCAGTTGTCATTTTTCTGCTACATCAACACTTACATATTATATGTAGGTGTATTGTGCGTTTATTTGCACACTTTAGGAAAATAGATTCATACACACATTTCAGGCCGGGAAACCGGAGCTGTATGCTGTTTATTTTTCAGTACCTTATAATTATGGATGATGATTCGTCCGAGAGAATTTATTGATGGAGGTGTAAACACACATGGCTCGTATTGCAGGTGTAGATTTACCAAGAGAAAAACGTGTAGAGATCGGTTTGACTTACATCTATGGAATCGGTAGAGTGACTTCAAATCAGATTCTCGAAGCAGCAAATGTTGATCCTAGCACACGTGTTAAGGATCTTACAGATGACGAAGTAAAGAAGATTAGTGCTGTCATCGATGAGAAGAACATCCTTGTAGAGGGTGATTTAAGAAGAGATATTGCTCTTAACATTAAGAGACTTCAGGAGATTGGATGCTATCGTGGTATCCGTCACAGAAGAGGACTTCCTGTTCGTGGTCAGAAGACAAAGACAAATGCTAGAACACGTAAGGGTCCAAAGAGAACTGTTGCTAACAAGAAGAAGTAATTTTTCATAGGTAACAAAACGAAATTATAAAATTAGTAAAATTAAGAAAGTAGGTTAGTTTAGATATGGCTAAGGTTGCAAAGAAAGTAACAAAGAAGCGCGTAAAGAAAAACGTTGAACATGGCCAGGTACATATTCAGGCATCATTTAACAATACAATTGTAACTATTACTGATGCTCAGGGTAATGCTCTTTCATGGGCTAGTGCCGGTGGTCTTGGATTTAGAGGTTCAAGAAAATCTACTCCATATGCTGCTCAGATGGCAGCTGAAACTGCTGCAAAGGCAGCGCTTGTTCATGGATTAAAGACAGTAGATGTATTTGTAAAGGGACCAGGATCAGGTAGAGAGGCTGCAATCCGTGCGGTTAACGCTTGCGGTATTGATGTAACAAGCATCACTGATGTAACACCAGTTCCACACAATGGATGTCGTCCACCAAAGCGTAGAAGAGTTTAATTAGGAGGGATAATCTAAGATGGCAGTTAATAGAACACCTGTCCTTAAGAGATGTCGTTCACTTGGAATGGAACCATCTTATTTAGGATATGATA
>JAIKVP010000193.1 GCA_024685635.1 Lachnospiraceae bacterium
ACTTTGATGGGCAACCTTGGTTTTATGGCTGCAGCATACGCAGAGATTGGTGCATGGCTTGGAGCACTTTTAATCAATGGATATGCCTTATATAGAGAGCTTACTCCACTTATTTATCCAGAAAAGGCTATCAAGAGAAGAACTATTATGGCAGGCTTTAAGTTCTATAAGAAGTCAGCTGCTAACAGTTAATTATAAGTCAATTTTAGCAAAAGACATTTTAAGCAAAAGTCATTGCTTGTTTATTATATCCTACTATGAAAATGCTTATTTGACAGGCGTTTTCATAGTAGTTTTTTTATGTGCATAAAGAGGATAAATAAGAGGACTATATAATTGTATAACTTAGTAGTCTTATGTTATAATGTTTAGATAGGTGGCGGATAGATAACAAGTCCTTTAAGACATAACTTTCCCCACGAGTCATTAGCATTTTAGGAGATAGCAATGAAGATTAAAAACTACGATTTAGATATTGAAAAGCACTGCCAGCTTATGGGGATACTTAATCTTACTCCGGATTCATTTTCTGACGGTGGTAGCTATAAGAGCGTAGATGATGCTTTGTTTAGGGTTGAGACTATGATAAAAGAGGGCGCCGCTATTATAGATGTCGGCGGTGAGTCAACCAGGCCAGGTTATACTGAGGTTTCGGTTGAGGAGGAGATAACTAGAGTCTGCCCGGTTATTGAGCGAATTAAGAGTGAGTTTTCAGTGCTAGTCTCAGTTGATACATATAAGAGTAAGGTTCTAGAGGCAGCGGCCAGAGCAGGCGCAGACATCTCCAACGACATATGGGGATTTAAGAAGGATCCTTTAATTGCCAATGTTGCAGCCAAATACAATATGGCATGCATTTTAATGCATAACAGAGAGAATACTAATTACACTGACTTTATGAAGGATGTTATCGCAGACCTTAAGGAATCGATTGATATAGCAGTAAATGCTAATATCCCGGAAGACAATATAATCATTGATCCTGGAGTTGGTTTTGCCAAGTCTTACGAGCAGAATTTAGAAGTTATAAGAAGATTAGATGAACTTCAAATCTTAAACAAGCCAATATTACTAGCGACTTCAAGAAAGTCTGTGATTGGTCTTACGCTAGATCTTCCAGTTGATGAGAGGCTTGAGGGCACGCTTTCAACAACGGTTATCGGCGTTAAGAATGGTGCTAAGATATTTAGAGTTCATGATGTCTTGGCCAATCTAAGAGCGATAAGGATGGCGGAGGCTATTGTATAGAGATATAACATTTTCATTTGATTAATGAGGTGATAGCATGAAATATTATGACGAGATACACATTGACAATTTAGAGGTTTTTGCTAATCACGGTGTTTACCCTGAGGAGAACAAGCTAGGGCAGAAGTTTTTGGTAAATGCAGTGCTATATACGAGTACGAGAAAAGCAGGATTGACTGATGATTTGAATAATTCAATCAATTACGGAACAGTTTGTCATATGATTACTGCATTTTTAAAAGATAACACATTTAAGTTGATTGAAACTCTAACTGAGAAGCTTAGTGAGAAGCTCCTAAACGAGATTCCTCATTTAGAGAAGATTACAATGGAGGTCAGAAAGCCCTGGGCACCAGTTGGTTTGCCGCTAGAGAGCGTGTCGGTTAAGATATCTAGAAGCTGGCACATCGCCTATCTTGGCCTTGGTTCTAACATAGGCGATATGGGTGACTATCTTGATAAAGCGATAGATGCAGTTGATGAACTTCCTTCTACTAAGGTTCTTCGCTCTTCTTCATATATTAAGACCAAGCCATACGGCTATTTAGATCAGGACGATTTTCTTAATTCAGCAATCATGATAAGGACGCTTTATACGCCGGAAGAACTCCTAGACGAGCTTCACAAGATAGAAAATGCTAACGGCAGAACTCGTGAGATTCACTGGGGACCAAGAACCCTGGATATAGATATACTATTATATGACGAGCTAATCATGGAGACTGATGACTTAATCATCCCACATGTGGAAATGCATAAGAGGGATTTTGTATTGAGGCCTTTAGTTGAGATAGCACCTAATTTGAGGCATCCGGTATATCGTAAGACAGTTAGTGAGATGTATGACCTATTATATCGAGAGGATGTAGAGCTATGAACAAAAATATAAGAATAATTGTAGTGGGGTTTTTATTTGTTTTTGTACTTTCTGTACTAGTATTTTTGGGCTTGAATCATTATATGGATGGTCAAACCGAGAAAGATGTAAGAGATATTGCGCAGGTACATTTGCAGGGAATGGCTGAGGAGATGAATGATCGTTGCGAGGCGATTAAGACGGTCAGATTCTCTCAGGTTGCATCTCTTAAGAGGTCTGTGGAGAGGCTTGGAAGAGAGCCTTCTTCTGACGCGGTTAAAGCTGCTGTTAGCTCAGCAGCAGATTTTCAGTCGCTTACATCGGCAGTGCTAGTGTCTAATTCAGGAGCCATGTGGACTGTGGTAGGTAATCCTATCGAGAAGCTTGGCGACAGTGATTATCTTTTGACAAGTCTTCAAAACGGCAAAGAGGTAGTTAC
>JAIKVP010000224.1 GCA_024685635.1 Lachnospiraceae bacterium
GGATGTTATTAGTATGGCGAATGAACAGTTTATATATATAAAACTTAGTTCAGACAAGATTGATTGGCTTTAATATCACTAAAGGCCTAAGAGTTAATGCTCTTAGGCCTTTTTTTTATTTCTTATCATTAGCAATACTGGTTAGATGTGTTGAGTTAAGAAGTTTAAGTCGCATCTGAGTTGTAGAAATTGGAATATTTTCAGCATTTCCACTAGGATTAGATAATGACTTGTTGTTAGTTTTTAATGATAGCTTGTTCTTGGTTGGTACTTTTTTGTCCTTTTCCTTGCGCCTTATTTCTTCTGTGACAGTTCTAGCCTTTGGCACAGCTTCTGTAGGCTTCTTGGCTGGATTAAAGTTGGTTGCTATCATATTTCTTTTAGAGAGGAATAATTCAAGCGTGTCAGGATTAGAAACATGTCCCTGTTTCATTAAATCTACCATCTCAATCTCGTTGAAATAACATCTAATTCCTTTGTGAGTCAAACATTTGTAGCCTGATGAAAGAGAATGTTCAACAAAATAGTAATTATCATTCTTAGTTAGGCGTTCTAAGACATCCAATACTGGATAATTATCTAAGCTTCCACCAACAGGCTGTATATAATGGTTGTAGACGATTAGGTTATATACCTTTAATCTCTTATGAGTAATTAACTTAATTAAATCCTCAGGAGATATGTCATTAATTTTATTACTCTCTATGTCATAAAGCCTGTAACCAACAATGCTATTGTCCTTTTCCTTGAAAACGGCGATCATATGTGTGTTTCGCTCTTTGGCCTGCTTTTGTGTATCAAGCTCAAGTCTAAGCTCCTTGACATTTTGAAATCTGTCTTTGGCTCTGACATTTAAGCCCTTCATTATCGCCTTCATCTGACTTTCGGGCATTTCTATAGGATAAGCGTATAAAGGACGAATCTCATCCTCGATAATTCTATCCATGGCTTCTGGAGGCACTCTGTTGGTAATCATCTTATACATTGTAGCACATAGGGCGTAAATGTCTGTCCATGGTCCTTGTTTACCCTTAGATCTATATTGTTCTTCAGGTGCAAAACCACGTTTTAAGATAATTGTAAGACTTTTATCGTTATCATCATTTGATATTCTTGCTGCACCAAAGTCGATAAGCTTAAAGGCGCCATCCATTCTAATCATAAGGTTATCAGGACTTATATCACGATGGATTATACCTTCTGAATGTATTGTCTCTAGTGCTTTAAGTACAGGCATCATAAGTTCAACAGCTTCCTTAGGGGAAATAGTACCGTTGCTTTCAAGATATTCCTTAAGAGTGATACCATCTATATATTCCATAACAATATAGCCGGTGTTGTTTTCCTTGAAGAAATCAAGTGTTGAAACTATACCATCTAGGTTGTTAAAACGCTTTAGAATCTCAGCTTCGTTGCTGTATTTATCTAGGCCACCTTTGTAGGCGCGTTCTGTTTTGTTGTTAAAAAAGTTGAGTTTTAATTCGCCGCCAGAACAGTCTCTAGTGGCAGCTGTGGTTGGAAAATATTCTTTGATGGCAACAGGAATCTTGTTTCTGTGGTCAAATGCTATATAAGTAAGTCCAAAACCACCCTCGCCAAGAACCTTGCCTATCTCATAACGCTCGTTAAGCATAGTGTGAAGAGGAAGAGCACGTGGACTAACATTATATTCAGATTCACAAAAGCTGCATACGGGGCAGTGATCAAGGTCCTTGCCGATAGTCTCCATACAGCCAAAACATAAGCGAGTATTGTCACTCATAGTGATTCCCCCAATTGAAATATATATAATAATCATACTAGTAATCATTAGAAAAATCAAGATAATAAATGACGATATGATGTCTTTAATTGAATCTTTTTTTGTGGTAAAATAATAGAGATTATAGTGTTTAGGAGTGATTTAATGGCTAATAAAGCAAACTATCAGCAACTAGATAAAGAAGTGCTAGCTAGAATAGTAGAAGATAGAAAGAATAATATTATCAATCCTTATAGAACCGACGATAATGATGCGGTTAGAAAAAGACCTGATCACGATGAAACCAATGTCTGGAGGCCACCTTTTATAAGGGATGTCGAGCGTATAATGCACAACCCTTACTACAACAGGTATTCCGACAAGACTCAGGTTTTTTCTTTTTACAAGAATGATGATATCTCAAGGCGTTCGTTTCATGTCCAGCTTGTGTCAAGGATTGCAAGAAATATAGCATCAACATTGGGATTAAATGTTGATTTAACAGAAGCAATTGCTCTGGGTCATGATATTGGTCACACACCATTTGGTCATGCGGGAGAGCGCATGCTTTCAAACAAACTAAGGGAACATACCAAGTCTTCAACTATGAGATATTTTAACCACAACGTCCATAGTGTCAGAGTTCTAAATACTTTAGTGGACTGGAATATAAGTATGCAGGTTTTAGATGGCGCTATTTGCCATAATGGCGAGTTAGAATTAAGTGAATATAGACCTCTTAAGAGAACAACATTTAAGGAACTAGAAGAATTAGAAGAAAAATGCAATTTAGACGAAACAGAGATCAAAAGGCTTATACCTTGCACATTAGAAGGCTGTGTAGTGAGAGTCAGTGATATAATTGCCTATATTGGTAAAGATAGACAGGATGCAATGAAACTAGGAGTATTGCCAAACGATGATGAGTTTGGAAATGATTATATCGGCAAAACAAATGCTGAAATAATAAACAATATGATAGTTAATATTGTTAAGAACAGCTATGGCAAGGACTATATTATGATGGATAAGGAATATTTTGATGCATTTTCAAGGGCAAAAAAAGAGAATTATAAGCTTATCTATCTTAGTGAAACTGTTGAGGAACAGATAAAGAGCCAGATTGAGCCTATGTTTGATGATGTTTATGAAGAGATTTTAAAAGAGGCAACAAGTCTTGATAAGAATAGCATTTTTTATAGGCACCATATTGACTTTCTTAATAGTTTTCACAGTTATCTTAATATTGATGAATATTTAGCAACTGACCCTAACATTATGACGGTTGATTTCTTGGCGAGTATGACAGATGATTATTTTATC
>JAIKVP010000262.1 GCA_024685635.1 Lachnospiraceae bacterium
ATGCTGATTATTTTGCTTGGAACTGTCGTGGGCTCTAAGAATAGAAAACAATCAACCGTTTTATTTATGATTAATTTAATACTAGCGATATACGGAGCATTTTCAGATTCGTTTAGTTATATAATTGATGGTAACGAACGAAGTGTAGCTTTAATCAAATTCTTTACTATGTCGGCATATATTACGAGTTGTATTTTACTTGTGACATTTACAGTTTATATGGTGTCTGTCATCATGGAGAAAAGTGAGCTATCGTATGACATAATAATGCCGGTTGCTGCACTTTCGGTCATAGATATTATATTTTTGCTGGTTGGATTTATGAACGGGAAGTTGTTCTACATAGAAGATTATAGCTTAATGCAAGGTCCGTGGAAATCATATGTTTCCGTTTTGCCGGCCATCTGCATTTTGTACTTATACTGTGTTTTGATAAGATACATTAAAATTATTGGCATTAAGCAGGTGCTCGCCTTTTCGGCCTATATGTTTTTGCCAGTTGTGTCTTCTGTGATGCTTGTGCTATTTGACATACCAGATTACACATACACTACGGTTGGAATATCATTTATAATTATCTATGTTATTATCCAGGCGCAAATAGTAACTGAATCCAATATTCGTGAAGAGATATTTTTTGAGGCCTCACACATAGACTCGCTGACTGGTCTTAAGAATCGTAGGACTTATGAAGAGGAGCTTAAGAGCATAGAAAAGGATATAAATGTCGGCGTTGTTTTCTGTGACATAAATATGCTAAAACAGATTAACGATAGCGAAGGGCACGAAGCAGGCGATGAGCTGATTAAGAAATTTGCGAAAATGCTAACTGATAGCTTTAGTGATGGAGCAGTATTTAGGATTAGTGGCGATGAATTTGTCGTTATATTAGATAGCATTAAAGAGGATGAGTTTAATAAGCAGATAGCTAGTTTTTCTAAGCTTAATAGAGCAAATGACGGCATTGCTTCATGCGGATATCTTTACGGTTCAAATAAAGACATTAAAGCAATGGTAAATGAAGCTGAAGAGAAAATGTATGAAGATAAAGATGCATACTATAAAAGGACTGGTTATGTAAGAAGAAGGTAGTCAACCTGTATTGTGCTGGTTTTGATATGTATATGATAGAGCTGTTTTATTGCGTTTTTAATTAGCATTTTATATGCTAAATGAAAATGCATTTAAATTATAAAAGACTAAGAAAAGAGGAACTATAAAATGGAAAAGAACATGAAGCTTGTTAGAGAATTACCTACACCACAAGCACTTAAGGAGCAGTTTCCTTTAGGTGATGAAATCACCAAAATTAAGGAAGAAAGAGACCTTGAAATTAAGAATATTTTTGAGGGCAAGGATGACAGATTTTTGCTTATTATTGGACCTTGTTCTGCTGACAATGAAGAAGCAGTTTTGGATTATATGAACAGACTTGCTAAGGTTCAGGAAAAGGTTAAGGACAAGATTTTTATCATTCCTAGAGTTTATACCAACAAGCCACGTACCAAGGGTGTTGGTTATAAGGGAATGCTTCATCAGCCTAATCCAGAGGGCGAAGAGGATATGTTAGCTGGAATTATTGCTATTCGTGAAATGCATACTCGTGTTGTAAAAGAGACAGGTTTTACCTGTGCTGAGGAAATGCTATATCCTGAGAACCACTCTTATCTATCTGATTTGCTTTCTTACGTAGCTGTTGGTGCGAGATCTGTTGAGGATCAGCAACACCGAATTGTTGCTAGTGGAGTTGGAATTCCTGTTGGTATGAAGAATCCAACTAGTGGTGACATTTCCGTTATGATGAATTCAATTACTGCTGCTCAGAGCAGACAGAAGTTTGTTTATAGAGGCTGGGAGGTTATTACTGAGGGTAATCCTTTGACACATGCGATTTTAAGAGGATATGTGGATGCCTATGGCAGAAGCCATTCTAACTATCATTACGAGGATATAAGAGGGCTTATTGACAGCTATGCTGAGTGCAACCTATTGAATCCGGCAGTTATAGTAGACTGTAACCACAACAACTCTGGCAAGAAATACATGGAGCAGATTCGTATTGCAAAAGATGTTATTCATAGTTGCCATGTTTCAGAAGA
>JAIKVP010000279.1 GCA_024685635.1 Lachnospiraceae bacterium
ATCTTTTATCTGGTACTTATTTCCGGACTTGATGTGAGAATTGCAGCTATCGTCACGGTTTTGACTGTTATCGGTTTTGTAGTCAACTCCAAACTTTCTGAGTATAGCTATGTGCACAGAGAAGAGAAAGCAGAAGTGATCAACAGGCTTGACTATATTAAAGGTGTGCTGCGGGAGCGGGAATATGCCAAAGAAATCAGACTGTTTGGAGTAGTGGATTGGGCAAATGATCTCTGGAAAAAGAATATTCGGATGCTTGAAAATTTTGAATTTCAAAAGCAAAAGCGTTTGTTTTTTGGAAATCTCCTGGATGTTGTTTTGACCTTTTTAAAAAATGCAGTCGCTTACTCAGTGCTTATAGCGATGACAATAAACGGAAAGATCTCACTCTCCGAATTTTTGCTCTATACTGCGGCTGTAACAGGCTATTCAACCTGGGTTTCCGGTATTTTGCAGCAGCTTTTAAACCTGCATAAACAAAGCATTGACCTTTCTATCCTTCGTGAGTTTTTTGATTGGGAAGAACCTTTTAGATTTGAGGGTGGAAAAGATCTGCCCAAGGCTCCCTACGTGTTTGAACTTAAGGATGTATCTTATCGCTATCCTGAAGCAGAAAAGGATACAATTAAGCACCTTAATCTGAGAATAGAGCCAAATGAGAAAGTTGCAGTAGTAGGGCTTAACGGTGCGGGTAAAACAACACTTATAAAGCTTTTGTCAGGGTTCCTCGATCCAACTGAAGGACAGGTGCTTCTGAACGGAACTGATATAAGAGAGTTTAACAGAAGGGAATATTACGATATTTTTGCTGCTGTGTTCCAAGAGTTTTCTGTACTGCCTGCCTCGATTCAGGAAAATGTCACCCAGACTCTTTCTGATTATGATGAGGACAAACTTGATCAAAGCCTTGAAAAAGCAGGTCTTTCGGAAAAGATTGACAGTCTTGCAAATGGCGTTAAATCGCAGATAACAAGAAGAGTTTATGAGGATGGGGTGGAACTGTCCGGAGGTGAGACACAAAGACTCATGCTGGCAAGAGTTCTTTATAAAGACTCGCCGGTCATTCTTCTTGATGAGCCAACGGCAGCACTTGACCCTATCGCCGAGAATAATATTTATCTTCGATACAATGAAATGACAAAGGGAAAACAGTCCCTGTTTATTTCTCACAGACTGGCTTCCACCAGGTTCTGCGACAGAATTCTCTATCTTGAGGATGGGCAGATAAAAGAGGAGGGAACCCACGAAGAGCTGATGGAAAGAAATGGCAAATACGCCGAAATTTATGGAGTTCAGAGTAAATACTACAAAGAAGATGGGGATTTGAACTATGAAGAAACAGATTACAGTGAAAACGGCGCTACTGCGTGAATTTAGGGCGTTAAAGATATGGAATAGATATTCTAAAGGAATGGTAGCGAAAGCAGTTGTAACAAAGGTTTTTTCAAAGGTCTCGATGTATCTGCCAATTGTTCTTACAGCAAGGTTTATAAACATGCTGGCGATGAAGGAACCGGCGGCAAATGTTGTCAGGATGGTGATAATTACGCTTTGTATAACGGCAGGCCTGGCAATAGTATCCTCGCTATTGGAAAGGATATTGGAAAAAGATAGGGGAGACAGATTCTGGTTTCTGGCACAGAAAGTTCTTGCTGATAAAAAGGCAGATATGGACTTTGTGGATGCAGATAGTCAGAAAGTAGCTGATCTGGAAGCACAGATTTTACAGAATATGAACTGGTCTTCCTGGGGACTATTTCGTGCAGCATACTGCTTTGACGGCCTCCTGGATGCGGTGCTTTCTATAATTTGCGGCCTTGGGCTATCGGTCAGCATGTTCGTTTTGCCGGTCACAAAAGGCGGGTTTATGATTCTCAACCATCCGCTGATTGCTGTCCTCATGGTAGTATTGATGATAGTAAATGCGCTGCTGTCAGGGTATTTTTTAAGCTTCAGAGAAAAGGCCTGGGCAGATTATTCTGATGAAGCAAGGCTTGGAAACAGGATTTTTGGTGCATACGGATGGTTTTCACAGGATCTGTCAAGGGCAATGGATGTAAGATTGTACAGACAGGACAGGATCACGACCCAATATATGCTAAATGGAGATATCTTCACCGAAGGGTCCACTATTGCCAAAAAATGCAAAGGTAAGCTCGGTATTGTCTCTTCGTTTTCTGTGGCTTTTCAAAGTATAATGGCGGGCATTATATACTTCTTTGTATGTGCCAAGGCTTGGGCAGGAGCGTTTCCAATTGGTTCTGCTACGCAGTATATTACTGCAGTCACTGGAGTCTTTTACGGAATAAGTGGACTTATATCACAGATTGAAGAGCTTAAGAGTAATGGAGTGTTCCTTGAAGATACTTATGAGTTTCTCGACTATCCCAACAACATGTATCAGGGAAGTCTTACGACAGAAAAACGCCGTGATAACAAGTATGAAATTGAGTTTAGGAGCGTTTCCTTCAAATATCCCGGAAGTGACAGCTATGCACTTAAGAATGTAAACTTAAAGTTTAATATTGGTGAAAAACTTGCGATAGTTGGAATGAACGGCTCAGGAAAAACTACTTTTATAAAGCTTTTATGCAGGTTGTATGATCCGACAGAAGGAACTATTCTGCTTAATGGCATAGACATAAGGAAATA
>JAIKVP010000291.1 GCA_024685635.1 Lachnospiraceae bacterium
TAATCGTATCTTGGTTGATTCCATATATCATCAGCCAAATCCCACACTTCTATTCGATAGTATCCGTCACCCCACTCTTCATACTCATTTCTAATATATCTTAAGGCTGATTCAGGTGTAGAAAACGCCCCGCATCCGGAACTCTTTAACATTATATCATCAGTATCATACCACTCGTCAAATACATAGAGCATTTTATAGTTATCAATACTTGCATTCCAAAACTCAGACATAGCATCCGCGCTTTGATAATATAATTCTCCCACTTTAGACCAAACATCGTCTTTCTGATAATTAAGTAATTTCCTGATATCTTTCTTAATCTCTTTGAAGTTCTTCTCCTTAGCAACATTTTCACAGACCAGATTGTAAATATCATATTTGATGTTTCTGCACTTTATAATCCGATTAAGTAAACGTTCCTTGCTCTCCAATGAAATTGGTGCTCTACAGATAGCGTCTGCAAGCGCTAAAGGCGAAGCTACGCCTTTAGAAACCGAATAATCAATCATCTCTTTCGAAAAACAACACCCCTCCATAACCTCTCTAATAGTACTTTCATCAATTTTACCTTCATCACCCACCATCTCACGCAAATCTTCTAAAGCATTGATTGTAATCCATTTATCATCGTTCACAATATATACTCTACATTTCTTGCCTTGAGTAGCTAGACAGACCATATTAATAAAAGTACCTTTACTCTCTCCATTCCAAAAAGCTATCCCCTCATCAGCATTCTCAGCCATAAGCGTATCAAGGCTATTATGCAACTCATCAAACAACGCATTATCCTGATTATCTCTATAAATATTCTTAGATCCACTGATAAATACCTTCATACTCAATCTCCTCTCAACGCCTTAACATTCATATAATTACTGTTTTTGTCGGTATAGGTTATCGGTTCAAACGGATCAAACTCATCAATAAGCATAAAATTACACATCTCTTCAAACCAGCAAATCTCACCGTTCTTAACATAATAATTATACTCATGATTATAATGAACCAATGGTTTTATTATAGACTCCGCTGTCCAAAGCTCTACTCGACATGCAGGTACCTCCTTTGCAGCTTCTGCCCACTCCGCATAATACAACGCAAGTTCTATATTAGTATACATCCCAATAGGAGTACAAGTAAAACCATACTTATCACTTCTATAAATTTCATGCAGATATAAAATACAATCTCGATTAATACCATTAGCCTTTTTTAGATACTTATTTGCTTCAACTATCTCGCTATATGCGTGTATAAACGAATCCTCTATCCTACACATAATTTCACATCTTAGACCTTCTCTACTCTTACTTCCTTCATCAACCCAACTGAAAGCCACTGATTTTATTGCATCATAAATATCATCCGCATCAGACAATATCTTAAGATACTTTTCTTTTACACTCAGCGGTTGTTCTGCATAACATATCTCTCTTTTCAACTCAATCTTACTAAGAATCCGACCATCCTCTAAACCGACAGCATCACAAAACTCATCAGGCAGCAATGCAAGATTCTTCAACTCTCTTATACTAAATCTTTCGTAATTATTAAAGTCTTCGTTTTTCACTGGATTAATAGTAACATATCCCCTTAATTCATCTATCTCTGAAATAGATCTAATAGTTTCCTCATTTTCAAAGTAAACCTCACATCTCTTGCCATTAACTAAGAAAATAAGAATTTTAGTATATTGAATCACATCTACACCATCCCACACAAACAGAGCTCTATCTACTTCTCGCGCTGTTTTACATTGAATAATAGGATCAAACGAATACCTCTTATTTTTTTTAAAATACTTGTACTTCCATTTCCCTTTATTGCACCTTGGCCACATCTCATACTCCGAATCATCCCGCAGAAAACGAACTTCTACATTCTTGTATTCTCTATCCGCAATATATTCCTGAATTAACTCATCTCCTGAATCGCTATCACAAATAATAATATAGTCATTATCAGCCATAATACTATCAAGTTTAGCTTCTATTTCTTGATTCATAGATGTCAACTTATCCGAGCCACTAATATACCAAACCATACGTTTCAACTCCTTGTCTCATCTGCTCTTACGCACACTTGCACTTCTACAACACCATTTACATAACCTTCTTCATTTTGAACACACGCAGTAATATGCCAGTCCAATTCATCCTCACCACAGCCATAACCTTCATCCACAACATGCATCTCTTCACGATCCATTGTCCCATGATATTTCATTATAAAATCATCATATTCTTTCTGAGCTTTAAAAGTCATTTCATATTCACCATTATCATTAATTAAATATCTTGATTGATCTAACATGACAACAGCACGTATCACCTTGCAACTTTCAATTTCATCATTTAGGCTATCTTTTATTCTTTCATATCCCTTAATATCACATATCGACATATCATATTCTTTTATGTCAATGCTTAATTCAGATTCTACATTTTCTGAAATGCTACAATCCTCTTGATCAGTCTTACATCTATGTACCTTCACTCCACGTTCCCTATTAATTGTCTTGTCTGCCGCAGCTTTGATACCTTCCATAAGCATGCCAAGTTTATTAACTATTTCTTCATTATGTTTATCTGACCTCTCAGAATCATCTTTTTCTCCATCTTCGTCTAGCATATAATCCCAAAGCACTTCGTTATCCCCATTATAAGTACACTTGCATATAACATTTGAGAGCCTATCCATCTCTGCGAAGACATTGTCTCCATTTATATCAACATAGTTGCTCCCAGAACCACTAATACTTATACCTCCATAGTCCACCATACGTTCTTCAACCCATACCATAATTGTCACTTTTCCGTCTTTGATTACGTCCTCATCATACCTGTTAATAACTGAATTATTTAATCCACAAACAAATTGATAAGCTGCTTCAAACTCCCATGGCCTACAGCCGTCAATTTGCAACGGTTCACATCCATCGAAACTCTCCTCCTTTTTTCTCCACATTTTAGCATGCATCAAAGCAATATCCTCTAATAATCTTATATCTTTACGATAGACTTGGTCTTTAGACACACGCGGAATAATATACTCAACCGTATCTTTAAATAGACTCTTGAAACTACCGAAATCAAAATATCCCTTTTCAAGTTGTTCATACAAGACATCCCAATAATAGATAAGCTCATCACGTTCATCATCCAAACTATCTGCTTCAATACATTCCATGCATGGTTCGTCCTCTTGACTATATACGCCAATCACTAATCTTTCATCATCTTCTTCAACATCCAATTTCTCGGACACTTCGCAAACATCACAGCCATACTGCGAGAACACATCCTTAAGATCTTTGTTACCTACAAGTACAATCTCAGCTCCCTTTGATGCAAATGTTAAAATAGCCTGTAAAGTTTCTCTGTTCTTTTCATCATCCTCCGATAACAATTCACAGTCTTCTACAACGAGAACAATCCATCCGCATGTACCGGGAATGTCTTCTATGACCTCCATTAACGGTGCATTTTCATCTGGCTTATGCATATACAGCCTATCAATTTCAAAAAAGTAATCTCGCATATTCTGATTAAAATTCTTAGCAGAGTATAAAGAAATGTAAAGCTCACCCATTTCATCTTCTTCATAAAGATTATACATATACTTTCTCACAGTTAAATCGGTCAATGCTCGATCGTGACTGTTTATATACATAATATCAGCCTTATAATCTCTACGATTATCGATCCATTCTTTCATCGCATTGTACATATTCTTATCAAATTGAAACATAAAGCATTCCTCCTCTCTATCTACCTTTGCCTTACAATTCAAGTATAAAAAATAGGATGTGCAAAAATGTGCACATCCCTATAAACATCTAATCCAATCAGATAAACATCAAAATCAGTCATCTTCTTCACTATCCTTGAAATCAGGATCCAATCGACTCACGGCTTCCGGTGCTCTACCTTTAAGCTAAGGAGCTATATGATCCCAACGGGACTCGAACCCGGTATCTCCGACGTGAAAGGCCGGCGTCCTGACCATTAGACTATGGGACCTTACGAAGCCGATTCATTATCGACTTCTGTATTTCAAGCGCTAATCTTCACTTGAATATCTGTATTCACGACAATAATCTCGTCAATAGGCACGCCAAACGCTGCTGCCAATACAACCAAATTATCAATTGCAGGCATAGCAGTTCCGTGCTGCCACTTATAAATCGCCTGAGGAGTAGCAAATCCAAATATATCCTGTAAATCCCTAACCGATAAACCTGCATTCTCCCTTAATCTCACAATATTCATTCCTGTAGCCATCATATCGATGGCAGGTATTATACACATATTAGTTTCCTCCTGTTCCGGCGTCTGACCGGAACAAGATTGTCCCTTAGTCAGATGCCTTAAAATTGTAAATAGGTTTCATCACATCAATAACATCCACAGACTCCTTAATAACATCAATAATGTCGCTAAGGCTCTTATATGCCATCGGTGCTTCATCCAATGTTTTTTCATTTACGGAAGTAGTATATACGCCTTCCATAGTCTTTTTATACTCATCCAAACTCAACGTATTCTTAGCCTTTTTTCTGGATAATATTCTTCCGGCTCCATGAGGCGCTGAATAATTCCATTCAGGATTACCTTTACCAATCGCCAACACGCTTCCATCCCTCATATTAATCGGAATCAGCACTTTCTCACCTTTATGGGCTGCTATTGCACCCTTTCTCAAAATCATTTCATCTGTATCGATATAATTATGAATGGTATGAAAACCGTCAGTTCCTGTCATTCCTGTTCTATCAAGAATTATTTCTGCCATCTTCTCACGATTTCTTCTTGCAAATGCCTGACATATAACGACATCATGAAGATAATCATCAAGATACTTACCGTACAAATAACACAAATCATCCGGAATTGTAGGCTCACTCTCGTAAACTTGCCAATGAAGTTCCTTTAACGCCTGCTGTATTTCTGATTTACGTCCTTGCTCCTTATAAGTTCTGATGATTTCGTCACGCTTTTCCAAGTAATCAGCATAACCTCTGTTAAGCTTGATAGCCAAATCCTGATAAAGCTCTGCTACTTGCTTTCCGAGATTTCTTGATCCTGAATGAATCACGAGATACTTTGTACCATCAGCGGCCTCATCTATCTCAATAAAGTGATTACCACCACCGAGAGTGCCCAATGAACGAGCAAGTCTCTTCGTGTCCTTTAATTCTCTGTAGCAAGCAAGTTCAGTTAAATCGAACTTTTCCTGGCGGCCTTGCCATACATTCATCCCGGATGGGATATAATGTGCGGCTCTGTCCATCTTTTCAAAATCAATATCATCCTTACCAAGATTTATGGTATACATACCGCATCCTATATCCACGCCAACAACGTTAGGCACTACCTTATCGACAATCGTCATTGTAGTTCCGATTGTACAACCCTTTCCGGCATGAACATCAGGCATTATTCTAACTCTAGATCCTTCTGTCATAGGATAATCACACATGCGTCTTATCTGCTCTATTGCTTCATCTTCTACAACCTTTGCATAACAAATGGCTGTATTTACTTTTCCCTTAATCTCAATTAAATCCATAACTATTCACCTCTTTCATCTATCACTTTCTCAATAACAACAAAAAACCGCTTATCCTATGCATTCACACAAGATAAGCGGTTTACAAAAACTCTATAATTAGATGTCTGTAACTATCGTTATCACGGTAGACTTACATCCTCTAATACAATGTTCTCAGCAAACTTTCTCTTATCTGAATGCATACATATTAAGCCTCGCTTCAACTGCTGGTTGAGCGCTGCTTCTAGACGTTCTTGATCTTTTTGGCATACATAACAAACTGGTATTACTGTGAACATGTCTTTTTCCTTTCCCGGATCTTAGTATCCGCATTTCTTTTATCTATATCGTACTATAACACATAATACTTTAATTGTCATTATACCTGTAGTATAAAATACAAACGTCAATCCATCAAATAACTCAGAGGATCCACACCCAAATGTCTCAAGCACCTGATAGTTCAATAATCTATTGTCCATCAGCAGCTAAACTCTTTAAGTGTCTCCTCAAAAATCTTATAGTTTCTGCTGCTTCTCGGCGAGCAATACACAGCGAACTCTATATTCTTAAAAGCATGAAGATACTCTCTAATAACGTT
>JAIKVP010000299.1 GCA_024685635.1 Lachnospiraceae bacterium
CTTGAGAATGATGAGAACTTAAGAAGAAATAGAAAAGAAGAGAAAGCATTTACTGACCTCTTTCAATTCTTTATAATAAGCCCGATTTGTGTTATTATAGCAGTATAAAAATTAGGACGGTTAGTGTATGAAAGCAAGTAGAAATAAGACAATAGACATAACAGTTGAAGAGGGAAAAAACTATCTTAAAAGGTGTATATCATTATCTAAAGAGATGCCTTTAGAGGATATTATTGATAAGACTATTTATGGAGATAGTTTAGCTACATTAAAGCTAGTTCCAAGGGAGTCAGTAGACTTACTAATTGTCGATCCACCCTACAATCTTGAGAAGGATTTTCATGGCAATAAGTTTAAGAAAATGACAGACGAGATTTATGAAGAATACACTGAGGGCTGGGTCAATTTAGTTAAGCCATTACTAAAGGCAAATGCTAGTATCTATGTATGCTGTGACTGGAAGTCAAGCATTGTTATTGGTTCGGTTTTAAAGAAGCATTTTCATATTCAGAATCGTATAACCTGGCAGCGGGAGAAGGGTAGAGGAGCGCTTAGTAACTGGAAGAATGGGATGGAAGATATCTGGTTTGCGACTAATTCTAGGAACTATACCTTTAATGTTGAGGATGTTAAGGTTAGGCGAAGAGTTATTGCGCCTTATAAGGTTGATGGCAAGCCTAAGGACTGGGAGGAGACTGAGGATGGCAACTTTAGGAATACCTATCCTTCTAACTTCTGGGATGACATTTCCATTCCTTACTGGTCGATGCCAGAGAATACTGCGCATCCGACGCAGAAACCTGAGAAGCTGCTTGCTAAGCTTATTCTAGCTAGTTCAAATGAAGGCGATTTGATACTTGATCCATTTCTTGGTTCAGGCTCGACCTCGGTTACTGCTAAGAAGCTAGGCAGGCACTATATAGGAATAGAAC
The DNA here is from genome assembly GCA_024685635.1 of Lachnospiraceae bacterium. GTDB lineage: Bacteria > Bacillota > Clostridia > Lachnospirales > Lachnospiraceae > NC2004. The sequence continues at coordinate 933 of JAIKVP010000299.1, forward strand.
AAAACGAGCAGTACTGCGTCTGGGCGGAGAAGAGGCTTGAGATGGCAGATGAAGACAAGACTATTCAAGGCTACGCGGATGGCGTTTTCTGGGAGCGCAACACGACGGCGGCTCAGCAGAAATTTAAGAATGGACGGGGTAATGAAGTATGAGTAATATTTAAGTATAAGTAGTTTTGAAGCTTGAACAAATCTAAGGAAGTAAAACTATGAGCAAAAACATTGATATGACAAGCGGAACGCTTGGAGATAAAATATTAAAATACGCAGTAACCTTAGCAATCACAGGTGCGCTCCAGCAGTTATTCACAGCTGCTGACATAGCTGTAGTAGGGCGCTTTGCGGGCAAAACTGCGATGGCAGCGGTGGGTGGAAATGCCCCGGTTATCAACTTGCTCATCAACCTTTTTGTCGGCATTTCCCTAGGAACCAATGTAGTCATTGCCAAATCAATAGGTCAAAAAAATGCAAGTGAAGTCAAAAAAGCGGTACACACTTCCTTTGTAGTAGCACTAATAGGTGGAGTTATGATTAGTCTCTTAGGAGAAGCAATCGCACCAGATGTTGTAAGGATGCTAAAAGTCCCTGATGAAGTCTATGGTCTCTCAGTAGAATACCTTAGAATATACCTTCTTGGAATGCCAGTAATCCTCTTATATAATTTTGAAGCAGCCATCTTTAGAAGCTGCGGCAACACCAAAACTCCGCTTATAGCCTTGGTAATATCAGGTGTGTTAAATGTCGCACTAAATATATTGTTCGTAGTAGGCTATGACATGGATGTAGAGGGCGTAGCAATAGCTACAGTATTGGCTAACTTTGTGAGCTCGCTTATATTATTAATTGCCTTAATTAGAACAGATGAAATAGTAAAGGTAAATATTAAGTCAATAAGAGTCCACAAAAACGTCCTTAAGCAAATGCTACAGATAGGCGTTCCTGCGGGAGTTCAAGGCATGATTTTTTCATTTGCCAATATTATAGTTCAGTCGGGAATTAACAGTCTAGGAACAACAGTGATAGCAGCATCCTCCGCAGCGCTTAATCTAGAAATATTTGCATTTTATATAATGAATTCATACGGGCAGGCGACTACGACATTTGTGGGACAAAACTACGGAGCCAAGGAGCCGAAGCGATGCAGAAAGGTGCTCAAATTATGCATAATTCAGGACTATATAATTACAAGCGTAGCCTGCATTTTGATACTAGTATTTTCAGATCAATTATTGGCGTTATTTAACACTGATCCTGATGTTATTTCAGTGGGAAGAATAAGGCTAGAATATATCTTTATAGGATACTTATTTAGTATGGCGCAGGAGCCACTAACCGGCTACCTAAGAGGCTTTGGAATATCCTTCGTACCTGCCTTGTGCTCGGTAGTTGGAATCTGCGTAGTAAGATTAACTTGGATATTTACAGTCTTTAAGCAGGCGCCATCATTCACCAAAATCATGGAAGTCTACCCCTTGAGTCTGGGGCTTACAGCATTTGCAATTCTAGTCATGGTGCTAATCATCAAACCATCAAGAAGATATATAAAGGTGAAGGAAGCATCGGAAGAAATCTAGGAAGCATCGAAACGCCCCAATTGACTCGAACTAGACGCCTTTAGATGAGGATGCCAGGCATTTTTCTTCGGGTACTTTGAGGCCGTCGGTACTTAGCGAGTGTAAGCGAAGCGCAGCACGAGCTTAGTACCGCTACGAGCCGAGAGTAGCGAAAGTGTGCCCGAAGAAAAAGCCTGGCATCCTCATCGCCCGCGCCAGTCAAAAACCTGCATCGCAATCATCCAATCCAGTAAAAAAGCCCACTCATCAAAAAAAGGCGCAGCCAAAAAGCTGCGCCATTTCCTCCAAAAAAATCTACATATTAAACGTATCCACAGTATCCTTAAGCGACGTAATATCCTCAAGCACTCCACCAGTCTGTCTTGCGATATCATCACTTGAAGCAGTGATCTCAGTAAGATTGTCATTAGCAGCCTGAATAGCACTGTTAAGACGCTCCTGAGAAAATGAAATCTCTCCGATGATATTGGTAATATTATCAATCGAAGCAGCAAGCTGCTCAGACTGAGCACCGAGATTAGAACTAACCTCAGAATAGTAAGCAGTATCATCATGGTAATCATTAGCAAGATCCTCAAATGTAGAGTAATCAGCTAGTACAACCTCATCTAAGAACTTAAGAATTCCGCTACACTCATCACTCAATACTCTAACACTCTCAACAACCTTGCCAGTCAAAGCCTGAACCTTCTCAATCTCGCTACCAGTATCAGAAGCTAGATGATTAATCTCATCAGCAACAACCGCGAAACCGCGTCCAGCCTCACCAGCTCTAGCAGCCTCAATAGAAGCATTAAGCGCAAGCAAGTTAGTCTGATCTGCTATATCTCTAATCGCATCAGCAACCTCAGTGATCTGATTGATAACCTTAACCTCTTCTAGTGCATGATTAAGTCTAACCTGGGTATCTGAAACCCTAGAAGTAGCATTGTTCTTATTTCTAATAAGCTCAGGAACAAGCTTGTCAACATTCTCCATGATTTCTGAAGACTTGTTAGACATAGCCTGAGCTTGATTAGCAAGCTCATCAACAGCCTTAGAAACCTCTGTACAGGTAACATTTATATTAGAAATTGAACTTGTCTGAACCTCAACATTAGCACCAGTCTCCTGCATAACAGCAGTGATTTCGGAAATGTTACCATGCATGCCTTCAATCATCTGCTCAGTAGACATCATCTTAGACTGAATATCATCTGACTGAGTCTTGGTCAATTTAATGGTGTTAATAACAGTCTTTTGTAAAGTATCAATGAGATAGTTGATTTCTAAAACCTCAGTCTTTTGAGGAATAACATTTTCTTCGCCGATAATCTTGCCCTTTACAAATAACTTCAAATATCCTAAAGGCTCTAACTGATTCTTTACAGTCTTGTTTATCAGAATGACAGTTAATACAAGTAAGATAATCAAAGCAACTATTACAGAAATGACAGCGGCAAAAATTGACTTGACAAGCTCTTCCTTATTAACACCTACGCCCAATATCCATCCAGTGCTTGGAATAGGAGAAAGAATAGCATAAACTGACTTGCCATTGTAATCCTTGTAATTCTGGAATTTGTGGCTTGTGATATCAACATTAACCTCATCCTGAAGTAAGGTTGACCCCTCTTCAGTAGAAAGGAAATCTTCATTAGGGTGTGTTACGACATTGCCCTCGCCGTCAAGCAAGTAAGCCTGTCCACCGGTAAAATCTGAAACTGTCTGAACCTCTTCGATAAGGGTATCAATAGTGATATCAGCAAGCATACAGCACTGATGTCCATCAATTGTAAATGGCTCTGCGATTGACACAATCTGCTGACCTGAGGCAAAATCAGTGTATGGAGCAGTATATATAAGCTGTCCTGCAGCCACCGCATCAATCCACCAGCTTCTAGTGGTAGGATCAAGGTCTAGCTCTGAATGGTTAGCAGGAAATACACCGCCATCATAGTCGTAGCAAACATAGTACATAAGAGCACTCTCATTACTGGCAAGCTGGGCCTCCATAAAGTCCATCATGCCTGCTGTATCTGAGTAGTCCATAGTCTCAATATGTGATTTAAGTCCGTGAACGACGTTAGCCTGACTAGTTAACCAGCTGTCAATAACCTGTGCGTTATCCTCAGAAATGTTAGTGAGCCTGGTTTCATGATCCTTTAATACATTGATACTGGTTGAAATCGTCATCATTGCGACGATAACCAGCGCCATAACAACCACGGACAGAGTTGCGATTAGGGATATTCGTCCCTGAATAGTGTTGCGTCTCTTCATAAATCTACAAGCCTCCTTATATCTAGTTAGTATAGTATTCTATAATTATACAACTCAATAATTATAGCACAAATGCCTAGAAATAACATTAAAATCAGGAAATTTATCTATTATTTTAACTTTTTTTTTGTATAAAATAGCAAATGTATAAAAGCTGAAAAAAAAGCCAATTACGCTGTTTTTAAGCACCCCCCTTTACAAAAGGCTAAAAATACGCTATGTTATACACTTGAAGGGATTAATTACATTATTATAAAGAAAAAGGAGATATTGGAAATGAAAAAACTAATTGCTTTAGTACTAGTAATGGCTATGCTTATGTCTTTATCTGCATGCGGAAGCTCTTCAAACGAAGGCTCTAATCCAAACGGATTAAAGACTGTAAAGAGTGGCACACTCACAATGGGAACCAATGCATATTTTCCGCCTTATGAGTACTATGAGGGAGACAAGATTGTTGGTATTGACGCAGAAATCGCTCAGGCTGTAGCAGATAAGCTTGGCTTAGAGCTTAAGATTGAGGATATGGAGTTTGATTCAATCATCACTGCAGTTACAACCGGTAAGGTTGATATGGGACTTGCAGGAATGACTGTAACTGAGGAGCGTAAGCAGAACGTTAACTTCTCAGACTCATACGCTACAGGAGTTCAGGCTATCATCGTTAAAGAGGACTCTCCAATCAAGACAGCAGATGATTTGGCAAATGCTAAAATGATCGCAGTTCAGCTTGGAACCACAGGTGATATCTACTGTAAGGACGACTTCGGTGAGGATCACGTTGATGAGTACAACAGAGGAAATGACGCTGTTATGGCCTTAGTTTCTGACAAGGTAGATGCAGTTGTTATCGATAATGAGCCTGCTAAGAGCTATGTAGCAGCTAATGAAGGCTTAAAGATTCTTGATACAGAGTATGTAAAAGAGGAATATGCAGCAGCAATTTCTAAGGACAACGATGGACTTAGAGAGGCAATCAATAAGGCACTTTCTGAGCTTAAGGCTGACGGAACTTTAGATAAGATTATTAACAAGTATGTTAAGGCTGACGAAGCGGAGTAATCAATAATGAGCGAATTTAAGAGGAAGTTCGTCCAGGACTTTATTGATGACAACAGATGGCATTTTATAACGGACGGACTTATCAATACAATTATAATAACGCTTTTAGCCCTTGTGATGGGTGTTATCATCGGTGTTATCGTAAGTATCATAAGATGTGCTTATGATCAAAGAGATGAGAATTCTAAGCACTACTTTTTAGCATTTGCAAATGCTATATGTAAGGTCTATATTGCGGTGATTAGAGGTACACCAGCTTTAGTACAGCTTCTTATTATGTATTTTATCGTGATGGTGACTGCGGAATCTAAGATAGTGGTTGCAGTTATCACATTTGGTATTAACTCAGGTGCTTACGTTGCTGAGCTCTTTAGAGGCGGTATTATGTCTGTGGATAAGGGACAGCTTGAGGCGGGAAGATCTCTTGGTTTAAGCTATGTTCAGACTATGAAGAAGATTATTCTTCCACAGGCATTTAAGGCAAGTCTTCCAGCGCTTATTAATGAGTTTATTGCGCTCTTAAAGGAGACTTCAATCTGTGGTTATATCGGACTCAATGAGCTTACTCGTGGTGGAGATATCATAAGAGGTACAACCTATGATGCCTTGCTACCACTGTTGACTGTGGCTTTGATTTATTTCGTTTTAGTAATGATAATAAGCTACTTAGCATCCTTAGTAGAGAGGAGGCTGCGCAAGAGTGATAACCGTTAAGAATATTCATAAAAGCTTTGGTGATAATCACGTGCTAAATGGTATTGATTATCACATTGAAAAGGGCGAAAAGATTGCGATTATAGGTGCTTCAGGTTCAGGCAAGTCTACATTTTTAAGATGTCTTAACCTGCTTGAAAGGCCTACAGATGGTCAGATTTTTATTGATGATGAAGAGATAACAGCGCCTGGCGTTGATATCAACAAGGTTAGAGAGAAGATTGGAATGGTATTTCAGCATTTTAATCTCTTTAATAATCTTACGATTATGGATAACATAACCCTAGCTCCAGTACAGCTTGGCAAGATGGCCAAGGAGGAGGCTGAAGACAAGGCGATTGAACTCTTAAAGAGAGTTAACCTTGAGGACAAGGCCAGCGCCTATCCTTCACAGCTTTCTGGTGGTCAAAAGCAGAGAATAGCTATTGTAAGGTCTTTGGCGATGAATCCAGAGGTTATGCTTTTTGATGAGCCTACATCAGCGCTTGACCCTGAGATGGTCGGCGAGGTTTTACAGGTTATGAAGGAGCTTGCAGATGACGGAATGACCATGGTTGTTGTAACTCACGAGATGGGCTTTGCCAGGGAAGTTGCAAGCAAGGTTGTCTTTATCGACGAGGGAATCATCAAGGAAGAAAATGAGCCAAATGAGTTCTTTGACAATCCTAAGGATCCTAGACTTAAGGAGTTTTTGTCGAAGGTGTTATAAATACTATGTCCGGTGTCTTAGTTGGCACCGGATTTTTGGCTATATAGCTGCATTTTCAGGCTGTTTGACATATCTAACAAATGTGTTACAATATGTGTTATGTAGCCTGCTTTAAGCAAATAGGCGGAATGGAGATATATTATGAAGATAGGCAGAAATGATCCATGTTGGTGTGGAAGCGGTAAGAAGTACAAGGCATGCCACATGGCGATGGACGACAAGATTGAAGTTATTTGTAACAAGAACAAGAAGATTCTAAGACCTACGCACGAGATGATTAAGACTCCTGAGCAGCTTGATGGAATCAGAAGAGCTGGTGAGATTAACTCTAAGATTCTTGACTCAGTTTCAGAGCATGTTAAGGAAGGCGTTTCAACAGGGGAACTTGACAGAATCGTGTCTGAGAAGACCAAGGAGCTCGGCGGAATCCCTGCACCACTTAACTATGAGGGCTATCCTAAGTCAGTGTGTACATCTATAAATGATGTCGTATGTCACGGAATCCCTGATGACAATCGTATTTTACAGGATGGCGATATTATAAATGTTGACTGTACAACGATTTACGAGGGCTATTATGGAGACGCGTCAAGAATGTTTATGATTGGCGATGTTGATCCACTTTGGAAGAAGCTAGTTGAGGTCACTAAGGAGTGCCTTGATGAGGCGGTTAAGATTGCTCAGCCTTGGACGACCTTGGGAGATTTCGGATATTTGATTAATAAGAGAGCCGAGGACAACGGTTTTAGTGTTGTAAAAGAGATTGGTGGACACGGCTGTGGTGTTGATTTCCACGAGGATCCATGGGTGGCACATATCGGTAAGCCAGACAGCGGCTACTTAATCGTACCTGGCATGTCATTTACCATCGAGCCTATGATAAATGTCGGCAAGCCAAATGTTTACTGCGACGCAGACGACGGCTGGACGGTTTACACAGACGACGGCTCACCATCTGCACAGTGGGAGTATCATTTGATTATCACCGAGAATGGCAACGAGATTATATCAAGATAAGACAATGGAGCATCCTAGAATATAGGGTGCTCTTTTTGGAATAAAAGCTTAGGAGGAAGCCTATGAAATCTGATTTATATAAGATTATTTATCGTATCGCGTATTTTTGTATCGCTGCAAGCAGTGTCTTATTCTTAGCGGAGATATTCATTTCCTATAAGGTGCTTAAGGATGGCTTAAGAACATCTAGCACAGTTCCAATTATTGTGTCCGTTTTGATTCTTGGAATTTTGTTAGTTGCCGCGTCGATTTTTGTGGCATTATACTTCAGAAAATGTTACGATATAGCTAAGCAGCTAGAAGACCTTAAAGCATCTGAGGCAGAGATGGTTGACAAGTTTAAGGAAGAGATTGATGCATTAAAGGATACTGCAGATAGATATAATGAGACAGCAATAAAATCTGCTGACAGAGATGATGAAGAAGTTATAGATACTGCAGATAGAGATAAAGAGGAATTAAAGGATTTAGCTGACAGATATAATGAGGTGAATGAAGATGGAGAATGATACCCTTATCGGTTTGGTTGATCTTATTAAGACCTGCTCAGATATAGAGCAGAGCCCATACGGCGATGACAATCCAGATCAGCGAATGGAAGAATTGTTTATGACAGACCTGCTTAATTTCTTTGTTATGCTTGCCTATTCAAGCGGGGATGTCCACAAAAGAGAGATTAAGTTTATCAATAAAGAGCTTAAGTTTGACTTTAATAAAGACACCCTAAAGCGTTACGCTGAGGCCAATGTATTTCCTATTGAGGAGTTTGTCAATCAGGTGCCGGTGTCTTTTCAGTATTTTGTAAAGGCCGAGTTTATCAGGGGTAAGACGGTTTATAACATTTACCGCGGTAGCTCAAGAAAATATATTAAGACCTTTAGAGAGGCAGGACAGGAGTTTATAGCAATTGACGGCCTTGTGTCTCAGGAGGAGATTGACAACCTTAACGCATTTTGCGTGACCTTAGAGCAGGAGGTTAAGGATGTTAAGGACAAGGATATATACAGGCACTATGGACGAAGGAAAGTGTCTATGGGTGGAGGTTCTGAGGAAGAGGATAAGGTAGAAGACAAGAAGCCATCCTTGTCCAATGTTAGAATCTACGAACCGGGATCTGATTATGAAAGAATGTCGGTTACAGGTAGAGCAGAGCCTACGGTTAACCAAGATAATATGGGGCGTGACTTATTTGGGGGATTGTCTGGAAATGCTGCTAGCTTGTCTAGTGAAAATTCAGGCTTGTCTGCTGGACTCTCAGGAAATGCTGGCCTATCTGGAGGCGGACTTTCAGGTGGCTTATCTGGTGACGGCAGATCAAACGGCCCTAAGCTAGATCCTGAGCCAAGCTTAAATCTTGCCGACATTTCCCACAGCATGGAAAAGAACCAGGGCGTAAATGACGCCTACACTCCTAATTCAGCAAGATTAGATGAACTTCTAAATAAGCTCAATTCCATGATCGGTCTTGCTTCTGTTAAGCAGGAGGTTCAGAGCCTGGTAAATAAACTAAACATTTCCAACCTTAGAAAGGCACAGGGCTTGCCACCGCTTCCGATTGAGATGCATATGGTATTTACTGGCAATCCTGGGACTGGTAAGACTACAGTCGCAAGACTGTTAGCGCAGATTTACTATGAGATGGGAATTCTTAGTAAGGGGCAGTTTGTCGAGACTGACAGATCAGGACTTGTTGCAGGTTATATGGGACAGACCGCCGGCAAGGTTTCAGAGGTTGTCGAGTCAGCTCTTGGTGGCGTGCTATTTATCGACGAGGCCTACTCACTTTCTAACGGAAGTCAGGAGGACTTTGGTAAAGAGGCTATTGATACCTTAGTTAAGGCGATGGAGGATCACAGAGATGACTTAATAGTTATCGTGGCCGGCTACACCAAGGAAATGCAGGATTTTATCGACGCCAACCCAGGTCTGCAGTCGAGATTTACAACCTATATTGACTTCCCTGACTACGAGCCATTTGACCTTGTATCAATCCTTATTGATATGTGCTCAAGCATGCAGTATGTCATTGATCCAGCTGCAGTTAAGGAGATTTTTAAGACATTTGATTATGATGTAAGTCACAAGGATGCCAATTTTGGTAATGCCCGTGACGTAAGAAACTTCAGGAAGAAGATTATAGACAAGCAGATAGATAGAATAACCAAAGAGGGTATTAACTCTAAGTTAGACTTGGTTACCATTAAGCCAGAGGACGTAGAAGGACAGCATCTTGGTGGTGGAATTAGAGGCTAATTAACTTTGCTGAAGCAAATAGAAGCTAAACAGCTTACTATAGCAATTAAAGTTAACCCCACTCTTCCTTGCAAATGTTGACTTTACGGGCAAAAAAGGTTATTATTTATAAGCACGATAGCTGGTTGATTATATGAGCTGTGCCGAAAGGCATGGCTCAATTTTTGTTATAGGAGACATTTGATGAAAAAGCTACTGAGATTTTTGAAAGACTACAAAAAAGAATGCGTGCTAGCGCCCCTTTTTAAAATGCTAGAGGCCTCGTTTGAACTCTTCGTGCCACTTGTAATGGCGGCGATTATCGACAAAGGTATCGCAAGGTCTGACGAGCCATATATTGTTAAGATGAGTTTGATTGTTATAAGCCTTGGATTAATCGGACTTGTCTGCTCAATCACAGCCCAGTATTTTTCTGCTAAGGCAGCGGTCGGCTTTGCGACCAAGGTTAGACACAGCCTGTTTAGGCACATTGAAAGCCTTGATTATAGCACGCTAGACAAGCTTGGAACTTCAACCTTAATCACCCGTATGACGAGTGATATCAACCAGGCGCAGTCAGGTGTCAACATGGTTTTAAGACTTTTTTTGCGCTCGCCATTTATAGTATTAGGCGCAATGGTAATGGCATTTACCGTAAATGTTGGCGCAGCCATGACATTTGTTGTGACTATTCCACTTCTTTCACTAGTAGTCTTTGGCGTTATGGGACTTAGTATTCCACTTTATAAGAAGGTTCAGCTAGGTCTTGATAAGGTCCTAAATCGCACAAGAGAAAACTTAACAGGTGTCAGGGTTATCCGTGCATTTGCCATGGAGGATCAGGAGATTGAGCATTTCAACAAGGAAAATGCTGAGCTTACCGGAATGAGCATGCACGTTGGAAGAATCTCTGCTCTGATGAACCCTATAACATATGTGATAATTAACCTTGCAACTGTTTATCTAATCTACATCGGCGCTCTAAAGGTTGATGTCGGAACACTTAGCCAGGGTGATGTTGTTGCGCTTGTAAACTATATGTCTCAGATTTTAGTAGAGCTTATCAAGTTTGCTAACTTCATTGTCACAGTCAACAAGGCGCTTGCGAGCGGCAATAGAATTCAGTCTATTTTTGATGTTAAGCCAGCATTTTCAAGAGCTGATATTAGCGGTGATAAAAGTTTAGATGGACATCTAATCTTTGATGACAAGTCAGGAGATTACGCAATCGAGTTTAATAAGGCAGGCTTAGCCTACATAGAAGGCGGTGATGAGGCGCTTAGCAATATAGACTTTAAGGTCAAAAAGGGAGAGACCGTCGGTATCATCGGAGGTACCGGTTCTGGTAAGAGCTCAATCGTCAACCTCATTCCAAGATTCTACGACGCGACAGCCGGCGAGGTCAAAGTCTTTGGCGCAAATGTTAAAGACTATGTTTTAGACAGCCTAAGACAGGTTATCGGCGATGTGCCACAAAAGGCAGTGCTCTTTAAGGGCAGCATTGCAGACAACTTAAGATGGGGTAATTCTAACGCAACTGATGAGGACTTATATAAGGCGCTTGATATAGCTCAGGCGAGAGAGTTTGTAGATCAGAAGGAAGGCGGACTTTCGTTCATGCTTGAGCAGGGCGGAAGGAATCTATCAGGAGGTCAAAGACAGCGACTAACTATTGCAAGAGCCTTGGTTAGACAGCCTAAGATTTTGATACTTGATGATTCGTCATCAGCGCTTGATTTTGCTACCGACCTGAAACTAAGAACTGCCCTAAAGGATATGGGCGGCGATATGACTACAGTTATTGTTTCACAGCGTACCTCTTCAATCAAGCACGCCGACAAGATTGTGGTTATGGACGACGGAGAAATTGCAGGAATGGGAACTCACGAGGAGCTACTAAAGAGCTGCGAGATATATAAGGAAATCCACGAATCTCAATTTAAGGGGGTGGAGTAAGATGGCAAGCAAGAAGATGAAAAATGCTAACAACAAGAATAGCAATAATGAGAAGAATTTTAATAGCAAGAATAGCAATTCTAATAAGAGCAGTAATGAGAATGCATCTAACAGCAAGGATATACATTCAAATGCTGTAAATAATGAAGAAAACAACGAAAACAACGAGACCACAATCAAGCGCAGCGAAACGATAAAAAAAGTCTGGCGCTACCTTAAAAATTACAGAATATTCTTAATTTTATCTATGGCATTTGCCGTAATTACTGTATTGATGCAGCTTACCATCCCTATCCTTACAGGTGATGCAATTGACCAGATTGTGGCTGCTGGCAAGGTAGATTTTAATGCCCTAAAAGAGATATTTAAGCAAATGGCAGTTGTAATAGCAATTGCCGCAGCTTCTCAGTGGCTTATGAATGTCTGCAACAACAAGCTTACTTACTCAACCGTCAAAGACGTAAGAGAAAAGGCTTTTGAGAGACTAGAACATTTGCCTCTTAATAAGATTGACCGCACTGGCTCTGGAGATATCGTAAGCCGAATAATAGCAGACGTAGACCAGTTTGCAGACGGCCTGCTGATGGGCTTTACACAGTTCTTTACTGGCATAGTAACAATTATAGCAACCTTAGTATTTATGCTAAGGGTAAACCTTGTAATAACAATCGTCGTAGTGGTAATCACGCCGTTATCCCTCTTCGTTGCTGCATTTATCGCCAAGCACACCTACGATATGTTTCAGGCGCAGAGCGAGGCGAGGGCAGAGCAGACAGTCTTGATTGATGAAATGGTAGGCAATCAGAAGGTGGTTACTGCATTTGGCCAGGAGGACGAGACGCTCCTTAAGTTTGACGAGATAAATGCAAGGCTTGAGGACTGCTCAATGAAGGCGGTATTTTACTCAAGTATAACTAATCCGGGAACCCGTTTTGTAAATAACGTGGTTTACGCTGCAGTAGGCTTAGTCGGCGCGCTCTACGCGGTTCACGGCGGAATTACAGTCGGTAATCTGACCTGCTTTTTAAGCTACGCCAACCAGTACACCAAGCCATTTAACGAGATTTCAGGCGTTATAACAGAGCTTCAAAATGCTCTAGCCTGCGCTAACAGAATATTTGAGCTCATCGAGTGGGAGCAGGAGGTCAAGGAAGACTCTGACGCCGTCGTATTAGAAAATGCTGACGGAAGAGTCACATTATCAAATGTTGACTTCTCATACATCCCTGATAAACCTCTAATCACAGACTTTAACCTAAATGTAAAAGCAGGCCAGAGAGTCGCAATCGTAGGACCAACAGGCTGTGGTAAGACAACCCTTATTAACCTATTAATGAGATTCTACGACGTAAATGATGGCGCAATTAAGGTCGGCAAGGACGAGATAGATATCAGGCATCTAACAAGACATTCCCTAAGACTTAACTACGGAATGGTTTTACAGGAGACCTGGCTAAGAGCGGGTACAATCGCTGATAACATTTCCATGGGACACCCGGATGTCACAAGGGATGAGATAGTTGCGGCCGCTAAGGCAACTCACGCACACAGCTTTATCAGGCGTCTGCCAAACGGCTATGACACTGTGATTGGTGAGGATGGCGGAAGTTTGTCGCAGGGACAAAAGCAGCTCTTATGTATAACAAGAGTAATGCTTAAGCTCCCACCAATGCTCATTTTAGATGAGGCGACATCAAGTATTGATACCAGAACCGAGCTTCGCATTCAGAGAGCATTTGCTAAAATGATGGCTGGCAGAACCTCATTTATCGTTGCCCATAGACTTTCGACTATCGAGGAGGCGGACGTTATCTTAGTTATGAAGGACGGTAACATCATAGAGCAGGGTAACCACGACGAGCTTGTGAAGGCAAATGGCTTCTACGCTAACCTTTATAAGAGCCAGTTTGCGGGATGATAGCATTTTAAATGCTAGCAGATATGAACAGATTTATCATATGATAGCATTTTAAATGTTTACTATGTTTAGAGTGTTGATAACATTTGTTTGACTAGCTATAGTAAAAGAAATATAATTAAAATGTATGCGATTAAATTATAATCGCTATTTGGACAGTTTATTAAAGAAATAGCATTTTATATGCTATATATATAATAATATGCTGACTAAAGAGTATATTTATTAGGGAGGAATAGCCATGTACATTGACTTAAATGAATTAGAAGTTAAAAAAGCTCATTTAGGCAAGGCAAGATTTGCGCTAGATCTTAGCGATGGTAGCGAGAGAGGAGAGTATGTCAATCAGGATTATATTCTTAATACACTCCACAGACCGCACCGTGCAGTTAACTTGATGTATTGCTATTATCCGCTAGATGAGACCTGGCCAGCTAGAGCCAGAGAGGCTTTTAAGGATCAGGTTATAGAGTTTCAATGGGATTATCCTTATGATGATTATTTTACTTATGGCGGTGGCTTAGAGGGTAACAGAAATCGCGAAGGCGAGCCTTTTGAGCAAATGCGAGATGTAAGGCGTCACGGTCAGGATGTCATTCTTACCATGACTATTGACCCCTGGATTAGTGATGATCAACTTCTTGCGATAGGAGAGGATTTGGCTCCTTTTGGAAGAATGCAGCTTAGAGTAAATCATGAGGCTACAGGTGACTGGTTCTCATTTACCAAGAGAGCTACAGATAAGGAGATAGCTGCATTTTATATGCACGCTATGGATGTGATTAAGACCAAGGCTCCACAGGTGGAGTTTATACTTTGCATTGGTGGCGTTGAGGATCCACCAAGACATTTAGATGAGGGGCCTGCCGATGCAGATTCTCCTATGGTTAAGGAGGACGAATATAAAAAAGCGGTAGCTAAGACAGATATCTGGTCAGTTGACAAATATATGGCTCTCCACTGGGGATGGCCTATTGATGTGGCTGATGAGACAACCAATCAGTATGGAAGAAGCAAGGTTTCAAGAATCTATAAGCTCACAAGATTAAGCTACGATAGATTTATGAAGCTTTCTGACAACAAGTCCCGCCCTATGGTTATGAGCGAGTTTAACGCTGACGGCGACGTTGTTGGACCTTACGAGCAGGTTGATATGATTAAGGAATTTTTCGCCTTAAGAGAAGCTGATCCAGAGGATTGGTTAACTGCTATAACATTTTATCAGTTTAGGGACAGAGGCCGATTAGGCTTAGAGATGGAGGATCCTAACAATCCTGATGTAGGAATTCCTACTCCATCATTAGCAGAGTATAAGAAGCTGCTTAACAGCCCACTTTGTCTACCTAAGATTGATGCAGATGAGACTATTGATCTAAGCTCTAACTACGAGCTTAGATGGGGCGGTTCAGAGGATTCTGACGGTCTTATGATTAGCTATAAATTAGACAAAGCGCCAACATTTTTCGAGTTATATTTTGATGAAGATACTCTTGATTCTAACCTTATGATTAAGGTTAATAACAGATGGTTTTATAAGAAACCAGGCGCTAAGTTTGTCGACTTAATGCCACTATTTTTCGAGTATCCAGACACAAGCCTAGATACAACAATAACATTTTTTGCACCGCCTGAATCGGGCATGAATGTTGATGATGGATCTAAAGACTGGATGATTAACCAGAGAGTAAAGCTTGCTAAGCTTCCTAAGCTTAGAATAGAATATGGCCCTGTATTAAAATAATGTGCTTATATGTAATTCTCACTAGTTAATTTGTGTTAATTAGTGAGAATTATTGACTTATAGGGGCGCAAATGTTATAAAGAAATGGTTTTTTAACTTAAATATTAAATAAAGATAAGAGGGTAAGTTAATGAAAATTATTGTTATTGGTTGCGGAAAGATTGGATATGCCGTAGCAAAGTCCTTAGCAAAGGAGAATCACGACGTTGCTGTAATCGACGAGAATCCTAAGAGGATTGAGTATGTCACTAACACTTTAGATGTTATGGGCGTTGTGGGTAATGGAGCAAGTCACAGAGTCTTAGCTGATGCTGGCGTTGAATCTGCGGACTTAGTTGTTGCACTTACACATTCTGATGAGAGAAATATCTTGTGTTCAATGATCGCTATGAAGGCCGGCGGAGCAAGGGCTATCGCTAAGGTTACTGATCCTGTATATAGCGAGGAAGTTCCATACATTATGGAAGACACAGGAATCGCAATGCTTCTCAATCCTGAGAAGGTCACAGCAGATCACATCATAAGGCTACTTAAGATGCCATCTGCCATCTCAATTGAGACATTTACAAAAGGCCAGGCCGAGATTCTTAAACTAGAAGTTCCAGAGGATTGTGATTATCTAAATATGTCCCTTGTTGAGATCATGAAAAGGGTTAAAGAGCAGGTGCTTATCTGCGCTGTTAGTAGAGACGGTGACGTCTTTATTCCAGGTGGTGATTATAAGCTACAGGCTGGAGATTTAATAGAAGTTTTAGGTGCTCCTAAGGCATCGTCTGCATTTGTCAAAAAGCTAAAAGTGCCGGGCTTTACCAAGGTTCGTATGGCTATGCTTATGGGCGCAAGTGGAATGAGCGAGTACATCGCAACCGAGCTTATCAAGCACGGAATTAATGTCAAGGTCTTTGACAAGGACGAGAGCAAATGTATCCGCTTTAGCCAGAATGTCCCAGACGCGGTTGTAATTAACTCAGATCCAACTGCAGTCACCGACCTAAACGAGGAGGGCATTGAAAATGCTGACGCTTACGTTGCTATTTCCCCAGAGGATGAGCAGAACGTACTCTTAAGCTTATATGCAAGCTCTAAGTCAGATGCCAAGGTTGTTACACTGCTTAATCACGAGAACTACGAGACGGTAACAGAGCATCTTAATATCGGAAGCACCATGTCTCTTCAGAGAGTTTCTGCTGGAATGATTGTAAGATATGTAAGAGCGCTTAACAATTCTAAGGGAAGCAATATGGAGAGCTTCGTTAAGATGATGGACGACAAGGCATTTGCGATGGAATTTATGGTTAGCGAGTCATCTCCTGTTATCGGCATTCCGTTGGCAGACTTAAGACTAAAAAGAGGTGCGCTTTTTGCCTGTATAGTCAGGGGAAGAAAAACTATCATCCCAAGTGGTGTCAGTGTAATTGAGGGTGGAGATACGGTTATTGTTGTAACTACAAGAGAGGATGTCATGGACATCTCAGATTTAGTTGAGGAATAGTATTTAATTAAGAGGTGTTTAGTCATCTAGTGTTGAGGTTTATATTATGAATGGTCGTTTAGTTTTATATATGATTGGAAGGGTTATGCAGGTTGAGTCAGTTTTGATGCTCTTACCCTTCATTACAGGTCTTATCTATAAAGAGGGTGATGCATTTTGCTTCTTGATAGTTGCAATATGCGAGTTCTTAGTTGGTTTCTTATTATCAATAAAAAAGGCTGACAGTAACAGCTTTCACGCAAGAGAGGGCTTCGTTACAGTTGCACTTTCATGGATTGTAATGAGCTTAATCGGTTCAATCCCATTTATCATTGCCAATGAAATTACATCACCAGTTGATGCAATCTTTGAGACAGTCTCTGGATTTACAACGACGGGAGCAAGCATTTTAACTGATATCGAGGCTATGAGCAAATGCTGTCTCTTCTGGAGATCCTTTGCTAACTGGGTCGGCGGTATGGGAATTCTGGTTTTCGTTATGAGTCTTATGCCACTTATGGGTGCGCAGAATATGTATATGATGAAGGCTGAGTCAACAGGTCCTAGTGTCGGCAAGCTTGTACCTAAGGTTAAGAGCACGGCAGCGGGACTTTATAAGATTTACTGTACTATGTCCTTTGTTTTGTTTCTGCTCTTGTTAATTGGAAGAATGGATCCGTTTAGCGCTTTGATGGCTACATTTGCAACAGCGGGTACTGGTGGTTTTGGAATTCTTAACACATCATGCGCTACATTTACAACCTATCAGCAGGTGGTTATCACAGTATTTATGATTCTCTTTGGTGTTAACTTCTCTGTTTATTTTCTTATTATTACCAAGAAATTTAGGGCTGCGTTTAAGTGTGAGGAAATGCGTTGGTATTTTGCGATTATCTTTGCAGCAATTGCGCTTATATGCTTTGATTTAATTGCTTCTGGCAATATGATTGGAAGCTTTGGTGATACCTTAAATCACGTTTCATTTACTGTTGGTAGTATCATTACGACCACTGGTTTTTCTACGGTTGACTTTAATCAGTGGACGGAGTTTTCTAAAAATATTCTCGTTATTTTGATGTTTGTTGGAGCCTGTGCCGGAAGTACTGGTGGTGGTTTGAAGGTTTCAAGAATGGTTATTTGTATCAAGTCAGTTAGTAAAATGATAGGACAGTCTTTGCATCCAAAGAGTGTCAAAATCATCAGATTTGAGGACAAGCCGGTTGAGCATGAGACAGTTAGAAGTATCAATAATTATATTTTAGCATTTATTGGATTCTTCGTTATTTCTATGATGATTATCTCGCTTGATAATTATTCATTTACCACTAATTTTACTGCGATTACAGCGACGATTAACAATATCGGACCGGGACTAAATGAGGTTGGTCCTACTGGCAATTTCGCAGATTTTTCTGATCTCTCTAAGATAGTTATGTCGCTTGATATGATCATCGGAAGGTTAGAGGTTTATCCGATTCTTATTCTTCTTGCACCTAGCACATATAAGAAGTAAGAGTGTATATAATTTAGATTATAAATCAATTTAATATAGATTTGTAATAGGCTGCCAATGGTTATTAATATAACCAAGACTACAAAAGAAAGGATTTGTTTTATGATTACCAAAATACTCAACAGTATTGACAGCATTATGTACTACCCAATACTTATAATAGTAATGGCACTTGCAGGAATCTATTTTACGGTACTTACTAGGGGAGTCCAGATAAGACTTTTCTTAGAGTCCATTAGGTTATTAAAGGAGCCGCCTGAAGACAAGAGCAATGTTTCTTCCTTGCAGGCGATGCTTGTTTCAACTGCGTCACGAGTGGGTACAGGTAACATTATCGGTGTATCTACAGCGATATGTCTTGGAGGAGCAGGAGCCTGCTTTTGGATGTGGATTATGTGTATTATTGGAGCGGCTTCAGCATTTGTCGAGAGTACTTTAGCTCAGATTTATAAGAGAAAAAATTCTGACGGCGAGAGCTATGGTGGACCTGCTTATTATATTGAAAAGGCGCTTCATGCCCCAGCCCTAGCAGCACTATTTGCAGTGTTCTTGATTGCAACCTATGCGGTTGGATTTAACCTTTTATGTTCTTATAATTTGCAGTCTACATTTGCTGCATATTCATTTTATGATGCTAAGATTACTCCTATGATTGTCGGCGGAGTGTTAGCTATTCTTACTGGCTACTGCTTGCTTGGCGGTGGCAAGAGAATTGTCAAGCTTACAAGCTTTATCGTGCCTTTTATGGGTGTGGCTTATGTCATGATTTCATTGATTGTTATCATTGTAAACATCACACATATTCCTAGTATGTTTGTCCTTATTTTTAAGGATGCATTTGACTTTAAGTCTATATTTGGTGGAGTTGCGGGATCATGTATGATTTATGGTATCAAGCGTGGCCTTTACTCTAATGAGGCCGGTGTTGGTTCTGCACCAAATGCATCAGCATCCGCTAAGGTGTCACATCCTGCTAAACAGGGACTTGTTCAGACACTTTCAGTTTATATTGATACATTGCTTCTTTGTACTGCGACTGCTTTGATGTGCTTGTCAACAGGGGTTGAGAGAAGTGAGGCAGTTTCAGGAGCGCCTTATGTTCAAAATGCTATCTCTACTGTTTTTGGACATTTTGGGCCTGCGTTTATAACATTTGCAATGGTGCTATTTGCATTTACAACCTTGCTTGGTAACTTGTTTTATGTTGATAATGCATTGATATACTTAAACAAGAAGAGGGAGCCGTCTAAGTTGTTTATGACGGTATTTCATTTAGCCTGCGTAGTTATCATTTTCTTTGGAGCGATTATTCCTATGGATGCGGCCTGGGCTGCGGCGGATATCACCATGGGTGGAATGACTTTGATAAACTTGCCATCTTGTATGCTTCTTGGTAAGGTTGCTATTGATACCTTGAAGGATTATGAGGAGCAGAAGAAGGCGGGTAAGGACCCTAAGTTTATGGCTAGGGATATCGGATTAAATGAAGAAGAGTTAGATTATTGGAAATAGGGCGATTTTCTATTATTTTATAACACTTGACTGCATTTTAAATCTGAATTAAACTATATAAAGTGACAAATTTTAAATCAGGAAAGGAAGTTCTTATAATGGAAAAGAGATTGTTTACATCTGAGTCAGTGACAGAAGGACATCCAGATAAAATTTGCGATCAGATTAGCGACGCGGTGCTTGATGAGCTTATGCGTCAGGACCCTAACAGCAGAGTTGCCTGCGAGACATCAATTACTACAGGTCTTGTGCTTGTTATGGGTGAGATTTCAACAGAGGGCTATGTAGATATCCAGAAGATTGTTAGAGAAACAATCAGAGAGATTGGATATGACAGCTCTGAGAAAGGATTTGACTGCGATACCTGCGGTGTTATCACTGCTATTGATGATCAGTCAGCTGATATTGCACTAGGCGTTGACAAGGCCTTAGAGGCTAAGGAGCATCAGATGTCAGATTCTGATATCGAGGCGATTGGCGCTGGTGATCAGGGTATGATGTTTGGCTATGCTACTAATGAGACTGAAGAGTATATGCCATATCCTATAAGCCTTGCTCATAAGCTTGCTTTGCAGCTTACTAAGGTTCGTAAGGATGGTACATTACCTTATCTTAGACCGGACGGCAAGACACAGGTTTCAGTTGAGTATGATGAGAATGGCAAGCCTAAGCGCTTAGAGGCTGTTGTATGTTCAAGCCAGCATAGTGCTGATGTGAGCCAGGAGCAGATTCATAAGGATATTAAGAAGTATGTATTTGACGAGATAATTCCTGCTGATATGGTTGATGATAAGACCAAGTTCTTTATCAACCCTACAGGACGTTTTGTAATAGGTGGACCTAACGGAGACAGCGGACTTACAGGCCGTAAGATTATTGTTGATACATACGGTGGATATGCGCGTCACGGCGGCGGAGCATTTTCTGGTAAGGACTGCACTAAGGTAGACCGTTCAGCGGCTTACGCAGCTAGATACGCAGCTAAGAACTTAGTAGCAGCAGGCCTGTGTGACAAATGCGAGATTCAGCTCTCATACGCTATCGGCGTTGCCAAGCCTACTTCAATTATGATTGATACATTTGAGACTGGTAAGCTATCAGATGAGAAGTTAGTTGAGATCTTAAGAGAGAATTTTGATTTCAGACCAGCAGGCATTATTAAAATGCTGGATTTAAGAAGACCTATATATAAGCAGACTGCAGCCTATGGACACTTTGGACGAACAGACATTGATCTTCCATGGGAGAAGCTTGACAAGGT
Source organism: Lachnospiraceae bacterium (assembly GCA_024685635.1). GTDB lineage: Bacteria > Bacillota > Clostridia > Lachnospirales > Lachnospiraceae > NC2004. Next base: position 21,874 of record JAIKVP010000299.1, read on the forward strand.
TGATGACTTGAAAAAATATTTATAATAAGCAATAAATGGACGGGCCTTTATGCTCGTCCATATGTATAAGGTGGGCTTTTTATGAAGAGTATCAAAGGCTTAATTACATATTGGGGACAGCTTTTCTATTTGCCTGTTAATGCGCTTGCCCATCTTGTTCCGAGAGATAAGAATCTCTGGCTTTTTGGCAGTACATTTGGTAGAAGGTTTGCGGACAATCCTAGATATTTTTACAGCTACATTTGTCAGCATAGCATCTATGCAAGTGGCAAGATTCAGCGTCAAATGCTAAGGCATGTGAGCAAGGGTGGAAGCTTTATTGAGGATGAGAATTGTAAGCTTATTCGCCCGGTATGGATTAGTGCTGATAAGGACTTAGTTGAATATTTAAAAGAGCACGGTTATCCAGCCTGTTATTCTAAGTCTTTTAAGGGCAAGTATTACGCCTTAAGAGCGGGCTTTTATTTTTATGATAATTATTCTAAGGACATTAATTATCCATTAAGTGGTGGCGCTATTAAGGTCAATATGTGGCATGGAATTCCTCTAAAGAAGATTCAGCATGACAACATTCATGACTCCTATAGGCACCCTGAAAACAAGCTTCAAAAGCTTCGCAATATTCCAAGAAATATTTCTGATGAGAAGCCTGAGGATTATGTTTTAACGACATCTAATAATTTAAGGTCAACATTTTCCTCTGCATTTAAGACGGATAAGGTTTTGACTTGCGGCTATCCTAGAGTTGACAGCGTTAAAACTGATACAATTAAGTGCTTATTAACTCCTTCAGAGAAGATAGTTAAGTACAAATTATCAAGCATGAAAAAGCATCATAAGGGCGCTAAGATATGCCTTTATATACCTACATTTAGAGACTCTGAATCCAAGTTTTTTGAACTGGTTAATATGGCCAGATTAAATGCATTTTTAGACGATCAAAATATAATCTTGGTCGTGAAGGCTCATATGAAATCCAAGCTAAAGGAAGCATTTTCTAGAATAGAGGGAGAAAGGGTTTTAACCATTCCCGCTAATGATGATGTGTCTAGATTTATGTTAGATTCTGATCTTTTGATAACGGATTATTCTTCTGCTTATTTTGACTATTTGTGGATTGATAAACCGATAGTATTTTTTGATTATGATTTAAGAGAATATCTCTCGGATTCAAGAGAGATGTATTATGACTATAACACGGTTACGCCAGGCTATAAGGCGTCTAATTTAGACGAGTTATTTGAGGCTGTTGAGGACAGCTTAAGATTTGATATTTATAAAAAAGAGCGATTAGCTCTTAGAAAGCAAATGTTTGATGATGACTTTGAGACGGCTTCAACCAAGTTAGTTGAGGAGTTATCTAAATTGTTATAATTAAGAGATTATAAGGAGGATAAGTTTCATGAGCGAAAGATTTGACCCAGAATACATAATTGTTCAGGCTGGCGGTAAGGGTACGAGAATGGAACACTTAACCAGCAACAAACCTAAAGCCTTGGTGCCAATCAATAACCTGCCAATGCTTTTTCATTTGTTTAATAAATATCCTAATAAGCATTTTGTGATTATTGGAGATTATAAATATGATGTCTTAAAGCGCTATTTAGAAGCATTTGCCAAGGTTAAGTATCTCTTGATTGACGCAAGGGGCAAGGCTGGTACTTGTGCGGGCCTTAAAGAAGCGGCAAGAGTGATTCCTGACAACGAGGCTTTGATGCTTATCTGGTCTGATTTAATCTTGCCAGAGGAGTTTGATTTTCCAGAAAATGCTGGCAATTATGTGGGCTTGTCTGGTGATTTTAGATGCCGCTGGAAGTATGAAAATGGCGAGTATGAGGAGGAACCTTCAGTTGAACATGGAGTTGCTGGCCTCTTTATATTTGAGGATAAATCAGTGCTTAAGGATGTACCTAGCGAGGGTGAGTTTGTAAGATGGCTTAAGGAGATTGACTTTAAGGCGGATACTCATACCCTTTCTAAGACCAAGGAATACGGACTTATCTCAGAGTATAACAAGCTCAAACTTGAAAGATGCAGACCTTTTAACCGCATGACTCTTGATGGTGACAAGATCATAAAAGAGGGAATTGACGAGCAGGGAAGAAGCTTAGCAGTTAGAGAAAAGGCTTGGTATAAGTATGTTGAGCCTCTTGGTTTTAGCAGCTTTCCTAAGATTTATGACTATGATCCATTTACAATGGAGAAGGTAAATGGCAAAAATATATATGAGTACGAGGGCCTATCTAAGGATGAGAGAAGAGAGATTCTTTCTAAGATTATTAGTATGTTAAAGGAGCTTCACAGCTTAGAGTCAGGCCCTGTTGATTACTATAGTATGAAGGAAGCCTATATCACTAAGACCTGGGCAAGGTTAGATAAGATTTATAACTTAGTTCCATTTGCTAAGGATGAATATATTACTGTAAATGGAAGGCGTTGCCATAACATTTTCTTTATTAAGGATGAGGTTGAAAATAGGGTAAATAGGTTTGAGGTCAAGGAGTTTAAGCTTCTTCACGGAGATAATACATTTTCTAATATGATGCTTAAGGACGACAAGGAGCCTATAGTGATTGATCCTAGAGGATATTTTGGCTATACCGAAATGTTAGGTGATCCAGCCTATGATTGGGCGAAGCTATATTATTCTGTTGTCGGTAATTATGACAGATTTAACCGCAAGGAGTTTAGGCTTAGCATTAATGAGGATAGTGTTGATTTAGAGATTGAGTCAAATGGCTGGGAGGATTTAAAAGATGACTTCTTTAGCTTGATTGGTGATGAGGCTAAGCTTGAAGATATTAAGCTTATTCATGCGATTATATGGCTGTCTTTAACAACCTATGCATGGGAGGATTACGATTCTATTTGTGGTGCATTTTATAATGGACTTTACTATTTAGAGGAGGCTATTTATGGAGGAGAATAAGATTCATAAACTATCGCCTCTAGGCAAGACCTGGATATTTGATCTTGATGGAACAATTTTTAAGCATAACGGTTATAAGCTTGACGGCAAGGATAGCATGTTAGATGGTGCTAAAGAATTCCTTGATAATATCGATGAGAATGACATGATTATCTTTCTGACATCAAGAACAGCAAATGAAAAAGAGCTTACGGAAGATATGCTAAAGGAAAACAATATAAGATACGATAATATAATATATAATGCGCCTTACGGTGAGAGAATAGTTGTAAATGATGCTAAGCCATCAGGCTTAGAGACTGCTTTAGCTATTAACACTATAAGGGACGAGTTTATGAAGGATGAGTTTGTGATTGATGAATCGCTATAATTGTGATTAACTGATTGTTTTATTAGAGGCGATTTAATCATATCAATCATGGCAGAAGGGAGATTAATATGACTACTTATTTTGAAAGACAGCTTAAGGAGATTGACCACTCAGTACATTCTATGGATATGGAAGTGTTTGAGAGATGGGTTGAAGAGGCTTGCGAAACACTAAAGGCGGGACACAAGATTATAGTTTCTGGCTTAGGTAAGAACGTTCCAATCTGCGACAAGTTTGTTGGTTCTATGCTATCACTTGGACTAGACGCAGCATTTTTACATACCAATTCTGCTGTTCACGGAGACATGGGTGTAATCAAGGATGGCGATATGGTAATCATCTTAACTAAGAGTGGAGAGACAGCTGAGTCGGTTTATTTATCCAGACTCCTAGAAGAGAGGGACATTAACAAATGGCTTCTTACATTTGAAAAAGAATCAACTCTCACTAAAGAGATTCCAAATGCTATTGTGCTTGATTTGATTCACGAGGGCGACCAGTGGAATATCATGCCTAACAACTCAACGACGGTTAACTTGATTGTTTTACAGGGACTTGCGATGAAGGTTGCCGCCAATATGGGTATAACCCTAGAGGACTTTAAGAGGAATCATCCTGGCGGACATATCGGTGAAACACTTAGAAAATAGTTAATTCGAGCAGGGATATATCCCTGCTCAATATTTATATATGGAGAAAATGCTATGGACTATGAGAAGAGAATTGCTAAAGCTTCAGAGGGCAGAAAACTGTGGCGAGAGCTTATAGCTAAATATAAAATAACTGATAAAGATTATGTTGTTATAGCAAATGATGAGGATAGTAATATTAGTAATATGACGCTTAAGTTTTTGCCGGAATTTATGGCTAAAAGAGCTATTAAAAATGTATATATATTTAGTTCTCTAGAATTTTATGATGACGCTGATTTAGGAGATGGCGTGACTTTAGTTAAGCTTTTAGAGGATGAGATTGAGGCTGTTATTAGTCTTTATGAAGCTTATGAATTTACTGCTAATATAATATTTGCATCTCTAAAGATTCCTAACGGAAGATTAGGAGAGGGATTGCTTATTAAAGATGATGTAGATATTGAAGACATTTTTAAGAGTATTGTATATGGGTTGGTGTAATTATGGAATATCATAGACTGTTAGAACTTCGAGGGTATCTTGAAGATTTGAGGATAAAAGGAAGATTAGATAATCATCAAATTATCATTTTCGGAAGTAATGAACCTGCTGAGAGAATGATGGATTATTTTGATGAGCTTAAAATTAAGGTTAGTCATATAATAGATAATAATGAGAAAAAGGATGGCAGCATTTTAAGAGGTGTGAATGTAAGCCTGCCTAGTAAGACGCTTATTCCATTTGTTGAAAATGCTACGATTCTTATCTCGTCTAAATACTATCCGGAGATGCTTGTTCAGCTTGCTAATATGGGTTATAGGGAAGGCGAGCATATCTATAAGGTGTTAGACTATAATGTCGGTGTTAAGTATTCTTTAGATGATGAGGAATATAATTTAAGGCTAGAAAAGCTTGAGTTAGGTCGAAAGATTTATAGTGATATTAGCTTAGAGCATAAAGATTTTGACAAGCTTATGATATGTCCGCTTGCGGTTCTTGGTGATACTTATCTTGGCATTTCATTTATGGATGAATATATTATGCAAAAGAAAGAGAGTAAGATTGTTATTGTTACACATAAGGGTGGACCTTTTAAGCTTCCTTATCTCTTTGGCTACGAGGATAGAGCGGTTAAGTTAGACGCTAAGGAAATGGAAGCGCTTATTCAGTATTCGATATTTATGAATCTTATAGGGAACAAGGTTATTATCTTAAATCACCGTTCTCCTTATACATGTAGGCTAGGCGAGGCGGGTAATGTCAAAGACATACATTTTACGGATCATTTTAGATATGGAGTCTTAGGACTAGATAAGGGAACTAAGCCTGTTGTGCCTTATGTTCATAGAGATGATGAGGTGGCGAAGGCATATGTTGATAAGCTTTTTAAGGACCATGGATTAGTCAGGGGAAAGACTGTGATACTTCTTCCTTATGCTAAGACTGCAACGGCGCTTCCTTTAGAGTTTTGGACTGAACTTATTAAGAGACTTCACGACAAGGGTTACACAGTGTGCACCAATCAGGGCGGTGACGGAGAGCCGGCCTTAGATGGCACGATTGAACTTTTTTATGACGTGAGATATGCTCTTGAAACAATTGAGGCCTCTGGTGCAGTTATAGGGCTAAGATCAGGTCTTTGTGATGTCTTATCAACGGCAAATGCAACTAAGATTATCATTTATCCAGACAGACTATATGGTCCTGACAGCTTTATGAAATTCTTTAGCTTAAATCGCATGCAGCTTTGTGATGATGCGATTGAGTATGAGTGGAAGGAAGATATAGGCTTAGTTGATGTGATTATGAAGGAGTTTTAGATGGTATATATCAATGCGATATATATAGTATTTAAAATATAAATATATAGATTTAATAAAGTCCTCTATAAAGTAGATGAGCTTAATGCTTTTATTTATAGAGGGCTTTTATGTAAACTGGCACCCCTATTCTTTGTGCACTTTGTACAATTTACACAATGCTATTGCTACAATATCCATAATATGTTACAATTATCAAATATTAAGGCTTATGAGAAATGACGGGAATAATTATAATAAGGAGGACAATATATGAAGAAAGGATTTAAGAAATTATCGGCGATTGCCCTAGCATTTGCTATGGCGTTTAGCCTTGTGGGTAGTATACCTGCTAAGGCAGAAGACAATTTAAAGGCAGGACGATTTTACGCAGCCTGGAACGGACAGTGGAATGAGGAGTTAGGATGTGATGTTAATCCAGAGACTGCTAATCCTGAGGAAGTAGGCGATTGGGGATGTGACTGCTTTGATAAGTGTTATCAGGCTTTTTATACTTATGATGGATCTACACTTAAGTTATATACTGGTGACCTTGTAGTTAAGAAGACCGTATGGGGTGAGGATGGTATTGATTTAGAGAAGACCAAGGCGCAAGAGGCAGTTCCTGAGAGTGTATGTAAGACAGGATTTGCTACTGATAGAGATGGCAATGATGTTAAGAATATGCATACGATTATCTTCTATGAAGAGGGAGACTACACCTTATTTGCTGGCGATTATTATTTGGATATGTATGCATCTGCGCCACTTGGAGTATTCTCATCTACTCCTACATATGACACTTCTTCTATCATCACTCGTGGTTCTGAGAAGGCATTTTATAAAAAGGGTGACTCAGTCTATTTTCTATATAAGACAAATCTGGATTGGTGTAAGGTTTACTTCCCTGACGCCAAAAAGGATTATTATGACGTTGATTCATTAACGGATGGAAGAGCTTATGGACTAACGATAGACAATGGTAGTAGAAGCAAGCTAGCAGATAGTGACTTGGTTACTATTGAGGATGTTAAGTCCACTGATTCTAATATAAAAGCCATTAAATTAACATTTAATTCAAACAGTGAATATATTAATATTTGCGCTTGTCTTAAGGTGACTGAGAATAATGGTAATGTTTTTGATAGCGAAAAGTGGATGGAGTTTACCATTAATAAGACTGGCTTAAATCTTTGTAATTGGATTGAGTGGGATGAAGCAAATCAGAAAAATGTGCTATCACCAGAAGCTACTGCTAATGATTATTGCAAGGTTGCTGAAGGAACAGTGGGACGATATAGTTTGTTTGCTTTAGCTACTAGGGGAGCAGATGACAGTATAACCCCTTATACAGGAGAGATTACAATTAGCTGTGGTAAGACTAGCGAAAAGCTTTCGCCAAATGCTGATGGTATATATGAATACAAATATACAAATGACGGTGAATATACAATTTCGGCTGGAGGAGATTCAGTCTTCGTAGAGGTTAACTTACCTCCGATTGGATTCTATTCTAGCAGGGTTCCATCAGCCAAAACCTTGCTTGATGATTTTGCTAGCCCTGGAGATGCCTTTTATCTTATTTGTAACACAAGCAGTGGAGAGGAATTAGGTTTTGAGTTGCCAGAGGATGTAACTAACATTACAGAGTTTACTGAGACAAGCGGTTATGTTAATACTATGGGCCTTTATAAGTTTATTCCAGATGAATCAGGCAATGTTAATCGAGTTTCGGTTAAAGATGATATTACAATAGACAAAGTTAAAAGAGTTAGTGGACCATATAAGGTTTATAGAATAGGAATTAAGTCTTCTAGTAACGAATACTTCTTGGAGGCGACTGCTAAAGCTACATGGACTAATATT
>JAIKVP010000005.1 GCA_024685635.1 Lachnospiraceae bacterium
GCAAGACTAGCGGCTTACTACTCTAAAGGCCGCACAGATTCTAAGGTAGAGATTGATTACACTCAAAGGGGCAATATCAAAAAGCCTAACGGAGCTAAGCCTGGTTATGTCATTTATCACACCAACTATTCTATTATTGCCATTCCTGATATTACGGGGATTGAGCTTGTTGAGGACTAGAAGATTGTGCTTGACATTAGGCTTTAAAAAGACGATAATTATAGTAGATATATAGTTTTTTAAGATCAAGGAGGATCTTTTGTTTTTTATCTAAGGAGGGATATTTATGAGCGATTATTCATCACAGATTAGAGCAATTGAGGCGCAGAATGCGCAGACTATACAGTCATATTTTGGACAGCTTAATAAGAGCTCATCTTCATCAGGACTTATGGGATCAACTAACATACTTCCATCTACATCATCATCTCAGTTTGGCAGTGTTATTGACGGCTTAGGAGATTATGGACTTATTCAGAGTGGAAGCTATGGCAAGTTAGTCAGTGCATATTACGATAAGGTTGAGAATTCATCTAAAGAAGCAGAGTCAACAACAGGTGTTGCTAAGGCAAGAGATTCAGCTAAGAGTCTTAAGGCTGCAGCTGATGAACTTGTTAATGCTAACTACGACAAGGTTACAACTACTGATTCTGATGGCAAGACAACTAGTGATTATGACAAGGATTCATTATATAAGCTAGCTAAGGATTTTGTAGAGAGCTACAATGACACTCTTGATTCAGCAGTAGGAGTTGACAATGAGGCAATCCTTAAAAGAGCAGTTACTATGACAACTAGAACATCTAAAAGCTCTAACCTGCTTGCTGACTTAGGAATTAAGGTCGGATCTGATAACAAGCTTAGTATTGATGAGGATGCATTTAAGGCTGCTGATATGTCAACAATGAAGGTGCTATTTAAGGGCAATAGTTCATATGCATCTAGAGTTGCAGCTGATGCATCAGCAATCAACAACTTATCTAACAATGCTTTATCTACATCATCTACAAGAGCCTACACGGCTAACGGTGGATATTCAGGCGTATCAACAAGTACTTTATACGACAGTTTGACATAATAATCATTTTCCTTTCTAACTACAATGCGCAGGCTTATCACCTGCGCGTTGTTTTTTTTAAAACATTATTTTAAAATATTATTTTTAATAATTATTCTTATATCAAAAAATTAACTCTTCTTCATCTTAGCAAGATCTTCCCTCTTGATAGGCTCATTGCTATACCTGGCCTTTTCATAGACCTCTCTAAGCGAGCTATAATCCCTTTTAACTCCGTAATCACTTAACTCTTCAAGTTCCATAGTTTTGACAATACTCTTAGGCGTAGCATTTTTATAAAGGTGCTTATAAGTATATTCATGTTCTCTTACAAGCTTGATAAAGAAAAGCCTTACGCGGTCTCTCGCGTTGTATTTGCTAAGTTTGTTATTCTCCTTTTTGACTTTTATATTAGACTTCTTCTTACTAGCAGATGGGTTAGAAAATGTTATTTTGTCATATTCTAAACCACGGTATTTCACAAGATGGTTAGCTATCGCTTTAATAAATCCATAAATTATTCTAATTGAGACAATGACTATAATAGCCTTTAATATAAACTCAGGTAAAAGCCAGAACTCTCTTGGCAAAATAGGCTTTACATCCTTGACTAATTTGCCAAAATCTATATCCATACTCTGAAACTTTATGCTGCCTGTTAAGGAGATTAAAAACAGGATTGCATTTACTATTTTTGTGATAATATTTAAGAAAAAATTCTTGATTATTTCTATAAAATTATCAGGGATGATTAAGATAATAATTAGCCCGATAAATATCAAACCTATAAAGCAGCTAAATACAGTGCTGTCAGTTTTAATTAGCGAGTTTAGCGCTAGCTCTGAACTTCCTCTTGTATTGTCTAAGTACTTGACTAGATTATTAAGATATATTTCAACAAGTCCAAAGAAGAGATAAACTAATGCAGCGATAAATATAATCCTGCTTATAGAGTCGATGTCATAATGCTTAGCAAATAAAAACATTGCTACAAATAAAATTATAGCCTCTATCGGCGTCCGTAAGATAGCTAACCTGTTATCTGCAGATCTAGAATAAAGCGCTGCTATAAAAATAATAACGACAACTATAATATTAAACACTAAACCAGCTCTAGTATTAGAAAATGGTATAACTAAGAAGCCAGCTGCTATAAGTATAGGAAGAGCAAGATATATCTTAGTGATATAGCTATTTACAAAGTAGATAATAATTAGATAAATAGGAACTAATAGCAGGGCAAAATAGTTTATCTTGTGCTGGACATCAAACTGCATTAGTGTCAATAATATCATCATCATAAGGTCAGATAACATTGCTAATGATACGAATTCTTCTATATAAGCTAGGTTTTTATTCATTTGACCACCTCCCAATAAACCATATCAGGAATGTCGATTTTTATAGGAACCAAGGCATATTCAGGCATAATAAAACTAGATGATAAATACAGCCTTTTTAAATCTAAATAGCTATTAATAAGCTGCTTAGTTCTATCATTTGAAATGAAGATAAGAGTCTGGTCTTCGCTTTGAGAAATATGCTTTATATCAGATAATACATCGTTAATATCTTTTGGCTCTCTTTTTAAATTGATAGTGGAAAGGCCTTTCATAAGGCTGTCTAACTGGCTTTTTGCATTTAGGTGTGGCATATAAAATGGGCTTATTTTATCGCCCTCATAGGCGTTAGTATAAAGATGCAAATGAACATTGTTTCTCAAATAATAGTCAGAAAGAGTCGCAATAATTCTTATGACATACTCTAATAAATCATCTTTAGAATTCTCGTAAAACGGCTTAAAATTGACGATCATAGTAACCTCCTGCTCGATAACAGGAGTGTAGAGATTGGTCATAAGCTGCTGTTCTTTAGCAGTCCTCTTCCAGTTGATATGATTTAGAGGATCGCCCTCGATGTATTCTCTGCTACCACGATATGAATATTGATTAATGTTATAGCTTAAGGGTGCGGCAAGCTCTCCATCCCTGTTAGTTAGGGCAGATGGATAGTTAGCTTTATCTAGAAGAGAAGGGTATACATAAAGTCCTGTAAAATTCTTTTCCTGTTTGGCAAATGTTCTTCTAAAAAAGATATCTCCAGAGATTAGATCGCTATCTAATATTTCAAAATAGCCGCGCTTAGTAGTCTTAAAGGTCAAAGTTCTCTCAGTTTTTTGATAGCCTAAGAGTGTAAAAATATCATTTCTGTAATAGTGATCAGTGACAGTGGAATTGTCCTTATTGTCAAAGTCAAAGCTGTTGCTGGTCATAAACTTGACGTGTAAATGTGGCAAGGGAAGCCATTTGTTGTTAGACACTTCCTCGACAAGCTCAAGCTTTTCACCGATTTTAGCTACTGATTTTGAAAATGATAATTTAGCCGTAAGACCGTTAGCCCAGTGCTTTTCGTAATATGAAGTTTGCCCGATATATAGCAGTGCAACTACTGCTATTATAACAAATAATATCATAGGCCTCTCCTTATATATAAAGCATTTTATGACTTAAAATGCCAACAATTAGCCTCTAAAATTCTCGGTAGGAACATTTACCTTGTTGATAATAGCCTTAAGAGATTCAATAGCCTGAACTCTGCTTGTATAGCCGTTAGAAGGAATGAGTCGATGTGCTAAAACAGGGATGCTAAGCTCCTGGATGTCATCTGGAGTTACGAAGCTTCTGTCATTAAGGTAGGCGTATGTCTTACTACATTTGACTAAGGTTATGGAGCCTCTAGGGCTTATTCCTGCTGCATAAGAGGAGGTCTCTCTGCTTGCTCTAGCAATGTCAGCAACATACTCTAATAGACAAGGATGTATAAAAACCTTCTTGATTTCATCTTTAACTGACTTGATTTCATCAAGTGAAATAACAGGTCTTAAATCGTCAATCGGATCAGAACTTAGTCTGTCAGATAAGAGAGCAATCTCCATCTCCTTAGATGGATAGCCCAACTCAATCTGCATAAAGAAACGGTCAAGCTCAGCCTCTGGAAGTGTAAATGTTCCAGCGGTTTCAACAGGATTCTCGGTAGCGATAACGAAGAATTCGTCAGGCAGACTATAACAGATAGAATCGATAGTAACCTGTCTCTCCTGCATAGCCTCTAGCAGTGCCGACTGGGTTCTAGGTGTTGCCCTGTTAATCTCATCAGCAAGCAAAATATTGCTAAAAACAGGTCCTTTCTTAAAGACAAAATCCTGCTCTTTAGTGTTATAAATACTAAGACCCGTTATATCAGCAGGCAGCAAATCAGGAGTAAACTGAATGCGCTTAAACTCGCCGGAAAGCAAGAGCGCTAAGGCCTTTGCTAAAGTTGTCTTACCACAGCCAGGAACATCCTCAATTAAGACATGCCCATCAGCAAGCATCGCAGTAAGCAGATACTTTATAGCCTGCTCTTTACCTAGAATTACTTTATTAAGTTCGTCAAAGAGTTCTAAAACCTTTCCCTTCATTTGCCGCACCTCCAAAATACTAAAATAGTAAGCTAATTATATCATAGATTTATAAAAGTCGTATATATAAAAAAACTTATTTAGCCTTGCCCTCTTAATCATTTTTTAATGATAAAATAATTCAAGTTTTCGTTGTTTGATTCTAACATTTGTGTTAAACTTATCACTGCACTTTATTGTAGAAATAGGAGATTAGATAATATGAGAGCAGTAAAAGGCTTTATGAGATTCTTGCTCGTTTTGCTAGTTTTGGGCCTTGTAGCAGTAGAATTATATATTCATGGAGTATTTGATTTCGTTGAAGATTTAGATAAACTTAGCTCATACGAGGAGCTCTGTAATTACACTGTTAGCGCCCTAAAAAACGGTGACGAAGAGTTTAAGATATATTTAGAAAATGTTACTGAAGAGGAAATAAAGGCTATAAATAAAGACATTTCAAGCTTTTTTGGACATGTCAAGGCTTATTCAATTATGAGTGAGAATAAGGAAGGCAAGTTAAAGCTTGATATAGAGCTTGATAGGAGCGTTAATTATAAGGTATATAAAGCTCTAGTTGATAACAAATCAACTGACGGTTTTACTAAGAAAGAACAGGCCTTATACGACAAGGCCAAAGAAATAGTTAACGATATAAATGCTAATTACAGCGATGATTACGACAAGGAAGAGGCTGTTCACGACTATATTATAAAGAACTGCGTCTATCAAAAGAATGGCAAGGGCGATCCGGAGGATGACATATACACAGCCTATGGTGCACTGGTTAACCAAACTGCAGTCTGTAATGGCTACGCCGAGGCGATGTATCTTCTTCTTAATGCCTGCGGCATTGAAAATGAAATCGTAATAGGTGAGGCTGACAATGATAACCATGCGTGGAATGTCGTTAAACTAGAAGATAAATGGTATCAGGTTGATATAACCTGGGACGATCCAGTTCCAGATATTAAAGATACAGCACAGCACACATTCTTTAACATAACAGACGAAGCTATGGCTAAGACGCATAGCTGGATAAATGCTAATTATCCAGTTTGTGACAGCGCTGATAAGAACTATTTTCAGATGCATAAGCTTGTCTGTAAAGACTATGAAGATGTGGTAAATAAGACAAATAAAGCAATAAACAAGAGAAAGCCTAGCATTTCACTATTGGTTCCTAACTATAATAAGGAAGAATATAACCTTACATTTGTTATGGATAATCATCCAGAGATAGTTAAGGCGTCATATTCAGCAGAAGACAGTGGTATAGGGACAGTGCTTGCGATAAACTTTAATTACACAGAGAAATAGCCTATCTCGCATTTTCAAAAAAATTGGTTGACATTAAAATCAAATTATACTATACTAATCGAGTGCTTAAAATGGCATAGGGAATCTTAGCTCAGCTGGGAGAGCATCTGCCTTACAAGCAGAGGGTCACAGGTTCGAGCCCTGTAGGTTCCATAGGCGTAAGCCTTTTCATATTAGTTGGCGGGGTAGCTCAGTTGGCTAGAGCACGCGGTTCATACCCGCGGTGTCGCGAGTTCGAATCTCGCCTCCGCTATTGTGGATTAGGAGAGAGACGGTAATTTCGTCTCTTTTTTTTATTATATCTTGGAGGATGATGATATGAGAATAGGAAATGGATACGATGTTCACAGGCTTGTTGAAGATCGCCCGCTTATAATAGGAGGAATAAATATTCCTTACGAGAAGGGCCTCTTAGGCCACTCCGATGCAGATGTTTTGCTGCACGCAATTATGGATGCCTTACTTGGAGCCGCAGCACTTGGTGATATCGGCAAGCATTTTCCTGACACAGACGAGAAATATAAGGGAGCAGACAGCAAAATGCTAATGGCAGAGGTCAGTAAAATGCTATCTGAAAAGGGCTATCTAGTCGGCAATGTCGATGCCACAATAATCGCTCAGGCCCCTAAAATGCGACCATATATAGATGACATGAGAGAATGCGTTGCTAAGATTTTGGGAATAACCCTTGATCAGGTAAATATAAAGGCGACCACAGAAGAGCATTTAGGCTTTACCGGAGAAGGCCTGGGAATAAGCGCCAGCGCAGTCTGTATCCTAGAGACAATCGAGGAAGCCGGCGGCTTAGTAGGCGCATCAGCAAATGCATGTTGCGGCGGATGTCCGGCTAATAATTAATAATGAACATTTACGGAGGTTAAATTCTATGAAAATATATAACACCTTAAATAATCGCAAGGAAGAATTCGTGCCAATTCAGGAGGGCAAGGTTGGAATATACGTCTGCGGACCTACAGTATACAACCTGATTCATATAGGAAATGCCCGCCCGATGATAGTATTTGACACGGTAAGAAGATACTTTGAATACAAGGGATACGAAGTGAACTATGTATCTAACTTCACAGATGTCGATGACAAAATCATTAAGGCAGCCAACGAAGAAGGCGTATCAGCCTCAGAGATTTCAGAGCGTTATATCAAGGAATGTAAGCAGGACATGGAGCATATGAACGTGCGCCCTGCAACCACACATCCAAAAGCAACCGAAGAAATCGACGGAATGATTGAGTTAATAGAAAGCCTGATTGAAAAAGGCTACGCCTACGAAGTAAACGGCACAGTCTACTACCGAGTAAAAGCATTTCAGGGCTATGGCAAGCTCTCGGGCAAGAACATCGAGGACATGGAGGCAGGCCATAGAGACCTCTTAGTAGACGGAGAATCAGAAAAAGAAGACGCACTAGACTTTGTACTCTGGAAGCCTAAAAAAGAAGGCGAGCCATTCTGGAAATCACCATGGGGCGACGGAAGACCAGGCTGGCACACCGAATGCTCAGTAATGAGTAGAAAATATATCGGAGAAACCCTGGACATCCACGCAGGTGGAGAAGACCTGGTATTTCCACACCATGAAAATGAAATCGCCCAGTCAGAAGCGGCAAACGGCGTTAAATTTGCAAACTACTGGATGCACAACGCATTCTTAAATATCGACAACCACAAGATGAGCAAGAGCTTAGGAAATTTCTTCACAGTAAGAGACATCGAGAAGAAATTCCCGCTACAAATCTTGCGTTTCTTCATGCTCTCAGTACACTATAGAAGTCCCCTAAACTTCTCAGACACTCTAGTACAGAGCGCAGCAAATGGACTAGACAGAATCCTGACCGCAGAAGAAAGACTAAAAGGCTTATTGTCTAAAAATACTGAAGGCGTACTAACAGATGCAGAAGAAGAAATATCAAAATCAATCGACAGCTATGTAAATAAATACGAAGAAGCAATGGACGACGACTTTAACACCGCCGACGCCATAGCTGCAATCTTCGAATTAGTAAAACTTGCAAATGTAGCAATAACAGAAGAGTCCTCACACGAATTGATAAAGAAAGCCTACGACACAATAGCCAAACTCCTAGATGTACTAGGAATCAAGGCAGAAAGAGCCGAAGAATCAATCGATGACAAGGTTCAGGAAATGATAGACAAGAGACAAGAAGCAAGAAAGAACAAGGACTTTGCGCTAGCAGACCAGATAAGAGATGAGCTTCTTAATATGGGAATAGAGCTTAAAGATACAAGAGAAGGTGTCAAATGGAAGAGAATATAAATGAAGTAGACGACGCCTGGAGAATAGCATTTGACTCAATGATAGAAAGCTTCGGGGTAAAACATCCCGATGTAAAAGGGTATTCTCCTTTGGCGCTAGCTTATATTGGAGATACAGTGTTTGATTTGATCTTCAGAACCGTGGTTGTCAGCCGTGTCAACATGGCAGCCAACAAATACCACAACGAGGTTAAGCACTATGTAAGCGCTGTCGCCCAATCTGAGATGGTCGAGAAAATGAAGGCACATTTTACAGAGGAAGAAGAGCGGGTATACCTCCGAGGCAGAAATTCTAAGCCTTACAACAAGGCGAAGAATGCGACGGTGATGGAGTATCAGAGAGCGACTGGCTTGGAGTGCCTAGTAGGTTACTTATACTTAGACGGAAGAATGGAGCGTGTTGTTGAGCTTATACATTATGGTATTGAGGGACGATGAGAGCGAGCATATAAAGGAGGACTTATGAGTTATGAATTCTACGGCTGGGAGAATGCGAGTATTTCCCCAGCATTTGAAAAATATAGTAGTATTAAAGATCCAAGAGCACTCTATGACTTGCTTTCAGAAATATGGTGCGCCAACACCTGTGCGCCTAGAATGAGAGAGCAGTGGAGCGAGGAGAATAAAACCCTAGGCCAGTGCTCAATCACTGCATTTTTAGCCCAGGACATATTCGGGGGCAAGGTTTACGGAATCCTTAGGCCAGGCGGTAATTATCACTGCTATAATGTTATAGGAGACTGCGTCTTTGACTTGACAAGTGAACAATTTGGGGATGAAAGGCTTGATTACAGTGATAATCCTGAACAGTTTAGAGAAGTGCATTTTGCCAAGGAAGAGAAGAAATTAAGATACGAGTATCTTAAGAGTGAACTGTTAAAAAGGATATAATTTGTGTTTTTTTCATTTGGAGGATCAACTATGGAAAAGGAAATTAAGGCAGGAACAGTAGAAGGAAGAAACCCTGTATTAGAAGCATTTAAATCAGGAAATGCAGTAGATAAGCTATATGTCTTATCAGGCTGCTTTGACGGTCCGGTTCAGACAATCGTTAGAGAAGCCAAAAAACAGGGCACAATTATAGACTACGTGGACAAGACAAGACTAGATCAAATGTCAGAAACAGGCCATCACCAGGGAGTAATCGCCAAAGTAGCAGCATACGACTACTCAAGCCTAGAAGACATATTAGAAAATGCAAAAAAGAAAGGCGAAGACCCATTTGTTATTGTACTTGACGGAATTGAAGACCCTCATAATTTAGGCGCAATAATAAGAACAGCCAACCTAAGCGGAGCGCACGGAGTAATCATTCCTAAACATAGAGCAGCAGGTCTTACTGCAACAGTTGCCAAGACCTCAGCCGGAGCCTTAAACTATACCCCGGTAGCCAAAGTAACCAACATTTCCCAGACAATAGACAGCCTAAAAGAGCAGGGAATGTGGTTTGCAGCAGCTACTATGGACGGAGATATTATGTATAACGCCAACCTAAAAGGTTCAATAGGAATAGTAATAGGCAATGAAGGAAACGGAGTCAGCAGACTCGTAAAAGAACATTGTGATATGAAAGTCGCAATCCCTATGAAGGGAGATATCGACTCGCTAAATGCATCAGTAGCTGCGGGAGTGCTTGCATTTGAAGTCGTAAGACAGCGTTTGCAAAAGTAAATGGTTTAAGTGAGGTGTGTTATGAATACTGAATTGGACTTAAAGCTTTTAAGAGCTTCTAGAGAAGGAGATTCAGCTGCAGTTGATGAAATGCTAAATAAATATAGGGGAATGGTTATTAAGGAGAGCAGAAAGTTTTACCTCTTTGGAGCTGATAACGAAGACCTGATTCAGGAGGGAATGATCGCTCTTCATAAGGCTATTAGTAGCTATAAAGAAGAACTAGGCATTGACTTTCCGGTCTATGCTACCAGATGTATTAGAAATCAGCTAAACGACGCCTGGAGAGCAGATCGCAGAGAAAAAAATGCAGTGCTAAACAACGCAGTATCAATAGACCCTTCGCTAGAAAAAGACAGAGAAGAGAGAAATAATGACAGTTTGCTTAACTATATCGCCTCGTCAGACGTTAGCCCTGAAGCCTGGGTAATAGGTCAGGAAGGCGCAGATATGATATGGAAATATATTAGACAGCATTTGTCAAAATATGAGAGAACTGTGCTAGAAGAGTATCTAGGCGGAAAGAAATGCGAAGAAATAGCTATAGAACTAGGCAAAGAAAAGAAATCTATCGAAAATGCTATCAACAGAATTCGTACTAAATTAGCCAAGGCAATTGGTAAATATTAACTTGTTAGATAAATATAACATTTTTTTATTTTTTACTTGATAACTAAAATAAAATATGCTATTATAGCCTTTGTTGAGTTGCTTCCATAGCTCAGGTGGTAGAGCGCATCATTGGTAATGATGAGGTCACGGGTCCGACTCCCGTTGGAAGCTTTTGGCGATAATCCTGCTATCTGGATTATCGCTTTTTTTTTATTCAAAAAAGTATAGCCTTAAGGTGTATTTATGTTTTATATTTGCTCCTTGATGTGATATAATAATGGAAGTGTTTTTATTAGTTACAAGGCTGGTAAATATAAGGCATATGCTTATATTTGCCATATATATATGCTAGATGAGAAGGAGAATGGGTGATTTATGAACGAGTGGATAGTCGTAGTTGATGATGAGGCAATAAGTCTTAACAACGTTAGAGAACTGCTTGGATCAGAAAATATGAGGGTTAGCTGCTTAAGAAGTGGCAGGGATTTAATTAAATTTATGGAAAAGAACAAGCCGGATTTGATTCTGCTTGATCTTATGATGCCTGATATGGACGGCTTTGGTGCATATCATATGCTTAGAAAGTTTGAAGACTCTAATGGACAAAAGCATACACCTGTCATTTTTCTAACTGGAGAGAATGACAACGATAAGGAGACTCAAGGCCTAAAGCTTGGAGCCTCAGACTATGTCAGAAAACCATTTGATAAGAATATACTGGTTAACAGAATCTATAAGGCAATCAACAACAAGAAGACCATAGAAACTCTTGCTGAGGAAGCCTTGATAGATAAGCTGACCGGCTTTTATAACAAGGTAAACGGAACTGAGAAGATTAAGGATAAATGTGCAATTAGTGAAGGTGCCCTTATGATTGTTGACCTTGACAGTTTTAAGTTAGTTAATGACTTATATGGTCATACTATGGGTGATAATGTTTTAAAAGCATTTTCTGATATTTTAAGATGGAATCTTAGAAATGGTGACTTAGTAAGCAGAATTGGCGGAGATGAATTTCTTGTCTTTTTTGAGGATATAACACAGGAGATTTCTGTAGGCTCTATAGTAAAGAAGATTAATGAACAGTTAATTGAATCCTGTAAAGAGCTTATGGGTGAGAATTTTGGAATCCCTATCGGAGTGAGTGTCGGAATAGCATTTTCACCAACTCACTCAACTGAATATGATAAGCTCTTTCACTATGCAGACATTTCGCTTTATAAGGTTAAGCAAAATGGCAAGCATGGATATGAGATTTATCATCCTAATGAGAATTCTGATTCTGAAACAGATCTTGATTACGAACTTGTCAAGCTCTCTCGTATAGTAGAAGAGAGAGGAGATGGCGAGGGAGGTTTATATCTTAGCAAGGAAGCATTTTCAAATGTATATCAATACATAAGAAGATATAACAGAAGATATGGCAATATGGTATATGAGATATTATTTGTCATTAAGGACTGTACTATGCTTTCTCCTGAACAGTATCAGGAGATAACATCTAGCTTTGCAGAGCTTCTTCAAAAGAAATTAAGAGCTATAGATGTCTTTATGCAGACTAGGGCAGATCAGTTTTTCGTAGTCTTACCAGGCTTTCAAGAGAGCAAGGTTAGCGTTATGATAGATAGTATTTTAGCAGAGTGGAATGCAATAGAATCCAGTAAGAAAGTTAATGTATCATACGCAACTTCGGTTGTATATGATGACATTTGATGTTAAAAGGACATTGATTCGGATATAATTAATGAGACTTATAGGGGAATAAGAGAGTATAAGGAGACAGTATGAATCAAGGAAAAAGAATACAGGTATTTGTCATAGGAATATTGACGGTTGCCTGTTTAGGAGTATTAGTTGAGAGCATTTTTAGAGGCTGGGAGTTTTGGGTTCCACCTCTATTAATTGTGGGTATAGTCTGCTTGTGGCTTATGCACATTAGGCAGTATATGGATGAGTATCAGCGTGAGAATTTTTATTTTATTTACGCTGCTCTTTTGGCGTTTTTTAACGGAGTGCATGAGGGAGTTGTGTTTGATCTTATAGCATTTTCAGCGATGTTTATGATAACATTTGCTCTCTTAGGCCGTTATATGTTCTTAAATATCCTATTAGTTGAGTATTATATTTTAGTAGGAATTCAGATTGCATTAGATTATAATAATAAGAGTTTAGAACTAAACCGTGATACAGTATTAAGACTTGCCTTGCACCTAGTATCAGCTTTCGTTATATATATGATTTCAAGAAGAGTTATTGCATCTGAGAGGGATAATGCACATCAGCTAGAAGCTAGCGAGAATCAAAAGAAGGCCTATGCTAACGATACAGAGGACTTTCTAACTAACATTTCCCATGAACTTAGAACACCTGTAAATGTTGTAAATGGTATGTCTACTATCATTTTAAAGAATGAGCAGACAGATGATGTTGTTGCAATTCGTGATGCAGGTTTAAGACTATCTAGGCAGATTGAAGATATTCAGGATTACACCGAGATTAAGCGCGGTGACTTAATTCTTGAAGAGGAAAAATATATTATCACTTCAGTAATTAACGATTTATTAGCTACGTTTTCTGTAAAGAACAGCGAGTTAGAATTTGTCGTTGATCTTGATCCTAATGTGCCTACCATGATGAAGGGTGACATTAGGAAAATCCACAAGATAATAAGACATTTAGTAGATAATGCAATTAAGTTTACCAGAAAGGGTGGAATATTAGTTAGCATTACTACTATCAAAAGAGAGTATGGAGTTAACTTAGAGATTGAGGTTACTGATACTGGAATTGGAATGACCAGAAAGGACATTGCCAATGCATCTAAGGGACTTTATCAGGCTAACAAAAAGCGTAACAGAAGCACAGGCGGAATAGGCTTGGGCTTAAATGTTGTCTATGGTTTTGTTCACAAGATGGACGGTTTTGCGACAATAACAAGCAAGAAAGGCTCTGGAACTACAGTAAGAGTTAGTATTCCGCAGGAGGTTGTTGATATTACTCCTTGTCTTAGGATTGATACCAAGCTTGCGGGCAATATTGTATTTCATGTTTCGCCAGAGAAGTACGAAGTGCCTGAGGTTAGAGACTTTTACAGAGTTATGGCTATGCATATGGCAGAGGGGCTTAGGCTCAATCTTTACTCTGCTGTTACGGTCAGAGAAATCGAGGGAATTACCGAGAAGATTGATGTTTCCCACATATTTATGGGTGAGGAAGAATATATGGCTAATCCACTGTTCTTTGACGAGCTTGCGAGTCTTGGGATTGTCGTTGCCGTGTCAGCAAGGGAGGGCTTTAAGACCAATGAAAATAGCAAGGTAATCATTATGCCTAAGCCATTATATGGATATCCAGTTGCTAGAATACTAAATGAAGGAACTGGCAATATGGACTTAAGCAATGATTTGGATTCTACTGCGATCAATCTAAAGGGAGTCAAATGTCTTATAGTTGATGATGAGCCTATGAACTTGGTTGTTGCGACAGGCTTATTTAGAAATTATGGAATGATTACAGATACAGCGAGCAGTGGTCAGGAATCTATAGATAAATATGCAGTAAATGATTACGATGTCATTTTCATGGACCATATGATGCCTGAGATGGACGGTGTTGAAGCGATGAAGAGGTTAAAGAATCTTGCATCTGATATGGGCACTAACATTAGGGTTGTCGCCTTAACGGCTAACGCAGTCAGCGGCGCAAGAGAGATGTTTATGAGCGAAGGATTTGACGGCTTTATAAGTAAGCCTATTGATGTTGCTGAGTTTGAGAGAGTTATGAAAAAAGTACTGCCTGAAACGGAGTCAGTTACCGTAGGAGGTGGATTATAATGAAAAGCTTAAAGTCTTTATGGGAGAAACGAATAGGCAGCGACAAGAGTTTTGAACAGTATAATATAGTATTTATGGCGATTATTGCTGAGATTTCTATCTTTATTGCTCTTTTAGTTGATATATTTATTCATGAGCATATTGTAGAAATTATGACCTTAATAGTAACACTGCTTGTTATACCAGTTTCTTCTTATGTATTTGTCAAAAGGAATATGGCGAAGTTTGGTAGCAGGGTACAGACTCTGTTTTTAGTAGTTGCGGTACTTCCTGTGTCATTTGTCTGGGGTGGAGGCCCTAGAGGTGGCGGAATTGTCTGGACAGCATTTGCATTTATGTATGTAGGAATAATGCTTTCAGGTATATTCAGAAGATTTATGACTACTCTTATTTCGTTAATGGTTATTGCTGAGTATACATTTTACCACTTATATCCGCGTTTAATCTATCAGCATACCGAGATGCAAATGTGTATAGATTCAGCTGTTTCTGTCTTGCTTGTAGGATTTGATGTTTATCTAATGGTTTGGTTTCAAAAGCAACTGTTTAGAGAAGAAAACCGTAGAGCCAAGGCTGAAACTAAAAGAGCAGAGGAGCTTAACCGCTCTCAGAGCCAGTTTTTCTCAAGTATGAGTCACGAAATCCGTACTCCAATTAACTCTATTTTGGGATTAAACGAGCTTATTTTAAGAGATGATACAGCGTCTGATGAGATAAGAAAAGACGCCTCTAATATCCAGGGCTCAGGCCGTATGCTTTTGGCGCTTGTTAATGACATTTTGGATATCAGTAAGATTGAGGCTGGCAAGATGGATATCGTGCCTGTTAACTACAATCTTGGAGATATGATATCTGAGATCGTTAATATGATTTGGCTGAGGGCAGATCAAAAGGGATTGAAGTTTGAAGTAGATATTGACCCTGCACTACCTGCAGAGCTTTTTGGTGACGAGGTCAGGGTTAAACAGATTTTGATCAACATTTTAAATAATGCTATTAAGTATACCAAAGAGGGTTCGGTTACTCTTCATATGGAGTGTGAGGAGGTTATTGGTGATCAGGTCTTGATTCTATTTTCTATATCTGACACTGGTATGGGTATCAAGAAGGATGCCCTTCCACATTTGTTTGACGCCTTTCAGCGTGTTGATGAGGAGAAAAATCGTCATATCGAGGGTACTGGTTTAGGACTCTCTATTGTTAAGCAGTTAATTGAGCTTATGGATGGCGAGATTAAGGTTAGCAGTGTTTACACTCAAGGGTCAACATTTACTATTTATTTGAAGCAGGGAATTAGTGGCGATACCAAGTTTGGCGCAGTTAATCTTGCTAACTACGGCAAGGATAGTGCTTCATCTCACTATGAGGCAAGCTTTACTGCTGATCAGGCTAGAATACTTATCGTTGATGACAACGAGATGAACTTGGATGTTGAGAAGAAGCTATTAGTAGATACCAAGATTGTCACAGACACAGTGACAAGTGGAGCAGATGCTCTTGATATGACATTAACCAAGCGTTATGATGTCATTTTAATGGATCACCTGATGCCGGAGATGGACGGATTAGAGTGCTTTTCTCGCATCAGAAAACAAAAGGGTGGATTAAACAATCAGACTCCTATTATTGTCCTCACTGCCAATGCTGGTGGCGAGAATAGAGAGTTATATTCTAGAACAGGATTTGATGATTATCTAGTTAAGCCTGTTTCAGGTAAGCAGTTAGAGGATTTATTGTTAAAGCATTTGCCTGATGAGAAGATTGTTCATACATACGGCGAGGATATTTCTAAGAGAGAGATGAACACGGCTAAGGGCTACAGCAGGAAGAAGCCGGTTCTTATCACAACAAGTACGATGTGTGACCTGCCTATGGATGTCCTAGAGGAGCTTCAGGTTGAGGTTATTCCTTTCCTTGTTCATATGGATGACAAGGTATACTGGGATGGCTTAGAGGCTAGCACTGATGACCTTGTTCATTACTTAAATGATGATTCAAGAAAGATAGATTCTGAGCCGCCAAGCGTAGAAGATTACGAACTCTTCTTTGCAAATAAGCTAAAGAAAGCACATCAGATTATTCATATTGCGCTTACTACAAGTATGAGTGAGGAGTATGATAGAGCTTATACGGCTGCTAAAGCATTTGACAATGTGCAGATAGTAAACTCTGAATTCTTATCAAGCACCACAGGTTTGATGGTGCTTATCGCGGCACAAATGGCACAGCGTAATGAGCTTCCTGACAAGATTATAGAGGAGCTTGATAGTGTTAAATCAAGACTTCATTGTAGCTTTGTAATTGCAGAGACTCATTATATGATGAGAAGAGGGTTTATCTCTAAGCGCTTAGACAAGTTTATGCTCAACTTATCCCTTCGCCCTTGTCTTAAGATTAAGGATGACAAATTTGGCGTTGCAGGAATCTTGATGGGTAATAGAAAAGCCTGTTATATGAAGTATATTAAAAAGGCACTTCCTAAGATGGCTAGGCCTGATACTGACATTTTATTTATCACCTATGTTGACGTCTACGAGGATGTTCTTCTCATGATTGAGGAAGAGGTAAGAAAGCATTTTGACTTTAAGCATATAATATTCCAGAAGGCTTCGGCTGCGATTTCACTAAACTGTGGACCAGGAACCTTTGGACTTCTTTATATGGATAAGGGCAAATATTCTTATGATTTAGGTTCTTATTTTGAGCTAGAGGACGATATTGATATAGCTGAGGAAGAAGAATTCGACCTCGAAGAAAATGCTAACATGGTTGGCTTAATGGATGCTTCAGCTTTGGTGGAAGAAACTAAAGAAGTAGAAAAAACTGAGCCTATGTGGTATGATAGCTTAGAAGGAATAGATGGAGCTATTGCTATTAAAAACAGTGGCTCTGAGGATGCATTTAAGTCTGTCTTGGGCATTTTCTATGAATCGATAGATGATAAGTCTAAGGAACTTGAGAGCTTTTATGAGAACGAGGACTGGGATAATTATACTATCAAGGTGCACGCCCTAAAGAGTTCTGCTAAGCTTATTGGAGCTATGGAGCTTTCAGATGCTGCAAAGGATTTAGAGATGGCTGGTAAAGCTTCTGATATCGACTTTATTAAGGCTCATCATGAAGATCTTATCACTGACTATTTAAAATATCAGGATACACTTAGCGAGATATGTGCTAAAAAGGTTGAGACTGATAAGCCAGTTGCTGATATGTTTCTTATGGAGACTGTATATGAGGCAGCAAAAGAGGCGGCAGAGGCGCTTGATTGTGATATGCTTGATGAAGTTTTTGACGAGCTTAACGAATACAGCATACCTGTGTCGGAGCAGGATAAGTACGAGGCTATTAAGAGGGCAGCAGATTCATTTGATTATGAAGGAATAATAAAAATATTATCATAGTATTTAGGAGGAACTTGCGATGGCTAATGCAAACGGCAAAAGTATTGGTATTGTTGTCTACCAGAATAGCGTGGTTGTTCGAGGCATAGAAAAAAAGCTGGTTACAGAAGGCTATAGAGTGGAAGTTTTAGTAGAAGAGTTTGAAAGAGTTAAGGCTTGGGCTGCGACAACTGACCTTTTCATTTTGTATCTGTCCGGTGAGATTGCAGAGGACAGAGTTAAGAAAAAACAGTTAACTGAGTTTTGTAATACTATTATCAATGCAGAATCTAAGCTTATTGTGATTGGAGAGGCCAATTATCACGAGAAGCTGCTAGAGGTAATTCCTCAGTTTTCAACTTTCACCTGGCTTAACAGACCAGTTGATTTAGAGATATTACCTGATACAATTGAAAGTGTTATAGCAACTGATAAGAAGACTGAAGTTAAGAAGAGAATCCTGCTTGTCGATGATGATCCAGCATTTGCTAAAATGGTAAGAGAGTGGATTAAGGACAAATATGATGTTGATATTGTCACTGCGGGTATGCAGGCAATTCAATTTCTTGTTAAGAATAAGGTTGATTTAATATTGTTAGATTATGAGATGCCAGTAGTTGATGGACCGCAGGTTTTGCAAATGTTGCGCTCAGATGAGACTACTAAGGATATACCGGTATTCTTCTTAACAGGTGTTGGTACTAGAGAGGGCGTGGCTAGAGTTATGGAGCTTAAGCCTAACGGTTACATCTTAAAATCTACACCTAGAGAGGAACTATTAGCTCACTTGAAGAAAAAGTTAAAATAATTGCAATGAAAATAACCGGACTTAGTTCGGTTATTTTTCTGCTATAATACACTAGTAGCAAGTTTCAGCGTTTACCCCCTTTTAATTTAATGATGAAAATGTTATAATATTCGTATCTATGTGGATATAAAGGTGGTGTGCTATGAATAAATTTACATGTTTGCGGGGATGCATGTCAATTTTGTTGGCAGTTATAATGGCGATAGCATTTGCCTATCCGACTGATGTTAAGGCATCTTCTGCTCAGGACGCATTATTTATGGATAATGTAGAGGTGTACTCAACTACGCTTTACACCTATCAGGAGCTTAAGATTATGACCTGCATTATCTATGCCGAGGCGGGTAATCAGTCCCAGAAGGGAAGGGTTGCAGTCGGCAATGTCATAATTAACAGGGTTAACGATCAAAGATTTCCTGACACGGTCAAGGCAGTTGTCTATGCTAAGAATCAGTTTACGGCAGTTACGGGTGCTCATTATAAGAACGCTCTAAAGCTCTATAATAAGATTGATTCGTCGACTGGTATTATAGCTGCTGCGATGAGGAAGTGTAAGGCAGCGGCAAGAACCGCACTTAAGGGTAAGAGTTATATAAAAGATTATTTGTTTTACGCAAGGTATGACAACTGGCTTGCTAAGAAGGCAGTTAAAGACCCGGACGTAAGAACCATGCGCATCGGTGATCACGTATTTTTTGATGAATATCCGATGAACTGATTTAGGAGGAAGAAATGGCAGACAATAACATTAATGCAAATGAAGAAGATAAGGAGATTGTTTCTAAGAACTTCATTGAGCAGGAGATAGATAAGGATTTAGCTGAAGGGGTTTATGATCATGTGGTTACAAGATTTCCACCTGAGCCTAATGGATACCTTCATATAGGACATGCTAAGTCTATTCTTTTGAACTATGGTTTAAGTAAGAAGTATAATGGAACATTTCATTTGCGATTTGACGATACCAATCCTACTAAGGAGAAGACTGAATTTGTCGAGTCAATTAAGAAGGATGTGGAGTGGCTTGGTGCAGACTTTAAGGATCATTTATATTTTGCATCAGATTACTTTGATCAAATGTATGAGGCAGCCATAACTCTTATTAAGAAGGGCAAGGCTTATGTCTGTGACTTGTCAGCAGATGAGATTAGAGAATATAGAGGAACTCTAAAGGAGCCAGGCAAGAACAGCCCTTATAGAGAGCGTTCAATAGAAGAGAATCTCGATTTGTTTGAGAGAATGAAGAACGGTGAGTTTCCTGATGGAAGCAAGGTTTTACGAGCTAAGATTGATATGAGCGCAGGCAATATAAATATGCGTGATCCTATCATTTACCGTATTGCAAGAATGACTCACCACAATACTGGCGACAAATGGTGCATTTATCCGATGTACGATTTTGCTCATCCTATTGAGGATGCTATAGAAGGAGTTACTCATTCTATATGTACATTGGAATTTGAGGATCATAGACCATTATATGACTGGGTAGTAAGAGAGGTCGGATATGAGAATCCACCTAGACAGATTGAGTTTGCTAAGTTATATCTTACCAATGTTATCACTGGTAAGAGATATATTAAGAAGTTAGTTGAAGATGGAATCGTTGATGGCTGGGATGATCCTAGATTAGTCTCAATAAGCGCACTTAGAAGGCGTGGTTTTACGCCTGAGTCTATCAAGATGTTTATGGAGCTCTCAGGTGTTTCTAAGGCCAATTCTTCATCTGACTATGCTATGCTTGAGTATTGTATTAGAGAGGATCTTAAGCTTAAACGCCCTAGAGTTATGGCAGTTTTAGATCCGATTAAGCTTGTTATAGACAACTATCCAGAGGGAGAGGTTGAGGAGCTTGAAGTAGATAACAACCTTGAAAATGAAGAGCTTGGTAAGAGAATGCTTCCATTTTCAAGAGAGTTATATATCAACAGAGACGACTTTATGATTGAGCCTCCTAAGAAGTATTTTAGGTTGTTCCCTGGCAACGAAGTAAGACTTATGAATGCTTATTTTGTTACATGTACTGGCTACGAGACTGATGATGATGGCAATGTTACAGTAGTTCATGCGACTTATGATCCTGAGACTAAGAGTGGTTCTGGTTTTACTGGCCGCAAGGTTAAGGGTACTATTCACTGGGTCAATGCTTCTACTGCTATCAAGGCTGAAGTCAGACTTTATGAGAATATTGTTGATGAAGAAAAGGGCGTATATAACGAAGAGGACGGCACTGTCAATGTGAATCCTAATTCATTAACAGTTCTAACTGATTGCTATTTGGAGCCATCCTTAAAGGAAGCTAAGGCATATGACAGCTTCCAGTTTGTCAGACAAGGTTACTTTACAGTTGACGCTAAGGACTCAACGACTGAGCATATGGTATTTAACCGCATTGTTTCACTTAAGAGTTCATTTAAGCCAGCTAAGTAGTTGCTTTTATAAAGGAGTTCATAATGGGATTGTTATCAGGTCTTGAAAGCTTGGGGCTTAAAAAAGCATCAAGTTTAGAAATATATGAAAAAGAAGAGTCAG
>JAIKVP010000020.1 GCA_024685635.1 Lachnospiraceae bacterium
TATCTTAAGCGGGCTGTTCATGGCTATCCTTACGGGCTTCCTTATCCCGTCCTCGGTAATTAAATCATCTCCTTCAGAGTTTATGGATCTTATGAATCTTAAAAACCCGGTGATTAAGTAAAGATAAAGTGTGTTGTTGGAAGATAGGCGACTCTTCGGAGTTGCCTATTTATGATATAACAAATGTACAGCAATAAGTAACCACAGGGACAGACCCTGTGGTTTAAGGAGAGCATCAAAAAAGAAGATAAAGAATAAAGGAGATTAAAAGTATGATGCTTTTAGTAGTAGATACACAAAAGGGATGTTTTAACGAGAAGCTGTATGCATTTGAAACTGTAAAAGAAAACATCAAAAAGCTAATAACTATAGCAAGAGAAAATGGTGTTGAAGTCGCATATGTTCAGCATGATGACGGCCCGGGGACGGATCTTGATAAAGGCACGGACAATTATGAAATATATGAGGAATTTGCGCCAATAAATAATGAAAAGCGATTTGAGAAGAATGTAAACAGCGCTTTCCATCCAATGACAGGGTTAACGAAATATCTGAAGTCAAAAGGTGAAAAAGACATTATGACTATTGGTGTTTCAACAGACTATTGTATGGATGCAACAATCAAAAGTGGATTTGAAAATGGGTTCAATATAATTGTTCCTTCTTATACAAACTCAACCTATGATAATCCTTATTTTGATAAGGAGACCGCTTATAAATATTTTAACGAATTTATGTGGGGAACGCGTTACGCTAAGGTAATTACTGTTGAACAGGCAATCCAACTTTTGCAATCAGAAAAATCAGCAACAGAAGTAAAGTTGGATAAACAGATTCTTTTTGATAACATAGACAGAATACATACAACCGACATGGGTGCGGAACGGATAAAGAAAAACCTTTCACTCGATGAAGTTGATGTTGTTGAGTGGTGCAAGTCTAAGATAAAGTCAGAAAATGCAGAGATAAGTAAGCAGGGAAAAAATTGGTATATTTGTGTTGAAGGCAGTATTATTACTGTGAATGCCAGCAGCTATACAATTATTACTGCTCACTAAGGGTCACGATTTTTTTAATCGTGACCCCTTTTTATTGCGCTCTCCTCCGTAATTTTAAATATAAAGATTTTTCGCTTCGCTCAGAGCGACATATCAGTATATAATAGCCGACAGCACTGAAAACGAAACAGATATATCTGAAGTTTTGTCAACCGAAGTATCGTCAGCAGAGACCAAAATTACAGAGGCATTAGTGACTGAAGCAGATAAAACGACAGAGTCAACTACCGAAGTGGTAACAACTACAGAGGATGTTTTAAAGATTACCGGAATCACTTGATGCTGTACCTGAATCTTATCTTAGAATGATAGACGATCAGATGGATAAGATTATCAATATTATAATGAATGCCAAGAGTAATGTTATGTACTTTTGCAATGCCGGAAAAGATCGAACCGGGGTGGTTTCAGCTATCATTTTAAAGAAACTTGGATATAGTAATCAGGTAATTATAGATGATTACATGGAAACCAAAGATAATTTGATTGGTGTTTTAACAGAGTATGCCAAAGAGCATCCGGAGGTGGATATAAATATCATCACTCCGAATGAAAAGAATATCAGACGGGTGTTAGAGAATCTTTAAAACTTAACCAAAACTTCTACATAGCTTTAAGGTGTGATACAATAAAACGTGATGAGTTTATTTAAGATATGGTAACACCAATACTTAACGGAGGAAGAGAAATGGCCGGATATCTCCCTATTTGTAAAGAAGATTTAGAAAAACAAAATATCGACCAGCTAGATTTTGTCTATGTTATCGGAGATGCCTATGTGGATCATCCGTCGTTTGGCCCGGCAATCATAAGCAGGGTTTTGGAGTCACATGGCTATACGGTTGGTATCATCTCCCAGCCGGATTGGAAAGATCAGGACAGCATTTCCATTCTTGGTAAGCCACGTCTGGCTTTTATAATCAGCGGTGGTAATATGGATTCCATGGTTAATCACTATTATGTATCCAAAAAGCGCCGTTCGACGGATGCCTATACCCAAGGCGGTGAGGTAGGAAAGCGCCCGGATCATGCGACTGTGGTATATGGTAATCTGATTCGCAAAACCTACAAAGACATTCCAATCGTTATCGGTGGGATTGAGGCGAGCCTTAGGCGTATGGCGCATTACGATTACTGGTCAGACTCTTTCAAGAGGTCTATATTGCTTGACAGCGGGGCGAATATGATATCCTATGGAATGGGAGAGAAATCGATCGTTGAGATAGCGGATGCGTTAAACAGTGGTTTGAATGTCTCTGATATTACATTTGTCAAAGGAACTGTGTATAAAACCAAAGACGAGAACCTGTTTTATGATGAGATCAGACTTCCTTCTTATGATCAAATGAAGGAGGATAAGCGCTATTACGCTGAAAGTTTTAAGATACAGTACGACAATACTGATCCGTTTACCGGGAAGGTGCTTGTTGAGGAATATCCAAACGGAGTATTTGTGGTGCAGAATCCTCCACAGCCACCTCTTTCTACACAGGAGATGGATGATGTTTACGCTCTCCCTTACATGAGAAATTATCATCCTTCTTATGAAGAGAAGGGCGGGGTGCCTGCTATTTCTGAAATCAAGTTTTCTTTGATTAGCAATCGTGGATGTTTTGGTGGTTGTAATTTCTGTGCCCTGACATTTCATCAGGGGCGCACGATACAGGTGAGAAGTCATGAGTCAATTATCGACGAAGCTAAGAAGATTATAGATTTGCCGGAATTTAAGGGATATATTCATGATGTTGGTGGGCCGACAGCTAATTTTAGACACCCTTCCTGCGAGAAGCAGTTGAAATATGGCGTGTGTAAGAACAAACAGTGCCTATTTCCGAAACCATGTAAGAATCTCTATGTGGATCACAGCGATTACTTAGCGCTTTTACGAAAACTCAGGGAGCTTCCAAAGGTTAAAAAAGTTTTCGTGCGTTCAGGTATACGCTTTGACTATCTGCTTGCGGATTCGGACGATACGTTTTTTAAAGAACTGGTAGAGCATCACATCAGCGGACAGTTAAAGGTTGCGCCGGAGCATATTGCGGATCCGGTGCTTATGAGGATGGGAAAGCCGGAGAACAGCGTCTATGAACGCTTTATCCACCGTTATAAAAAACTAAATGAGCAAATGGGAAAGAATCAATTTGTGGTTCCTTACCTGATGTCATCGCATCCCGGAAGCACAATGAAAGAGGCTGTGGCGCTTGCGGAATATTTGCGAGATATTGGTTACATGCCTGAGCAGGTGCAGGACTTTTATCCTACGCCGTCAACTATGTCTACGGTCATGTACTATACAGGAATTGATCCGCGTGATATGAAGCCGGTTTATGTGGTCAAAAATCCGCACGAAAAGGCGATGCAGCGAGCTTTGATTCAGTACCGTAATCCGGCTAATTATGATTTGGTTTATGAGGCTCTTGTCAAAGCCGGAAGAGAAGATTTGATTGGCTTTGATAAAAAATGCTTGATTCGACCAAGACATAATGCGTCTTATAATGCTAAGAAAGGCAAGCAATATGCTCACGCTCCAAAATTAAATGGAAACGGTAAATACGTGAGAAACAACAACGAACATAATAAAGGGAATGGCGCATCAGGCGGCAAAAAGAAGAAAAAGACAATAAGAAATGTACATAAGAAGAAAAAGAATTGAAAGGGGAGAACATATGCTAACACATGTAGGTACGCAAACTATTAATACTGAGAGATTGATTCTTCGTCGCTTTGAATATTCAGATATTGATTCTATGCTTCGCAATTGGATTGCTGATGAGAAGACACAGTATGATTATGGTGAACCGTATTATGCAACGCCTGAGGCTGTAAAAGAGCTGTTTGACACGAAGTACATTGCATCTTATTCTAAGGATGATTACTACCGTTGGGCTGTGATAGAAAAAGAATCAGGAGAATGTATAGGGCAAATCGCTTATTTTACTGTGGATTCAGATAATTATCACGGTGAGATTGAGTATGTTATAGGTCCGGCGTTTCAGGGAAAGGGATATGCCACAGAGATCACAAAAGCAGTAATCGCATTTGGATTTGATAAGGTTAATTTTCATAGAATTGAGATTGATTGTCGTACAGAAAATGAAGCATCAAGAAGAGTCATAGAAAAGTGCGGTCTAACCTATGAAGGAGTATTTAGAGATTTCTTTTGGAGGAAAGACCACTATGAAGGAAGAAGAGTTTTCTCTATCTTAAGAGAAGAGTATGCTCGAAGGCAACAGTGAGTAAGGGACCACAGGAACAGATTCTGTGGTTTTTATATAAGTCATGTGGTATAATGATTTTAGTTGATGTATCTGGAAGTTCGGTGTTTTGGAAAGAGTATGGGTGAGTAAACTAAGGAGGTAATTTATGGATATGATAAAAAAGAGAAGAAAGATCATCGGCGGAGGCATTTTTATTCTTCTGCTTGTTGCAGCGATTTTTGGTTCGAGTAAGGATGCGTATGCAGCGAAGAAGGTTAAACTGTCGAAGACGAGTCTGACATTTGCATCCGACAAGGCGAAGGCGCAGACGGTCAAGGTTCAAAATATTAAAACGTCGAATATCAAAAGCTTGACGATAACCAACGGGAATACTGTGTGGTTTTCAGCAAAGAAAAAAGGCAAAAATCAAATCGTGGTAACACCGAAGCGTTCATCACCAAAACAAACAACATCAATTATGATTACGGTGGAGTTTAAAAAACCAATCAAAGGTAACTATCGCGAGTATTTGAATATCAATAATGTCAGAGTTAAAGGCAGTTCAAATATTGCTGTCAAGACGGCTAAGCAGCTTTGCAATTTGGAAAAGAATTGTACAAGCAATAGATGGACTTATTATCTTGCAAATGATATCGATATGACAGGTGTAGATCCGATTGATTACAGATATGCAGATTTAAATATCGACGGAAAAGGGCATAAGATTATATCTGACAGACCTGTGTTTGACGAGTACAGCGGGAAGATTAAAAATGTTGAGTTTGTTTGCAACTATAATTGTGTTGCGTCTGACAAGGACAATCCTATCACGAAACTGATATCTGGTACTTTTAGTGACGACATCGCTCCAATCAGTACTCTTGCAGTTAATGCGTCTATGATTGGCTGCAAATCGACAGGAACAATATCAATAAATATCGATTCTAATATAAAAGACTATATAGATATCCAAGTGGGTGGACTTGTCGGAAGAAATGATTATGTGGCTACGATTAAACAGTGTAAGTCTGAAGTTAATATCACAGTAACGCAATTAAATGGTGTAAATATACATAATGCGTACATTGCCGGAATTGCGTGGAGTAATTGCAACAAATCGACTATAGCAGAATGTGAATTTGCAGGAAGTATTCATACAAACTATCCATGGGGTTCTTTGGCAGGAATTACCGTTACCAATGACGAAGCCGGTATAATTTACGATTGTTTAAATTCCGGCGAGATTAAGCTGACATCATCAGTAAACGGCTGGCCTACCGGAGGAATTATGAATGGCGGACGTGGAACAGTAGACAGAGTGCTCAATGTCGGAAATGTTGATGCGGGAATACTTGGCGGACAAATTCTTGATGAAGATGATGAAAAAAATGGTCAGCTTCCGACATTAACTAATGTTTATTACTGGAAGTCGAAATCTGCCGCTGTACAGTATAGAGATTCTCAGAAGCCATTTGCAATTTCGGGAGTAAATGGAGTTGAAGAGGCTGAGCAGTTTAATGAGGCTACATATGTAGGCTTTGACTTCACAAACATTTGGAAGATGACAGATCAAGGACCGAAGCTTAAGAATGTTCCGGCGTAAATACGTTTATCAGATTTGATGACAGAGGTCATAGTGAAGTGTATAATGATCCTACCAATACTTATAAAGATGAATTTAATAGCGGATATGACAAGTGGGCTGAATCACTTGATTATGACTATAAGTTAGAAGAGAATAAGGAGCGACTTAAGGAAGATAAAGCGAAATATATAACTGACAATCTTGACCATACAAGGAGCAAATGAGATGAATACAAATAAATATATGATACGACAGGAAAAGGAAGAGGATTACAGGACTGTTGAGAATCTTGTGAGAGAATCGTTCTGGAATGTTTACCGTCCGGGATGCAGTGAGCATTATGTGATCCATGTGCTCAGGAATGATCCGGCATTTGTGAAGGAACTGGATTTTGTCATGGAACAGGATGGACGTCTGATAGGCCAGAATATTTTTGTGAAGACGGTTATCGAGGGCGATGACGGGAAGACGATACCGATATTAACGATGGGTCCGATAGGCATCACCCCGGAGTTGAAGCGCAAGGGTTACGGAAAGGCTTTGCTGGATTACTCTTTGGAAAAAGCTGACGGAATGGGCTTCGGGGCGGTTTTGTTTGAAGGAAACATTGATTTCTATGGAAAAAGTGGTTTTACCTATGCCAGAGAGTTTGGCATTCGATATCATGACCTTCCTGAGGATGCGGATTCATCTTTCTTTCTCTGTAAGGAGCTGATTCCTGGGTATCTGGATGATGTGACCGGGGTATATCAGACTCCGCAGGGATACT
>JAIKVP010000030.1 GCA_024685635.1 Lachnospiraceae bacterium
CTCCTGTTGATGAAGTTCAGAAAATGATTGCTAAAGAGCGTAACCGAGTTATTATTATTTCTGTTATTATTCTATTGGCATCACTTATTTTAGTATCATTTATTGCTGCAGGAATGTCTAAGACCATGCGTAAGACTAAGAGATATCTTGCTACAGTTGCAGGTGGAGACTTAACTGCTGAGCATGATGAGAAGCTCTTAAAGCGTAAAGACGAGCTTGGAGATATATATTATATGTCTGTCAAATTGCAGAGCGACTTTAGAAATATTATTAATGATTTGAAGGAATCTATGAATGAACTTGCTGATTCAGCCAATGATCTTCAAAATATGTCACAGAATACAAGAGTATCAGTTGATGATGTAGGAAGAAGCGTTAATGTTATCAGTGAAGGTGCTGTAACTCAGGCAGAGTACACCCAGTCCGTTTCTGATAATGTTGGTAAGATAGGTGAACAGATTGATTTTGTAATATCTCAGATTGACTCACTTAACACTGAGGCTGGTAAGATGGCTCAGGCAGAAGAGGATTCAGAGAAGATTATCAGAGAGCTCAACGCATCCAATGATACAACCAAGAGCTCAATCGATAAGATTTCAGCTCAGATTGAGATTACCAATGACAGTGTTAAGAAGATTGGTACTGCTACAACGCTTATTCAGGACATTTCTGATGAGACTGACTTACTTTCACTTAATGCCAGCATTGAGGCTGCAAGAGCTGGAGAAGCAGGTAAAGGCTTTGCAGTAGTAGCAACACAGATTACCAAGCTTGCAGAACAGTCTAATAAAGCTGCTATTGAGATTGATAATATCATCAAGTCCGTTATTGAAGAATCTAACAAGACCAAGATTATTATGGAAGAATTAAAGGCTGATGTTGATGATCAGCAGGTTAAGCTTGATGAGACCAACGAGAGATTTAGTGCAGTATCAGATGGTGTTGAGACTTCTAGAGAGAATATCGAAGAGATTAGACGC
Organism: Lachnospiraceae bacterium; assembly: GCA_024685635.1. Classification (GTDB taxonomy): domain Bacteria; phylum Bacillota; class Clostridia; order Lachnospirales; family Lachnospiraceae; genus NC2004. The sequence continues at coordinate 981 of JAIKVP010000030.1, forward strand.
AAGATGGATATACTAGGTGATTCTTCTAATGCTATCTTAGGCGTAGTTGACAACCTAAGTGGTATTTCAGAGAGAAATGCTGATTCAACTGAAGATACCATAACATCTACTAAAGCCATGGCTGATACGGTAGATGAGCTCGAGAAGCAGAGCGACAGATTGAGAAGATTATCTGTAAGATTGACCAAGGAAGTGGAGGTCTTTAAGAGCTGATGAAGAAAGACCGAAGAATGGAACAATTTAAGATTGACTTAAGAGAAGGAGCTAAGGTAGACAAGGTCTACGGAATTGTAAGTGGCAAGGGCGGAGTAGGTAAGTCATTAGTGACATCACTGTTAGCCAATGAAACTGCTTTAAGAGGCCTTAATACAGCTATATTTGATGCTGATATAACAGGTCCATCAATTCCTAAATGTTATGGAATAGATACTAAAGCAGGCGTTGAAGGCGACCTTATGATTCCGGTTAAGAGCGCTAATGGCATACAGGTTATGTCTATAAACCTTATATTAGAAGATGTAACACAGCCTGTAATATTTAGAGGCCCGGTAATTGCTAACACAGTAAGGCAGTTTTGGACTAATGTATTTTGGAATGATGTAGATATTATGTTTGTTGATATGCCTCCTGGAACTGGAGATGTACCACTTACTGTATTTCAGAGTCTTCCTTTAGACGGCATTATAGTTGTTGCCTCGCCTCAGGACTTAGTTAATATGGTAGTTGAAAAAGCAATTAATATGGCCAATGTTATGCGTATTCCTATTATTGCATTAGTTGAGAATATGTCATATTTTGAATGTCGTGACTGTGGCAAGAAGCATAAGATATACGGAGATAGCCATCTAAAAGAAATAGCTGCTAAACATAAGCCAACTAAGGATGCGCCTATAGTAGAGATACCTATATTACCTGAGTTAGCAGCTCTTTGTGATGCCGGTAAGGTATATGATTATAAGAATCACTATTTTGATTCTATTATGGACGCTATTGTTAATTAATTGGGATTTATATTCATTTTTATAACAGCATTTTATTATTTGTTTATTATCCCCAGGCTTAAGCTTGGGGCTTTTTTATGGAGTATATGATGGAAGAATATATGAGAAGGGCTATAAGCCTTGCTAGAAGAGGAATTGGACTAGTTTCACCTAATCCTCTAGTTGGAGCAGTAATTGTAAAAAATGGTGAGATTATAGGCGAGGGCTGGCATAAGAAATACGGAGACCTTCACGCTGAGAGGGATGCTCTTAAAAATGCTAGTACTAGTGCTGATGATGCTATTATGTTCGTGACCTTAGAGCCGTGTTGTCATCAGGGCAAGCAGCCACCTTGTACAGAGGCGATAATCGAGTCTAAAATATCAGAGGTCTATATAGGCTCTCGTGACCCTAATCCATTGGTTTCGGGCAAGGGTGTTGCTATTTTAAGAGAAAATGGTATTATAGTCCATGAAGATTTCTTAAAAGATGAATGTGATGAGCTAAACACAGTTTTTTTCCATTATATCAAGGAGAAAATTCCTTATGTTGTCATGAAATATGCAATGACTATGGACGGACGAATCGCTACAAAAAGCTCTAAAAGCAAGTGGGTTACAGGAGCGATTGCAAGAGAGCATGTACATAAGCAAAGAGGCAAGTATAGCTCTATTATGGTTGGTAGCAGTACTGTTATCAAAGACAATCCAGAATTAAGCTGCAGGGTAGATGGTGGAAGAAATCCAATTAGAATAGTTGTTGATTCTAAGCTTGTTACACCGTTTGAGTCTAAGATAGTCACTATGGCCAAGGACATAAGAACTATCATAGCTACAACATCTAATGATGAAGATAAAATTAATAAATATAAAGAAAATGCAGTAGAAATCCTAAAGATAGCTGAAAATGATGGTCATGTCGATTTAGCTAAGATGATTAAAGAACTAGGTGCTTTAGGAATAGACAGCATTTATGTAGAAGGTGGTGGCGGATTACACGCTGCTATGTTAAAATATGGCTTATACGACAGGGCTGAGATTTATATTGCTCCTAAGATATTTGGAGGAATTAATGCTAAAATGCCTGTGTTAGGCGAGGGAGTTGATGATCCTAGCGAGGCATTTAAGCTTAAGAATATGTCTGTTACAAGACTCGGAGAGGATTTTCTCTTTGAAGGAGATTTTAAGGCGGGTGGAAAGTTATGTTTACCGGACTAATTGAAGAGGTTGGACAGGTTAAGTCGATTAATAAAGGAAAGAATTCGGCTGTTATTACTATAGCTGCAAAAACTGTAGTTGAAGACACTAAGGTGGGAGACAGCATAGCTGTAAATGGTGTATGTCTTACTGCTACAACTGTTAACAGTTCATACTTCACTGCTGATATAATGCATGAAAGTTTGGATAGATCATCACTTTCTAACATTTCATCAGGCGACAAGGTTAATCTTGAAAGAGCGATGAGCGCTGATGGAAGATTTGGTGGACATATTGTAAGTGGTCATATTGATGGTGTTGGAACAATTACTAAAATTGTTAAGGATGACAACGCCATATGGTATTATATAGATGCAAGCAAAGATATTATGAAATATATTGTTGAAAAAGGTTCAATTGCCATAGACGGAATAAGTCTTACGGTAGCTAAGTTGAATGCTGATTCATTTGCAGTGTCTTGTATTCCACATACTGTGGCTAATACTTGCTTAGCTTATAAGAAAGAAGGAAGCATAGTTAACCTTGAAACAGATATAATAGGGAGATATGTTGAGAGAATGATGTCATTTTCCTCTGACAAAGAGGATAATAATAAATCTTCAATAACTAAGGAGTTTCTACTAAAAAATGGATTTTAGAAAGGTTATGAATTATGAACACAATTGAAGAGGTTTTAGAGGATTTAAGACAGGGCAAGATTGTACTAGTTATAGATGATCCTGACAGGGAAAATGAAGGTGATTTTATATGCGCTGCAGAATTTGCCACAACTGAGAACATTAACTTTATGGCAAGAAACGGATGCGGACTTATCTGCATGCCTATGTCTGAAGCTTATGTCAAAAAACTTCACATTCCGCAAATGGTAGATTATAATACTGATAATCACGAGACTGCATTTACAGTATCTATTGATCATGTGGATACAACTACTGGAATATCAGCGTCAGAAAGATCTATAACAGCTATGAAATGCTGTGAGGATGATGCTAAGCCTGAGGATTTTAGAAGGCCAGGTCATATGTTTCCACTTCTCGCTAAGAGAAATGGTGTCTTAGAGAGAAATGGTCACACTGAAGCGACAGTTGATTTGATGAAATTAGCTGGCTTAAAGGAAGTTGGCCTTTGCTGTGAGATTATGCGCGAAGACGGTACAATGATGAGGACGACTGAGCTTTTAGAGCATGCTAAGAATTGGGGCGTTAAGGTAACAACAATCAAGGACTTGCAGGAATATAGAAAGCTAAATGACAAGCTAGTCGACCAGGTTACTAAAGTTAAGATGCCTACTAAGTATGGTGAGTTTATGGCCTACGGCTATGTTAACCGCTTAAATGGTGAGCATCATGTGGCATTAGTCAAGGGTGATATTGGAGATGGCAAGGATATTTTATGTAGAGTGCACTCAGAATGCCTAACAGGTGATACCTTTGGTTCATTAAGATGTGACTGTGGTGAGCAGTTTGCATCAGCTATGGAGGCTATAGAGAAGGAAGGAAGAGGAGTCCTTCTTTATATGAGACAGGAAGGTAGAGGCATTGGCTTAATTAACAAGCTAAAGGCTTATGAGCTTCAGGAGCAGGGCTTAGATACCCTAGAGGCTAACCTAAAGCTCGGCTTTCAGGGAGATGAGCGAGAGTATTATATAGGTGCTCAGATATTAAGAGATTTAGGAATTAAGACAATGAGGCTCTTAACTAATAACCCTGACAAGATTTATCAATTGAATGAGTTTGGAATGGAGATTATTGAACGCGTTCCAATTCAGATAGATGCAACTAAGTATGATCTTTTCTATCTTAAGACCAAGCAGGATAAGATGGGACACATACTAAACTATAAATAACAAAGGAGAATTATTATGAATAAGATTGAAGGTAATTTGATACCAGGCGAAGTGAAGATTGGAATTGTTGTTGCCAGATTTAATGATTTTATAACGTCTAAGCTACTTGATGGTGCTTTAGACGGACTAAAACGTCACGAAGTTAGCGAGGATAATATTGACGTAGCATTTGTTCCAGGTGCATTTGAGATTCCTCTTGTAGCCAAGAAGATGGCCAAATCAGGCAAATATGATGCAGTTATTGCGTTAGGTGCAGTTATTAGAGGTTCAACAACTCATTATGACTATGTATGCAGCGAAGTAAGCAAGGGAATTGCAAATGTATCACTAGACGCTGAGATTCCTGTTATGTTTGGAGTTATTACAACAGAGAACATTGAGCAGGCTATCGAGAGAGCGGGCTCAAAGGCTGGTAACAAGGGTTATGAGTGTGCTCTAGGCGCTATTGAGATGATAAATGTTCTTAAAGCTATCTAATAGCTTAGTAAATTTAATTAAGCTATCTAATGGTTATAAGGTGTTAACCATAAAATGCCGGGATTATATTAATCCCGGCATTTTTATATTCTATATCTTAAGCGTCCTTTTTAACATTTCTTGCTGCGGTAGTAAGCATTAGCTTGATACGGTTAAGCTGGTTAACCTCAGATGCACCAGGGTCGTAGTCGATAGCAACTATATTGGCCTCTGGATGCTCAATTCTAAGCCTCTTAATTACTCCCTTACCAACAACGTGGTTTGGTAAGCATGCAAATGGCTGACAGCAGACAATATTAGGCGCTCCTGAATGGATTAACTCTAGCATTTCTCCAGTTAAGAACCAGCCCTCACCAGTCATATTACCATTGCTTACATAAGGTTTTGCATATTCTGCTAAGGTTTCAATCTTAACAGGAGTATCAAAATGCTTGCTGGCCTCTAAAGCCTTAACTGCAGGCGCTCTATAATGCTCTAAGAACTTGGTTGCAGTATTGTTTACAAATGGTGACTTTCTTCCTAATACGTCATGCTTAAAATTAGCATTATATAAGCAGTATAAGAAGAAGTCCATAAGATCAGGCATAACAGCCTCGGCACCTTCCTCTTCAAGAACCTTAACTAAGTGGTTATTAGCTGAAGGTAAGAATTTAACTAAGATTTCTCCGACGATTCCAACCTTAGGCTTCTCGACTCCGCTAATTGGCAATTCGTCAAAGCTCTCAACGATTTCTTTGCAAAGCTTCTTAAATGTTCCCCATTTAGCACCAGAATTTATCGCATCTATACATTTATTCTTTAAATTCTCATGAAGCTCATTAGCAGAACCTTCTTCTAATTCATAAGGTCTCATGCGGTATAGGCATCTCATAAATAAGTCGCCGTATACGATAGCTTGCAGTGCAGAATTAATCAAAGCCGGATTAATCTTAAATCCTGGATTCTTCTCAATACCAGCAGAGAATGAGATAACTGGGATATCACCGTAACCAGCCTTTTCTAAGGCACGTCTTATGAAACCTACGTAGTTAGTTGCTCTACATCCACCACCAGTCTGTGACATAATAATTGCAGTCTTTGACAAGTCATATTTACCCGACTCCAGAGCCTTCATAAGCTGTCCTACTACTATCAAAGAAGGGTAGCAGGCATCGTTATTAACATACTTAAGACCAATATCAACCGCTGCCTTATCAGAATCTGGTAAGGTTACTAGCTTATAACCAGCCTTCTTAAATGCTTTCTCAAGCAAGTCAAAATGAATAGGAGTCATCTGTGGACAAATGATAGTGTAATCCTTGGCCATTTTCTCGGTAAATACAGATCTTTTATATGCACTAGAAACAACATGCTTTTCAATTTTATGTTTATGTCTAACCTTAACTGCAGAGATAAGAGATCGAATTCTAATTCTTGCAGCGCCAAGGTTATTAACCTCATCTATTTTAAGTACAGTGTATATTCTTCCTGAATTACTTAATATATCATTTACCTGGTCAGTTGTAACAGCATCAAGACCACATCCAAATGAATTAAGCTGAATAACCTCAAGATTGTCAATAGTCTTGGCATAGTTAGCGGCTCTATAGAGTCTAGAGTGATACATCCACTGATCAGACACGATTAAAGGCCTTTCAACCTCGCCTAAATGTGAGATTGAATCCTCAGATAAAACAGCAATATCATAGCCTGTAATAAGCTCTGGAATACCGTGATTAATCTCAGGGTCGATATGATATGGACGACCTGTTAACACAATTCCAAGCTTGCCGGTCTTCTCGATATACTCTAATGCTTCCTCGCCCTTCTTTTGAATATCCTTCTTGCAGTTATGCTGTTCCTCAAATGCAGCATCAACAGCGTTAGATATTTCTTTTAATGTAATATCATCATAGTGAGGCTTTAATGCCTTATAAATCTGTTCCTTTAACTTTTTAGGAGCGTCAAGTGCCAAGAATGGATTCATAAAGTTGATACTGTTCTCAGCTAACTCCTCCATATTGTTTTTGATATTCTCAGGGTAAGAAGTAACAATAGGGCAGTTATAATGCTCCCATGCGTCTTTTGTTTCATTTTCCTCGTATGGAATACATGGATACCAGATATTCTCAATACCCTGTTTTACTAGCCATAAAACATGACCATGAGCAATCTTAGCAGGATAGCACTCAGACTCGCTAGGAATACTCTCAATACCCAGTTCATAAATCTTTCTAGTAGAGATAGGACTAAGTCTTACTCTAAAGCCTAACTCATTAAAGAAGGTAAACCAGAAAGGATAGTTCTCATACATGTTAAGAACTCTAGGTATACCAATTTCGCCTCTATATGCCTTGTCTGGAGCTAAAGGCTTATAGCCAAATATTCTTCTAAGCTTGTAAGCATAGAGATTAGGAAGGTCAGTTTTCTTTCTCTGACCACCTGCACCTCGCTCGCAGCGGTTACCGGTGATATATCGTCTACCACCAGAGAAGTTATTAATTGTAAGTAAGCAGTTGTTAGTACATAGCTTACATCTTGACATAGTTGTCTCAAATTCCAGATTCTTAATTGCCTCTGCATCAAGCATGGCAGGAGTGGTCTCAGAATCATATCTCTCTTTTGCAATTAAAGCAGCACCGAAAGCTCCCATAATACCTGCGATATCAGGTCTTACAGCCTCACAGCCAGATATTCTTTCAAATGATCTTAATACAGCATCATTATAAAATGTTCCACCCTGAACAACGATATTTTCACCTAAGTCCTTAGGGTCAGTAAGCTTGATAACCTTAAGTAAGGCGTTCTTTATAACTGAATAAGCAAGACCTGAGGAAATGTCAGCTACAGTAGCGCCTTCCTTTTGTGCCTGCTTAACTTTAGAATTCATAAATACAGTACATCTTGAACCTAAATCAATAGGATTCTCTGCAAATAATGCCAAGTGAGCAAAGTCCTCAATTGAATAGGAGAGTGATTTAGCAAATGTCTCAATAAATGAGCCACAACCAGAAGAACAAGCCTCGTTAAGTAAAACGTTATCAACTACACCGTTCTTAATCTTGATGCATTTCATATCCTGACCGCCAATGTCTAAAATGCAGTCAACATCAGGCTTAAAAAATGCAGCAGCATAGTAGTGAGCGATAGTTTCAACCTCGCCCTCAGACAACATCAATGCAGCCTTAACTAAATGCTCACCGTAACCAGTAGAACAACCATTAACAATCTTAGCTGAATCAGGAAGCTTTTCATATATATCTGATAGCGCAGCAAGACAGGTCTTTAACATAGAACCATTGTTGTTGCTGTAAAAATCATATAACAATTCGCCATCCTCACCAATCAAGGCCATCTTAGTTGTTGTAGAACCAGCATCAATACCTAAATAGCAGTCACCTTCGTATGTTGCAAGGTCTCCGCGCTTAACAGAATATCTGTTGTGCTCCTTGATAAACTCATCATACTCAGCCTGGTCCTTAAATAAAGGCTTTAATCTCTCAACCTCAATCTCAAGCTTGATATGCTTATCAAACTTCTTGACCATGTCTGAAAGCTTGACAACAACATCTTCTGATGAGTTAAGTGCAGCACCAACAGCAGCAAACAAATGTGAATGTTCTGGTGCGATAGTGTGTTCATCATCTAATCTTAAGGTTCTTATAAATGCAGCCTTTAATTCAGAAAGAAAATGTAAAGGGCCACCTAAAAATGCTACATGGCCTCTGATAGGCTTACCACAAGCAAGACCTGAAATTGTCTGGTTTACAACCGCCTGAAAAATAGAAGCAGCCAAGTTCTCCTTAGTTGCGCCCTCGTTGATAAGTGGCTGAATATCAGTCTTAGCAAAGACACCGCATCTAGCAGCGATAGGGTGAATAGTGTCATAAGTCTTAGCATACTCATTAAGACCAGCTGCATCAGTCTGTAAAAGAGATGCCATCTGGTCGATAAAAGATCCTGTACCACCAGCACAAACACCATTCATACGCTGGTCGATACCATTTTGAAAATATATAATCTTAGCATCTTCACCGCCAAGCTCTATTGCAACATCAGTCTCGGGAGCATAGTCTTTTAATGCGTCAGACACACAGATAACCTCCTGTGCAAATGGAACATCTAAATGCTTTGCTATAGAAAGGCCGCCAGAACCTGTAATAGCAGGTGTAAGCTTGATATCGCCAAGTTCATCCAAGGCTTCCTCTAGCAAATCCTTTAATGTCTCCTGGATATTAGCAAAATGCCTCTTGTAGTCGGAAAATATAATCTTGTGATTATCATCAATAATTGCAACCTTTACTGTGGTTGATCCAATGTCAATTCCTAAGCTTTTACTCATTAAACACACTCGCTTTCATACTTATATACTCCTAAACTCTACTATTATAGTTTAAAAAATATAAAATGACAATAAAACAACTAAACAAATAAATTTACTAAAATTAACTTTTTTTATATGTAATTACCATCTAAAAGCTGAAAAGGTGCGTAAATAGTTAAAGTAATTGACATTTACCAGCTTTGAAACTATAATGAAAGGAACTATGTGAAGTGAAGAAGGTGTTAATGTGATTCGTATTTTTAGGACAATGGAAGATGGTTTTGACCAGATTAATGATATTTCAGACGGCGCTTGGGTTGCGTTAACATCACCATCACCTACTGAGCTTAAGGAGATTTCAGAGAAATACAATATTGACATAGATCACTTATCAGCCGCACTCGATGAAGAGGAGCGATCTCGTATTGAGGTGGAAGACCACTATACACTTATTATCGTTGACGTTCCAACTACCGAGGAGCGTAGTGGTGACGAATATTTCGTCACAATTCCTTGTGGTATTATCTTAACGGAAACTATTATTTTTACTGTATGTTTGATTGATACACCTGTGCTTACAGCATTTATGGATGGTAGAATAAGGAATTTCTTCACCTACAAAAAGACCAGATTTATATTACAGATTCTATATCGCAATGCTTCAATTTACTTGCAGCATCTTCGTTATATTGATAAAACCAGTGATGAATTACAATTGCAGCTTCAAGATCAAGCTAAGAACTCTGATATGATTAAGTTCTTAGAATTAGAGAAGTCTCTTGTCTATATCACAACATCACTTCGTGGAAATGAAGCAGTGTTTGAGCGAATGATTAAGATTGACTCGATTAAAAAATATCCTGAGGATGAGGATTTGCTTGAAGATGTCATCATAGAGAATAAGCAGGCGTTAGAGATGGCCAACATTTATTCAGGTATCTTAGATAGCACTATGGATGCTTATGCCAACATTATCTCTAACAACACTAACAATTCCATGAAGTTTTTAGCGGTGTTGACTATAGTTATGAGTATACCAACTATGATAGCTTCATTTGCCGGAATGAATGTAGATGGCATCCCTTTTGAGGGCAGTAGCATAGGCTTTTGGATTATGCTTGCTGTCGGTATGGGCATAGCTGCTATAGTCGCAGTTATTATGAAGTTTAAGGATATGTTTTAGCGGGGATTAGGGATTAATTATACTTTAAGAAAGGTTGTTTTATATGAGTAGTAACGAGAGCTTTTTAACTAAGCTTGAGAGAAAATGGGGAAGGTATGCGATTCCTAATTTAACCTCTTACATGTGTATATTATATGCGATTGGCTTTATCCTGATTATGATTGGCCAGAATACCATGTATAGTTTTCTCTGCCTTGATATGAATGCGGTTATGCATGGTCAGGTCTGGAGACTTTTTACATTTTTACTTATTCCACCAGATACTAGTTTTCTTGTGATTATCACTATCATTTTTTACTGGTCGATAGGAACATCGCTAGAACACACATGGGGAACATTTTATTACAATGTCTATATTATTGGTGGAATTATTTTTACCTGGATAGGAACATTGCTCGGCTGGCTGATTATGTATATAGCTACAGGCAGCCCACAGATGATTTTGGGAACTAACTATTATATACTGATGTCGATGTTTTTAGCATTTGCAATGCTTTATCCTGATCATCAGATTTTGTTTATGTTTATATTGCCATTAAAGGTCAAATGGCTTGCATATTTTTACTATGCATTGATGGCTTATCAGGTATATGAATACGCTACAGTTGCTATTCATGGAAATTTGTGGGCCTGGGGATATGTTGTTTCAATCGTGGTATCCTTATTAAACTTCTTCTTATTCTATCATTCAACTAGAAGACGCACCAAGCCTTCTAGAAAGCAAATGAAGAGAAAGAGAGAGTTTATGAACAAGGCCAAGAAGGTTACTCCTGCTGGAATTACAAGACATAAGTGTGCGGTCTGTGGTGCGACAGAGGAGTCTAATCCGGAATTAGAATTTAGATTTTGTTCAAGATGTAAGGGCAATTATGAGTATTGCCAGAACCATATATTTAGTCATCAACACATTCAATAAGGAGGACAGCATTTTATGAAGAAAACCAAGATTATATGTACATTAGGGCCTAATACAAATGACAAAGAAACACTTAAACAGTTAGCTACACATGGTATGAATATAGCAAGAATTAACATGTCTCATGGAGATTATGCTGATAAAGAAGAGATGATTAAGCTTGTAAAGGAAGTTAGAGAAGAGCTTAATTTGCCTATAGCTATTTTGTTAGATACCAAGGGCCCTGAGATTAGAACAGGTTGCTTTGAAAACGGTGGAATAGATTTAGAAGAAGGCCAGCTTGTAAGACTTACCACTGAAGATATTTTAGGTGGGGAGGGAGTAATTCCGGTCAGCTACAAGGATTTGCCAAAGGATGTCGAGATTGGTAGAAGAGTATTACTTGATGATGGTTTAATTGAGCTTAAGCCTATGGCAAAGACAGAGACCACCATTGACTGCGAGGTAATCGCAGGTGGGCATTTATCAGATAGAAAGGGCATTAATCTTCCTAATATCAAGGTTAATCTACCATTTATTACCGAGAAGGACAAAGAGGATATTATATTTGGAGTTAAACATAATATTGATTTTATTGCCGCTTCGTTTGTAAGAGGTCCAGAGGCTGTATTAGAGATTAAAGAGATTTTAAAAGATAATTTAGCTGACGGTGTTGATGTCATTGCTAAGATTGAGAATCAAGAAGGCGTTGATAATATCGACGCTATCTTAGAGGTTGCTGATGGAATTATGGTTGCTAGAGGTGATCTCGGTGTAGAGATTCCTGTTGAGGAAGTTCCATTTGTACAAAAGGAACTTATTCACAAGGCTAACAAGGTTTATAAACCTGTAATTACAGCTACACAGATGCTTGACTCTATGATTAGAAATCCACGTCCTACAAGAGCTGAGGTAACCGATGTTGCCAATGCTATCTATGACGGAACTGACGCAATTATGCTTTCAGGTGAAACAGCAGTTGGTAAGTATCCAGTTGATGCAGTTCAGATTATGTCTGAGATTGCACTTGCCACAGAGTCACATCTTGATCAGGACTTCCATATGAAGAAGCGTAAGTTTAGAGAGACCAAGGATGTTTCAAGTGCTGTTGCATTTTCTTCTGTTGCCACTGCGATGAATGTAAATGCTAAATATATTTTGTGTTCAAGTATGTCAGGTCAGACAGCACGCGTGGTATCTAAATTCCATCCTGAGTGCCCAATCATCGGACTTTCTCCAATTGATTCAACATTAAGGAAAATGCAGATTTACTGGGGTGTTATTCCTATTAAGACGCCTCATGTGTCACACTCGGAAGAAATCTTAAATGTCGCAGTTGACACGGTTAAGGAATCACATCTTGTAAAAGAAGATGACGTTGTTGTCATCACTGCAGGAAGTGTATATGGCAAGTATTCAATTACTAATATTATGAAAGTGTTTATTATTTAATTATGAATGAAAAAGAACTATTAAGGCAAATGAAAAAGGCCAAGAGCTATGATAAATATTTAGATGAATATAGTCTGACTTTTTCAAATCTATATTATAATTACTCTTCAATCCAGTTAAGTATGTTATATTATACTGTGTTTGAAATGCTTAATGAAGAGGGAGGTTATGACTATATCAGGCCCCTGATAACAGAGTTTAATGATGCTTTATATCTTAAAGATGATGAGAGATTAAAGACTGTTAAAGTGTTAAGAGCTAAGGTTATGGATATTATGAATAACATAACCATATATACTGATATTTTAAGCATTTATGAGTATATTCTTAACAGAGTTGAGTATAGATTTAAGGATAACAACGAAGTTGATATTGACTATTTTCTGACTAGAATAGAGCAGTTTATATTCGGTGCAAAAGAAGATGCTGTTATTACAAATGACAAGATTAAATCAATTATATCAGAGCTTCCTGTTAGAATGACCAAGCAGAGATTTTATGATATTATCTCTGACAGCATTATGATTTATAAGGATTCTGATGAAGCAGCTCTTAAGGATTTTATCTATATGATAATAACATCTGCTGGTCTTAATAAGGATTTTAAGGATGTTGAAATTAAGGGTATTGAGGGCATTGATGAGTTTATTGAAGCCTTGTCTAGCAATGATTATAAGGATGTTAGCAAGGATCAATTTAATGATTTAACTGTTTTACTTGATGAATGGTCATCAAAGCTTGGCAGGATAGTTGGTATTTATATGGTATTTGCTGAGTGTATTAACAACTATTATGTAATTGCCGAACTTGAAAAATATACATCAGAGCAATCCGCATCAACTAAGCATGCGCTTAATATGTTGTTTGATATAAGAGATAATTTTAATGAAGAGCCATCCGAAGTGCTAGAAAGATGTGTTGAATATCTTGAGGTTTTAGAGGGCAGACAAGAAGACTTAATGGAGAGACTTATGGGCTACGAGGGTATGCTTAGTGATGTTAGCTCAAAGTTCGAGTCTGATGAGAGAATCAAGGCTCTTAATGTCTCTATGAAGCTTGTTTCTACCAGCATTTTCATTAATCTTGAAGAAGATAGTGTTAGTCCTATGGTTACTAAGGAATTTGTTGATGAAGAGATTGCTAAAACCTTAAAGGCTTTTGAAGATTTTTTTAAGGAGCACTCTAAGATAGTCAACAGAGCTGTTATGAGTAAGGTATTTAATGTTATACCTGTGTTCTTTAATTCTGTTGATGAGATTAAGGATTATTTTAAGTATTCTGTTGAGCACTGTAAGGATGATTCAGAGCTTGCTGCTGCTTTGGATATTGTTGACAGTATTATGGATGAGCGTTAGTTTTTAAGAAGGAATGAGTATGTTAATTAGTCCTAAGCTTTATGTTAGTGACAAGATCGCTAAGAAAAAAGATAAGATTATAGCTAAGATAAGCAAAGGTGAGTTAGTTACTGGGGTATTTATTATCACTGAGGCTACTAATGGTGTAGATCTTTTTGATATTTATAACTATCCCGTTACTGTGCAAAGATATTATAGCATCTATCAGAATCTTACTATTTATGGTATTGCCAAGGATTTAGAGGATGCATATGAACTTATAAAAAAGATAACTGATGACTGTTATAAGGAAACTAATGGCGCCGATTTACGTAGCTTTATGGCTATCAATAAGGATGGTGGTAATTAATTGACATTTCTAATAATATTAGGAACAATCCTAAAATGGATTGGAATTGTCTTGCTATGGCTTTTAGCAATTGTACTAATATTGCTGCTCCTTATATTGATTATGCCTATTAGCTACAAGGCTGATATAATCTATAATGGGGGCAAGGATCTAGATGCTAAAGTAAGAGTGAGCTATTTTTATCCGATAATCAGATTTAAGCTAGATTTTAACCTTGAAGATGGTCTTCTTTACAACTTAAAGGTCTTGTTTTTTAAGATTATTGACAGTGAAGATGTCGATGAGGATGAAGAGGACGATGATGCCTCTAAAGAAAATGAAACTAAGAATATAACTAAAGATAAAGCAAATGATAAAAAGATAGAGTCTAATAGCAAAGAAAAAGATGCGACTAAGGATAATGCTTCAATAAGTAATACTCATTATGTTTCAGACTCATCTGCTGATGAGTATGCCGATTTTTATGATACAGACTTTTATGAATTAGAGCATTTTATAGATGAGAAGGAAGAAGACTTAGATAATACTAAAGATAATAATGCTAATATAACTAGTGAGATAGAAGATAAGATTATTGCTGATATTAAGTCTAAAGATGAAACTATATCAGAGGTTAAAAGCGATATAGCTGATATAGAAACTAATCTTAAGGATAATAATGAGAAAGAGATAGTAGATGAATCAGATGATTCTAAGATAGAGGATTTAGAGTTTGAAGATGATAAAATCACAGTATTTGAGCGAATAAGAGCTTTCTTTTCTGGAATCAGATTATTCTTTAAGGGCATTAAGAAATTTATACTTAAGATTAAAAATGCTATTGACAGCGGAGTTAGTCTAGTACACAATATAGAAGATGGTTTAAGAGAAGCACATCAAAAATATAAAGAAGTTAGAAAGACTCTTGATAAGGGCATATATAAGGGCAAACGATTTAAGCGCTTATACGACTTAGACTCAACTAAGAAAACCATCGAATTAGCCAAAAGGCAAGGCTTTAAGATTATTAAACATATTCTACCTAACAAGGTTAGAGGATATATATATTATGGATTTGATGATCCTGCTACAACTGGTCAGCTCTTAGCTTTAATATCAGCATTTTACCCGGTTATAGCGCCAAGGTTTCAAATAGTTCCTAATTTTGAAGAGACTGTAATAGAGGCGGATGTTCATATAAAGGGACGAATACATTTGATAGTTATAGTTTTAGCGGCTTTAAGAATTGTTATAAGCCCTAACACTATTAGGACTGCAAAAAGAGCAATGAAGATTGCTAAGAATTAAGGAGGTCAATAATGTCAGCAGATTTTAATTCAACTATGAGTACTTTATTTAACGGGATGGATACATTTTTATCCACCAAAACCGTAGTAGGTGAGCCAACTAAGGTTGGAGATACTATTTTACTTCCACTTGTTGATGTTACATTTGGTGTAGGTGCAGGAGCTTATGCTGAAAACGGTGACAAGAAGAACAAAGCTGGTGGTGGTATGGGTGGTAAGATGACACCTAGCGCTATTTTGGTTATTCAAAATGGTCATACCCGCTTGGTTAATGTCAAGAATCAGGAGACCTTAACTAAGCTTATGGATATGCTTCCTGATATCTTAGATCGCTTTGGTAAGAACAAGAAGACTGACGCTGAGGTTATCGAGGATATAGCTAACGAGATTAGCGAAGATGATATCGATATCGACTGATAAAGAGATTAATAAAGGGGCTGTCGCATTAACGATTAAAAATCGTTAGTGTGCAGCTCCTTTTTTAGTCTAAAATCAAGGGAATTATCATAATTCTTTTTGATAACAAGCAT
>JAIKVP010000040.1 GCA_024685635.1 Lachnospiraceae bacterium
CCTTCAACTGCTAATCCTGTTGAGGATGTATAGGCAAGTTTCATTAATTTTTTGATTGTTTTAATATTTATCTTCATATTCTCACCGTTGCACCGGTGCAACTTTCTCCTTTCCGGGCATAGCCCTAGCGTTAATAGTTACGTGTGTGATATATATTTGGTGCGTTAAAGGTAGTTTTTTCCGAATATTGCCATAAACTCTTCTCGAGTGTGATCTCGTTCAAAAGCTTGCTGACCTATTTGGAATAAACGCTCCTTTAATTCTGTGTTAAGGCCATGTACACCTTTTTTATTGTCTTCGTGGCAAATGTAGCATAATTTGACTTTAAGCCCATATTTCTCGGAATTCTTCCTGTTCGGTCCAAAAAATATATGGTGTACATGGAGCCCTACGGAGCTGTTAGCTCCACAGTTAAAACATTGTTGTGAACCCTCGTCTATGATTGATTTCATTCGTCCTCCTCGTGCCTGTTCAATCCATATATACTGTATCCATTTGGAAGTTCCTCGACATAAGTTACCAAGAATACTTTATGAGTATCAGCGTATACTATTTCTATTCCTTCGTTAGCTTTCGCCTCTCCTGATTTGGCAATGATAAACTTTTTAATTCCGGCGAAAACGATATCTCCGTATTCTTCATAACTGGCTTTGTAGACCTTATTATGCAAGTTGTCATACTTTTCGAATTCATCAGATACAACGACAGCTTCAACTTCAATCTCTTTTGGCTCTACTGCCTGTTCCGCTGCCTTGACTTCAACTTGCTGCTTCTCCAACTGAGGTGTGTCGGGTTCTTTTTTGCTTTGTTCTTTTGTTTTATCTTCGTTTGTGGTTTTTACAGTGTTATTTTTTTCGGCTTTATCACTTTTAGAACCATTTTCTTTTTTTGGTTCTATTTTCTCTGTTGTGACATCGTTTTGAATCGGTTTTGAAGAGTTTTGAAAAGCTTCTCCGTAATAATTCTGCCAAATAGTCTTAAGGGTATCTTCAGGATTAACCATACTATCCGGGATGTTATATTGAGTAACCACAAGTTCTTTAAGCTCTGCTATTGATAATGTGACTTTCTTCGAAGGCTGTCTAACATTCAGCACGGTAACATCCTTGTCAGAACCTGCAAGAGTCATCATTAATGTTCCAACTCCGCTTACTCTCGCTCTAGCAGATCCTACTCCACTTGATGCTAATGCGAACAGCACAGACTCGGGTGTTACTTTGTCGTCATTGGCAAGATTAGTGAACTTAGTTCGCTTATCGTAGAAATATTGATGTAAGAGCTGACCTGCTAGCGTGTCGGGCATATTTGCTTTTTTCTCGAACATTACTTCAATATCTGTGATTTTTTGTTCTTCTTTAATGTCTTTCTTGATTTCTTGTATCTCTTGACGCGTCATTTCAGGTGGGATTGTTTCTACTATCTCATCAGGGAGAGTAAGAAGTTCTGAAAGTTTGGCTACTCCAAAGTTCTTCATCTCCGGTTTCAGCTCTATGCCATACCCGTTAATTGAGAACCTGTCATTAATTGCTATGAATCTAGATACTTGATCTTTATGGAGCTGATACTCTTTTTCCGCAAACTCATAAAGATCTTTATATCCGGATTTATAAAGTACTTCCGTATCTCTTGCTTTTTTAAGTAAATATCCAATTGTTACGAACGCTCCCGCTGCCTGGTTCATTGCTCCGTCAAGAGCGGTCTTAAATTCCTCGTATGTTTGATATTCCATAAGAACATCGCTGTCTATTGTTTTGACTTCGTCCATTTACACTACCTCCATTAAGTCATCTTTAAGCACATCGGCCAGAAGTTGACCTGCGAGTTCTCCGGCAGGTATTACTCTCTTGGATTTTTCAAGTTCCTTAAAGTTGGCCGCTCTTGCTTCTTTTGATTTCTTAGCTGCTGTTCTGTCTTCTTTGTATTGCTTAATATATGATTGCCATTCTTTCAAGAACTCAACAATCTCGTCAAGGTTGTCATCCTGCCTATCATACATTGTTCTTTTTTGTCTTACCGTTCCACCCGGTTCTACTTCCAATGTATAGTACGGAGCGTTAGGATTATCTGTTTTTCTGAGGAACAGAATAAGTGTCTCTTCATTTTCTATCCTCTGCATATATCTATCAGAAGCTGCTACACAATGATGTAGCGCTCTTCCTTCTGCTACGATATCTCCTACTCCTTCCGGTACAATTATCATGTAGCTATCATTTTGATATGCGTATTTAGAATATTTCTTGTATATCTTTACAACCTTAGGGAACTTCTTTGCCAATTGGTTAATATACTTCTTGTCTTTTAACTTTTCAAATTCAAGCACAAGGGCGTCATGTCGCTTTTTTAAGTCTTTGGTCTTATATACAATAGCATCGTTGATATCCATATCTATCTTTTGAGCCATATTGATATAGTCTGCCCATGTATTAAGCGTTTGCTTAATTGTGTCTCCCGACAACTTAGATTGCTTTTTCAGGTAATTGACTATCTGTTCCGGTGACATGTTCTTAAGTGCGAAGTCGACCATATCAACATGTATATGATGCGTGCTTAACCATTTAAGAGTTTTATCTGATATCTTTTTGCTGGTTTCTTTTTCCTGGATTAGCCACTCGAGTACATAGTAGTCTCCGTTTAATTGCTTGATACGGTTAATTCTCTGTTTATCGAGTCCAAGCATAGGCTGTCTTGTATGGTATATCGGGGCGTGCCAACAACTTCTTTGAGACATTTGATAAGCTAGCTTCTGCAGACCCATCTTTATGACGTATTCAATACAACGATCCTTCATCCACATAATGTTGTTATAGTTGAGTTCCCATCCAAGCATAGCAGCATGCTCGACTCCTAAATGTTCGTATGTACTCCCTTCAAGCAAGTTAGTCGGATACATGTAGGATTTCTTGGTCATCATCGGCCTCATATAACAAGCTTTGGCGTCCCACCATGCTTGATTATCTTCATCGGCATAGTAGCTTTGTCCGTAGTAGATCTTATCACCTGTTACCAACCGTACTACTTCTGTTACATTGAAACTCTTGTATACATGCTCATCGGTATGTAAGTTGACTGTTAACCTGGCGTCAAAATATCTCAAAACGAGTTTTTCTTCTGTATTGGTATCGCAAAACATCACTCTTTTATTTATTGATATTTCTTTATTGCCTTTATATATCGCTTCTTTTCCTGTATCAGGGCATATAACAGGTCTGTTGAGCTTTAATTTGTTTTCAAATTCAGTCCAATCATGAGTATATCCACAACATGTACATGCATAGCTTCCTGCTTTTTTAGCATCTATCATTACATCAACATCGATCTTATCTTTGCAGAAATCGTAGAATTCTTTAGGAGCATGCTTAATTTTTAACATTTCTTTGTCAATTCGTTCTTGCCTCCTCGCTTGTCGCATGCGATACCTCCTTTGCTCAAAACTATCCTGGCTATCTCGTATCCCTTCCAATCCATCCGGTCTGCCTTCAAGGACATAATCGAACGCTTCTTGAGACTCTTTGTCTATCGGATACATCGAACAGTTCCAAGACAGATATCCAAGAGGACCATAGCAGGTAGAAGTAAGCAGTGATTCTACACGCTTATATGTCCATTCTTTTCCTAAGAGATTGATTGCTTTCTTAGGCGTTCGTATATTAAACGCTGCCGGAAGTGTTCTATGTCTTCCGAAACTGTCAACCGCTGCCCTTCCGATATATGCTCCTCTTATTTCTCGGTCATATATATCAAGAATCAATGTATCTCCGTTCACAAATGCAGAATATCCGTATTCGTTTGCTGTCTGTGTTCTCCGGAGCAGTCTCTTGGAAGTGTCTCTCTTATATTTAGGCGGAATAAGATTAACTCCTTTGAGATTCATACCTCCACCCCCTTATAATCAGTATCGCGATATCCGTAGAACGTTTGTGGTTGATATTTCTTGCCGTCGACCTTAAGGCATCCTATATATCTTATTTTTCGATTATCTCGAACTATGAAACATACTATGGTTCCTTGTCCTGTACTTACAAGAGTATCTTTGCCCACTACAACTACTACTCCATCCTCAATGTTATTGCTTACCGCCTTCTCGTTTACATAGCGGCGTACTTTATTGCCATTGACATTTTGCAGATTAACCTTAGGATGTTTTAGGATATAGCCCACTTCCTCTAAGAGATATTCCTTGATAGTCATTGGTTTTTCAGAAAAAGTAATACGAGTACAAGCTATTCTTGAGTCGCGGTCATCCTCATCAATGTCTCCTTCAGCTTCAACAATGTAAAATTTGTTTTCGTTGTTCCAATTGTAATAATTGAGGCAATCGAACGGATCCGATGCGCAATGAAAGCCTGTCTCTGCAGTTTTGGAACGCTTTTCTTCATAGGTTTTGCCGGGTTCAAACTTGTAGCCTTTGCCGAAGGTGGCGTTATCGTTCCAATTAACAGCCTTATATGCCTTCATCGTTAACCGCCTCCTTAACCTTGTTGATGATTTCTTTCATTTTTTCTTCACCTTCAAGGTAATATGCCGATATAATCTTTCTAAGATCGTCATCAGTTCCACAAGCTACTCTTGCGTCATACATAGCCTGCTCTATTGTGTGCACTCTCTTGCCTTTCTTGGTTACAGCTTTTGCGAATTCTTCATCGATTAACATCGGACTAACCATCTTGGCAATATATACGCAAGCTTCCTTCTCTCCATCTCTCAGACTTTGGAATGTTTCAAATTCTACTCTCAGTCTTCCTAGGGCTGCCGTCATTGGTGTAACAAGCTCCGGAACGATTCCCTCTATGTAATCTTCTGTTTCATCCGCTTCAATACCGTTTTCTTTGGCCAACGCCCTTAACGCTTCAATGTCTCCTTCTTCGAGTTGCCCTGCCGCTGCCTTGTTGAGTTCTTCGAATCCGTCGAATTCTCCGAACTTTTCAAACAGTTGCACCGGTGCAACTTTCTTGTTTTCAGTTAGTTTAGTATCTGATTTGTTCGCCATTTCTATACCTCCTTGATAATTTTATTTAATTCTTTGTCAAAAATATTGATATAACGCACTACACCGACATTATGGGTATTAAGATAGCTCGTCAATTCTTGCCATAAGTCATAATCTTTTACATTTTTGCCTTTAGTGGTCTTATAGCCGTTATCCTGCCATTTTAGATACCACTTGGCTTCGATTGCGGTTTTGATTCCGATATCGTCAATGTAAATTCCTACATCGCAAGGGAACTTTAGACACTTCAATAACTCTAATATCATCTTGAGCTTAGCTCTATGCGGAGTGTCGTCACATTTGATACTTGTCGTTTTGGAATGGGCGTTACCTCTACTATCTTCGAATACCATCATTCCAGCGCCTCTTGTCTCATCAATCACTTTCTCCGCTTTGATGTAAATGTTGATTATATCCATAGTTCTCCTTTATTCCCTCTTAGGGCACTCGATCATGGTATAACATTGATACTCATGACCGGTATAACCGTTAGTTCCATTGACCACGCTATCTTGATCTATTATGTAGCCTTTCTTTGGCTTAGGGTCTTTGAGCCACCTTTTAGCTCTTACCTTCCTAACCTTCGGTTTAGGTCTGATAAGATTTCTTGAGCAAGTCCACCTTTGTTTTGTTTCTCCTTTGGCTACTGTCTTCTCGGTTTCTTTGACCAAATATTCCGCAAGTCTTTTATATTGACCGTTGCCGTACAGAGCCTCACTCTTAACCACTCCGCTTTTCCAACAGGCGGTTACTTGTTTGTAAGCGTTAAATCCATCAGGGTTGTTAATGACCAAATGATGGTGGACTCTCTTGTTCTCATATTCTGTTACCAGCACCCACTTAAGAGGACTCCCTCTTCTCTCATATCTCCCTTTTAGGTTCCTAATAAACTTCTTGACTTCCTTTATTGCTTCATCTGTAGAAGCAGCTTCCCTATAAGTCAAGGTCAGAAACAAATCTCCATCAGCAAAATTAGCATTAAGCAATCTCGTCAACTTACGACGAGCTTGTCTATCGTTGTTATCTCTGATTTCCTCAGGAGTTCTCTTAAGTGTCGGTCCTCTTGACTGAGGACCTGTTAACCTATCAACAGATTTATAAACTTCTATAGTCTTGCCTGCCACATAAATTGTCTCGTAGTACATTACCTCACCTCAGATGCTTTAAAGTTAATGTTTAAATCAAGTCTTAAAAGGCATTTCGCCCTACTTTTTCGAAAAAAACATATTGCAATCAACATCCGGGTATGTTATACTATATATAGTTAGTTAGTGACATTCGACCTCGATATGTTGATTGTTCGCTTTGGAGTCTGATTTATTCAGACTCCTTTTCTTTTTAATTTGTCCTTATATGTTGCTACATTCGGTCCTACTATATCTCTTATCTCTTCAGGTGTTCCGATATCTTCATAAGCTCCTAATTGGTCGGCGATATCTCCGAACATCGTTAAAGGGTCTCCTTCGAGTCTTATATTCATACTCGACATTATCAGCCTGTATGTTCCGTTTGGGTTCTTGATTGTTAATCGTTTATTTGATGCCAAGCTCCATCAACTCCTTTTGATATATATGATGATATCTGCATACCTCTTCGACGGATAACTTCATCTCCCAGGATATATCGTTGTAACTCCATCCTGCTTTGTGTAGTGCATCAATCATACCTTTATCTACTTCTTTTTCTTCAACAGGTTTCTTGACTTTTCTTTTTTTCGTGCGCTGCGCTGTGTCTTTAATAATTTGATCTACTAAATTCGATGCGCAATATTTACACAAATGAATACCATTAAGCTCCGTCCATTCTATATCTGTAAGACGGTTATCTTCGTCAAGCTCTATTATTTTAGGTCTGAATGCGTGCTCTTTGATTATTTCTCCGCACGCGTCACATGTCTTTAATCTTTGGTACATATCGCTTCTCCTTTCATCCTCATAATGATGCGCCGATTTTTTGATGTGTCCTACACAATATAATAAAGAGGTTTTTATAATCACGAATTTTGAAACGGCTTCGGCGCATCATTATGAGGACTCTCTCCTCCCTCTAAGATGTGCCGGAGCAAAGTGCCTAGGGGACAGCGACCTTTGCTTATGAGCGGGGGTGCCGGCACATCTTAGAGGGAGGAGAACGTGTTTATTGCCTCGACTGCCAAACTTCGATATCTTTTTGAAGTTTTGGCTTGTAAAAATAGATAACTGAACCTTGACCATGCCTCTTAATCACGGATCTTGCATATGAAGCATGAGATAATTCTCTTAACATCTTCTCCGGGTAGCCTAAAGACACAAGTTCTTTAATGGTAAGCATCTCTTTGCCACCTAATCCCATTCGTTCCATTATTTTATCTACAATCTTATCTATATCTTGATCCGTCATGCTACTCACTCCTTATTGATAACAAAAATACATACCTTGCTCTATGGTGTATGTTCCGCTGCCTTGCCGGAAGTTGGCTTGGTACAGCACGTTCTCAGGAAGAACGCTTCCTTCGTTAAGCAAGTCGTATGTAATCTCCATAACTCTCTCACTTGGCTCGTACCTTGATAAGTATGGCACTGTAGCATATTGTCCATGCTGAAGCACAACCTCTTTTATTGTATTTGGGAATATATGCGACTCTACTCGATTAAGAACGACCGAGCCTACATAAAAAACCGCTTCGTCAGATGTCCAATCTGCTCCCGCTTCCGCTGCCATCACGTGCGACAAATACCATACATTGTCCGACGAATAAGTATATTTTTGTTTTAGCTGCAGCCTTAACTCGCCTTTATACTGTTCGTATTCGGCTAGTATCGATTTGTATTCTTTGTGATTTTCTCCGTGAGCTATAAGTACCTTAAAGAAATTCCATTCCGGTACATACGGACGGGTTATAAGAACATTTATCCAACTTATGAATATCCACAAGATGAATAATGCCGAGATAATTGCACATGTGTTAGTCAGTAGTTCGCTTATTTTTCTTTTCATTGTTCGCTCTCCAATCTTCTTATAATTGATGCTATTTCGGCATAGGCGAGTTCAAGAGCTATTAAGGTGTCGCTTACGACGTCTCTTATATTCTCGTTTGCGTTAATGTAGTCTATTGCAATAGCTCCTTTTAGCAGTATTGATAAATTACTGTCAAGTAATTTATCAATCTGTTAGTATACTAACAGATATTTACGGTTTTATCGTAATCCAAAGGCAAAAAAATAATCTGATTATATGAAACGTTATATACTTCCTCGATTTTTCTCAAGATTGGTATATCCGGATATGATTTTCCACGCTCATAATTGCTCAGTGTATCTTTGCTTATCCCTATGAGTTTACTTGCTTCATCCTGTGTCAACTGTCTTAATTCTCGTGCGCTTTTAAGCGTCAACATCATTTTGTCGTTCATTACATCACCTCCATCTGACTGTTAAAGTATAATACGGTTTAGTCGTAATGTCAACGGTTTTTTCGTATTTTTTTCATTTTATATTGATTTTTTTACGGAATAACTGTATTATATAAGTACAAAAGAACTTTCAGGAGGTGATTTCTATGCTTGGTAACAAAGACATAATGGCGCACAACATAGAATATTATATGAACAAGCATGGAAAGACACGCAACGAAATGTGCCAAGCTCTCGGTGTCAAATATACGACGTTCACAGACTGGGTAAAAGGAAATTCGTATCCAAGAATCGATAAAATAGAATTAATGGCAAATTATTTCGGCATTAGCAAATCGGATCTTGTTGAGTTTCATGACGAAAGCAATGATAAGGAGCTATCCTCATCTGAGCAAAAACTCCTTGAAAACTTTAATAAACTTAATACTTTAGGGCAAGAAAAAGTCCTCGAGGATATCGAAAACATGACTTATAATCCTAAATATAAAAAAGATACCGAATTATTAAGAAACGCTTGAATGTTATATATGTACAATTAGAACGATAAATGTGAGAGGTGTTCGAAGTAAAAACACCACCTACGGCATATTCGTGCTTTCAGTGGTTCATATACATTATCCTATAAGTTGAATCTTGAGTCAAGCAAAAGCGAGATTCAGAAGGCTTTTCGGGATTTATAAATCTTGCATTTTTTACATATTTTTTTATTTTTTCGCTTGACTTTCACGCTATACCGTGATATAATAATTATAGAGTTAAGGAAAGGAGGCGATAGGGTGAGCAAGAAAAAGAAAAAGCGCCAGCGACGCAACCGCAAGCGCTTAGAGCTCTTCTTAAGAATTCTCGAAGGAATCACAATCGGTGTTCTTACAGAACTCATCATAAGGCTTTTATAAGCCACATATCCAAGGGAGGTTTGCTCCCTC
This sequence comes from Lachnospiraceae bacterium, assembly GCA_024685635.1. Lineage (GTDB taxonomy): Bacteria > Bacillota > Clostridia > Lachnospirales > Lachnospiraceae > NC2004. The sequence continues at coordinate 9,305 of JAIKVP010000040.1, forward strand.
CCTTGGATATAAAATAACATATTAAGGAGGTTTTTACAAGATGAAATTCAGATTATTGATTCTATTGGCTTTGTTATCAGCTGCTATCGGAATTATAGCGAAGTCTACTCTTATACTTCATATAGGAACAGGTTTTGCAGCCGTGGCAGTGTTAGATACCATCATCGATTATTTTAAGGAGGCTAAGGATGAAGCTTAAGGAAATAAGGGCAGAAAAAGGCTTATCCTTTCGTGAGCTTGCGGAACTCTCAGGAGTTCCGCAACGCACGATTGAGGATATAGAATATCTTAACAAAGATACAACAAAGGTATGTAATATTGTGGCATTATGCAAGGCTCTTAATGTTTCAATGGATGAAATGTGTGCAGACTTATTTGAGTAATATACTTAAGTATATACTTAAGTAGGTGTTGCACCGGTGCAACTTTTGGAGGTGATTTCTTATGCCTAAAAAACAAAAATCAGGATTATATCGTGCAGGCATTAAAACTCCGGATGGTAAGACAAAATGGTTATCCGCCAAATCGATAGCAGAATTAGAACAAAAGAAAGCTGATATAGCATATACCACAAGGCGCGGCATATATGCAGATGATGTAGGGTATACTGTCGGAGAATGGGGTGACAAATGGCTATCACTCTACAAAAGTAATACTTCCTACAGTACATATAACGGATACGCTAATATTCTTAAAAATCATATCAACCCTATCAAGAATATTCGCTTAAAAGATTTGAAAAAGTCTGATATACAAGAGTGTATTAACAACGCTTCCGGACACTATGACATTCAACGCAGAATTAAGCTTACGCTTAATCAAATGCTTGAATCAGCAATTGACGACGGTTTGTTGTATCGGAATGTATCTAAGGCGGTTCACGTTCCCGTTAAACAGTCATCCGGACACCGTGCGCTTACCGTCTCCGAACGCTCTATCATCCCTAAACTTGACTTATCTACCAAAGAGCGTGCTTTTGTATATATATTGTGGTACACAGGGATGCGCCCAGAAGAAGCAAGGGCATTGACAGTCAATGATATAGATTTAGCTCACGATACAATCACCGTCAGCAAAGCCGCTGCCTTTGAGTCTAATAAAGTTATAGTGCGACCGCCTAAAACTGCATCGGGCAACAGATGTATAGATATTCTCGAACCGCTTAAAGCTCCATTATGCGATTATTTTAAAGAATTGGATAATCTATACCTGTTCACGCAAAAAGACGGTAATTTGATGTCTAGGACAGCGTACAGAAGATTTTGGACTAAGATATATAACAAAATTAACGAGGCTCTTGGCGGCAATAGTAAGATAAAGGCTACTGATCTTACGCCCTATGTCTTTCGACATGAATATGCTACTATTTTGTATTACTCGGAGGTTGATGTCAAAGAAGCTGCTCGACTTATGGGGCATCGTGACATAAGAATGATACTTGATGTGTATGCCGAACTTGACGCAGGCAAAAGCAATTCTAAAGGCAAACTCGATCAATATCTTTCTGAAGCATATTAAGGCGCCAATATGGCGCCTTTTTTTTATTACATAGATATGACCCCTTCACTGCAGAACTCATGCAAATTTGTGCAAAGTTTGTGCAAAGTCAGATAGAAAAAGTGGGCAAAAGTGGGCTAAAATTGTGCTATATGTTCGAGAACTCTTGTTCTTTTTGAAGGGTATAAAAATAGGCTCAAACCCTTGTATTTACTAGGTTTGAGCCGTTAAGCTTCGAAAGGGACTTGAACCCTCGACCCCTTCATTACGAGTGAAGTGCTCTACCAACTGAGCTATCGAAGCACATCGCTAGCATTTGCCAGCGAGTTATATTTTACATAAATTAACTATAAAAATCAAGTAAAACTGCAATCAATTATCCGCTGTTTCATACAATGGATAAACCTTCTCATTAAAAGTTTTTCTAAGGAATATTGTAACCATGCCAAATCCTACTATCTCAGCTAACGGGAATGACCACCATACCATATCAAGCCCACCTATTTTACTGAAAATGAATGCTAAAGGAAGAATTGCAAAAAGCTGTCTAGTAATCGAAACCATCATACTTCTAAAGCCCTCTCCAAGCGCCTGAAGCATCGACATTTTAATGATGCTAAGTGCAGCTAGAGGAAAATGAATACTGATTATTCTAAGAGCTAGTGCGCCTATAGCAACTGTATTCTTAGACTCCGCAAATATGCCCATAATCTGCTTAGGGAATATCTCAAAGAAGATGGTTCCAACAACCATGATAGTCATGGCATAAATCATGCCCCACTTCATAGTCTCCTTGATGCGATCAGGCTTTCTTGCACCGTAGTTATAAGCCGTTATAGGAATAAGGCCGTTGTTCATTCCAAAAACAGGCATAAACACAAAACTCTGAACCTTAAAATAGACACCAAATACTGCAACCGCCGACTGATATACCGACAATATTCTATTAAAACCAAGGACCATAACTGATCCGATAGAGCCCATAATAATTGAAGGAAGACCAACTTTATAAATTCTCTTTACGATTTTCATTTCCATCTTAAAGCCCTTCATATTAAGGTTAATTTCTTTATTAAACTTAACATTGAAGAAAACGCCACAGCAAGCCGCAATCCACTGAGCAGTTACTGTTGCAACAGCAGCTCCCATCATTTCCATCCTTGGGAAACCAAGCAGACCAAATATCATTATAGGATCGAGAATAATGTTAATTACAGCACCTATTAGCTGAGTGTACATATTGTAAATCGTCTTACCCGTAGACTGCATGAGCCTCTCCATTCCGATCTGGTAAAACAATCCAATAGACATTGTGCATATAATTGTCAAATACTCGATTCCATAGTTGATAGCAGCGTCGCTTATTGTGCTGTTCTTCTGAGCCTCAAAAAATGGTCTAACACCAAAAATTCCAAACACACATACTGCTAAGAATGTCAAAAATGTAATAACCACATAAGTCCTTGCAACCTGGTTTGCACGTTCAAATTTCTTCTCACCAAGGCTCTTTGAGAGCACTGCATTTACACCGACACCTGTACCTGTTCCTAGAGCTATCATCACCTGCTGAACAGGGAATGCCAAAGAAACGGCAGTAAGTGCATCTTCACTTATCTTCGCAACAAAGAAGCTATCGACGATGTTGTACATAGCCTGCACAAGCATCGATATCATAAGAGGAAGTGACATATCAATAATCAGCTTATTGATCTTCATTACGCCCATTTTATTCTCGGTAACTGGCTTCCCCTCGATTATCTTCTTGTCTTCATTCATTATATGTTTTGCTCCTAATATTAGTATTCGTTACTCAAATATTTCTGTATGCTGTCAAGTGCCTGAACCTCGTCATCGCCCTCTGCACTTACATCAACAGTCTCTCCACTTGTAAGGCCGAGACCCATCATACCCATGATGCTCTTAGCGTTAATCTTGCGATTCTCAGACAAGAAATAAATCTTGCTCTGATACTGACTTGCAACCTGCACAAGCATAGCAACTGGTCTAGCCTCTAATCCTGATTCTAGTTTTACTTCCATTGTTCTTGTTGTCATGTCGTCCTCCTATAATTCTTAAATGTCTCCGTTGCTTTTTCGCAACTCGTTTGCAATGTTACTTAATTTTCTTAATCTATGATTTACACCGGACTTCCCAACCGGTGGATTAAGCATTTGTCCTAAATCCTTAAGTGGCGCATCTGGCTCTCTTAATCTTAGCTCTGCCATCTGCCTTAAGGACTCAGATAAATTGCTAAAGCCTTTGTGCTCCTTGATATATCTAATATCCTCTAACTGTCTGACCGCTGCCGAAACCGTCTTATTGATGTTGGCTGTCTCACAGTTAACTCGCCTGTTGACCTTATTTCTCATTTCCTTCATAACGCGGATATTTTCTAGCTCCATAAGCCCTTTATGAGCTTCCATAATATTAAGAGCGTCAACAATCTGAGCACCTTCCTTCAAATAAACTACATAATAGTTCTTTCTAACAACTATCTTGGCATCTAGTAAGAATCCGTTGATTAAAGCCTTAATCTGTTCTGCCTTCTCGCTATCATTGGCCACTATTTCAAAATGATAGCCCTTTTCGGGATCCGTAATAGAACCCGTAGCCAAAAAACATCCCCTTAAAAATGCCCTCTTGCAGCAGCTTCTCTGAATTAATACCTTGTCATTTACAAGTAGCTGCTCCTTGATGTCGCCATCGTGCCCCATAAGCTTGGTCGCCTTTAATATCTTAATAGCTTCCTCGTTATCATCTATAGTCTGTATATATGTATGTACCTTTCTGTTAGTCGAGTGCCCTCTGACTAAGACTCTTGGTACAATGTGAAAACATCTTCTCAATAGCTTGTTATACTTATCAGCAACGGCAGAATTCTCTGTCCTTACCTCGATTTCATATGTGTCATAGGTTGAAATGCTGACAATACCGCAAATGCTTAAAATTGCCGCAATCTCAGCGAGCTGGCAATGCCTAGCTGAAGGCACAACATTTTTAAGCTCATTTTTTACATCACGATTAAATGACATATAGGCCTCACTTTCTTGCCTCGCCCTTAACCTTAGCGTCCTTTTCAATGTCTCTGTGCTCAATCTTAACGCTGTAGCCACTAGCCTTTAGATTCTCATATAAGGCATTAGCTAGCGTAACTGACCTGTGCTTGCCACCTGTACATCCAACACTTATTACAAGCTGGTATTTGCCTTCCTTGTGATAGTTAGGAATCAGAAAATCACACATGTCATTTAACTTATTAAGGAATTCCTCTGACTCAGGACAATTCATAACAAAGTCCCTAACAGGAGCGTCATTACCGCTTAGATACTTAAGCTCAGGCACATAATAAGGATTAGGTAAAAATCTGACATCAAATACTAAGTCACTGTCTAGCGGAATTCCATACTTAAAACCAAACGAAAGAACTGTTATATATATATTCTTGTACTTCTCATCTTCAACAAATATCTTATCGATCTCAGCTTTGAGCTCACGAGTTAGCATATTGCTTGTATCAATAATGTAAGTTGCATCCTTTTTAAGAAATGCAGTCTTTTCTCTCTCAAGCTTGATACCATTTTCAACTCTGTCTTCAACAGCTAGAGGATGACGCCTTCTAGTCTCCTTATATCTCCTTAAGAGAACGCTGTCGCTACAGTCAAGATACAAAAGCTCATACTCATATCCAGCCTCAACTATCTCTCCTAATATTCCCTCAAGATTCTCTATATCCTTACCACTTCTAATATCAACGCCAACGGCGACCTTGTTAAGCTCGCTCTTACCGTCAAATGAAAGCTCTACAAAAGGTTTTATAAGCCTTATTGGAAGGTTATCAATGCAATAATATGACGCGTCCTCTAAGAAGCGCAAAACACTACTCTTACCTGCACCAGACATACCAGATACAATAACAAGTCGCATATCAATTCCTCCCACTTAATAAAATATTACACTATAGCCCTATAATCACTGATTATTTTAGCTTTCTAAAACTCTCCAAGAAGTCTAATCTCTCGCTCTAAATTAACTCCGAACTTCTCAAATACAATCTTCTTAACATCCTCAGTAAGCTTATAAATATCAGTAGCTGTGCCGTGCTCATCATTAACAACAAAGCCACAGTGCTTAGTAGAAACTGACGCACCGCCAACTCTGTATCCCTTAAGTCCAGAATCCTCAATAAGCTTGCCTGCAAAATAGCCTTCAGGCCTCTTAAATGTAGAACCAGCGCTTGGAAACTCTAGTGGTTGCTTATCTCTTCTCTTCTGATTAAGCTCATCTGTCATAGCCTTAATAGTCTCGCTATCGCCATAAGGCAAGGCAAATGTTGCCGACAAGACGTAAGCCTCCTCGCTCATAAGAGCACTGTGTCTATAAGAAAGATCCAAACTCTCTAAATCTCTAACTTCAACACTTAAATCGCTAGTTAAAACCTCAACCGACTTAATGATATCCTTCATCTCTCCACCGTATGCGCCAGCGTTCATATAACACGCACCGCCAACAGAACCAGGAATACCCGATGCCCAGTGAAAACCAGCAATTCCCTCTTTCATAAGATAAGCGCCAACATTTGATAAAAGTGCTCCAGAAAGGACTGTAACGAAAGCCATATCATCCTCTTTAACTACGCTGATATCGGCAAATTCCCTGCCAAATTCAAATACTGCGCCTCTTATGCCAGCGTCTGAAACAAGAACATTACTTCCGTTGCCCAATATGGTAACCGGATAATCGCTATCCCTGCAGACCTTAAGGCCACTAATCAACTGCTCCTTAGAGCTAACCCTTATGAAAATGTCAGCATTGCCGCCAACTCTAAATGTCGTATGCCTGCTCATAGGCTCATTTACGCTCACATACTCCTGCCCACAAGCACTTATAATCTCATCTATGATACTCATAAATAAACCTCAATATATAGTAACTTGCGTATAAATAACACAATATACGCACAATAATCCACTATCACAACATATCCTACTATACATTATCAAAAATCCACATTCAATGATAAAAACTCACGAAAAGAAAAGAATATAAAGCATTCTTTAAGTATTTTTACACAATAAAGAAAACCCGCCAGCGTTAGCTAACGGGTTAATAATCATATATTAAGCTAATATAAGGCATCTTTAAGCCTTCCTTGTCACCCTTGTAATCACATAGAATCTCGATGCGAAATCAGGGTAAAACCTTATATTGTCGTTATATCCAACTCCGGCAAATGCGCTCTTTAAGCTGACACCCGCCTTCATCATTGCATCACCGTACATGATATGACTTTCATTTTCACCATTCATAGTGATATACCTTGCAATAGCATTGTGCACCATTCCATCCTGCTTAACATGAATTGGAGTGACCTGATTAACTAAGCTGCCAAAATCCTTAATATTATAGCTTATCTCTCGTCCCTCAAGCTTATATAAGCCGTCAGGGATAAGTCCCGCCGGCTTTAGGCAGGCATATTGCGTATTAGGGTGAACTAAGGTCTGTAATACCACTCCTATAGCGCTATTGCCGGACTCACTTACTATAGTCCACTCAAAATCATTCATATTATTAGGCAAAAGCGTTGAAAATGCAGTCTTATCGTATACAGAGCTTCGTCTATAAAATCTACCAAACTGCAAGGTTTTGCGGTGCTTTTTATAAATCTCAATCTGCTGGCGGATTGCTTTTAGTCCCTCGCCATCTAAGTCATTAAGATTGCACTCATAACCAAGAACACCTAGTAAAGCGACGTGATATCTGGTCTCAATCGGCGTGCGCCTTAGAGTCTGATGATTAGGAATGTCAGACACATGGGCAGTCACTGTTGACATAGGATAACCGTAGCTATATCCCGTCTGAATCTCCGCTCTTGCTATTGCGTCAGAATCGTCGCTAGCCCAGATCTGTGGAAAATAGCTAAGTATTCCAAGGTCAAACCTGTTGCCGCCAGAGGCACAGCCCTCAAAGAGTATCATAGGAAACTTTTTCGTCAATACATCCATAACCCTGTAAAGACCTAAGATATACTTATGGCTTACCTCGCCCTGATGATTAGGGGTTAAGGCGCTTGAATAATAATCCGTAAAATTCCTGTTCATATCCCATTTGACATAGTTGATATTGCCAGATGAAAATACCTCAGTCATAGCCGAGATTATATAGTCCTGAACCTCCCGCCTGGTAAGGTCAAGTATTCTCTGATTACGCCCCTCTGAATGCGGATTAAAAGGCAACTCAATCGCCCAGTCAGGGTGCTCTTTATATAGCTTGCTGTCAACATTTACCATCTCTGGCTCAACCCAGATTCCAAAGTCTAAGCCCAAATCATGTATCTTTTTAGCAATACCAGCGACGCCAGATGATAATTTCTTTAGATTAGGCGTCCAGTCGCCAAGCGAAGATCTGTCATCATTTCTGTTAGCAAACCAGCCGTCATCCATAACAAATAACTCAATCCCGACATCCTTAGCCGCCTTGGCAAGTCTAAGCATCTTGTTCTCATTTATATCAAAATATGCTGCCTCCCAGCTGTTTAAGAGCACGGGTCTTACTCTGTCACGGTAATAGCCTCTAACTATATGCTTTCTTACGAATCTATGCATATTCTGGCTCATGCCATTAAATCCATTTTCAGAAAATGTCATAACAGACTCAGGTGCCTGAAAGCTCTCTCCCGTCTTTAGATGCCAGGAAAATGTAGTCGGATTGATACCTGAAACAAACCTGATCTTGCCGTATGCATTTCTCTCAACGGCCTCGTAGTGGTTGCCACTATAGACTAAGTTGATTCCATAGCATATGCCGTTATCCTCTGTAGTATTGACATCAGACAACATAACAAATGGATTCGCCCTGTTAGATGAATTGCCAGATCTTGACTCACTGACAAGCTTAGCCTCTCCGATATAGGCGTCATTTCTATGCATTTCCCTAGCCCAGGCTCCGCTAAATGTGTGAAAGCGCATATTAGCAGGGGCAAAATCAAGCTGGTTACTCATTAGGCGCTTAATTCTTAAGGAGTAATCGCTTGTGTTGGTGAGTTTAGCGCTCTTAGTAATTACATCTGCATCTTCAAATACTGAATACTGCAGGGTTAATTTAATATTGTACTTTAGGTCAACTAAGTTGATTAAGAGGCTATCAACCTCGCTAGTTTCTCCATACGAACATGGCAAGCCCTCAAGCTCTAGCTTGCCCTCTATCGCCTCATAGCTCTCAAATGTGAAGTCATCAGTCCTTCCACCATCGCTCTTAATAAGCTCGATAAAAGGCTCTCTGACATCAGACTTACCATAGCCTGACATCTCTAGCTTCATATCCTCCAGGCTGATATTACTGTGCTCTTTAGAGTAAACAGTAGTGCAGCCAGGTGCAAACTCGTGACACTCTAACAAACCATCAGTATTGTCAAGATGAATCCTAGCACCGTAATAAACATGCTCTATATGCTTAGAAGGAAGCACCTTCATAATATAGCTCGTATTCTTCGTATGAAGCATAAATGTGGGCTCAAGCCCTTTAATAATTGTTATCATTTAATCACTTCCTAATTTCAGCAGATATCTCCTCAAGCTTCTCGTCTGTCAAAATGTATTTCTTCTTAAACCAGAACAAAGCGATAAATAATCCGACTATCGGAACAACCGTCATAGTAGCCCTAAGTCCAACTCTTGAACTCTGCTCTACTGTTGCTGAGAAATCTATAGTCTTATCAGCCTCAGTAACCGCCTGATTAGACAAACTAAATACATTTAAACAGATTGATGCGATAAATGCAGCGATACCAGATGCAAGCTTAACAACAAATGTCTGCATAGAGAATATAACCGACTCATCTCTTCTGTTGTTCTTTAGCTGGCCGTAATCTACTGTGTTAGCCAAAAATACAGTTGTCAAAACCTGCAACATACCGTTAGCAGAGAAGATAAAAAATGCTGGAATAAACAAGATAAATACAGTATTCATTGATGTAAATGCTATGCCAAGCAAACTAATATATCCAACTATCGCCATGATTAGACAGATATCAAATATTTGCATATTGTTTTTAATCTTGCGCAATAAAGGATAAAATAGCATCATCGAAAGAATCTGAATACCGCCTCCAAAGGTGTTAAAGAGGGTATAACTATTATACCATCCCGTTCCACCAAAGTCATATTTAAAGAAATATATGACCAGATTAGATGTAATATAAATCGAGCAGTTGATAAGTACGATTGCAACTACCACCGCCATCGCCTGATCATTCTGAATCAATGCCTTAAACATCTGTCCGACGGATGGCGACTCAACGTCTACCGTTGATGACTCCTTGATATTAACGCAGGTGATCGTAATAAATACAATAAATATCACAGCGACGATAATCGCAAAATACTTAAAACCAACACGCTCGTTGTTGTTACCAAGTGCATAAACACACATCATGGTAATTATGGTGACAATCGCAGAACCAACGCCTGCGCAAGATCTAGCCAAGGTTGTCAAGCCCTCTCTCTCTTTACCGCCCTTAGTAAATGCAGGAATCATTGACCAGTATGGAATGTCCATCATGGTGTAGGTAACACCCCACAAAATGTAGGTGATTGCTGCATAAGCGACAAGTCCAGGCCCGTCAAGCTTAGGCGGCGCAGAAAACATAATTACAAGCATAACTGCATTGGTAATTGTTCCAATCATAAGCCAAGGTCTAAACTTACCCCATCTGGTGTGAGTCTTAGCAACCAAGATTCCCATAATTGGATCGTTAAAAGCATCAAATACCCTCGCAGCAAGAAGAATGATACCCATCGCTACTGCATTTACCCCTAGTATGTCCTGAAAATAGTAGAGTACATAGCTCGCAGAGAGCATATATACCATATCCTTACCCACAGCGCCAATGCCGTAGGACGCCTTTTCCTTAAATCCTAATTCCATATCGTGTCCTCCTTGTGCGAGTCGTTATTATATTATAGAGTTCTATCCGTGATCTCCTAGTCCTCCTTAAGCCTCTTCTCGATAGCCGCAATCACAACCTTAAGAGCCTTGATTCTAGCGTAGTGCTTATCATTGGACTCAAGAATATGCCATGGAGCAAATGTAGTCGATGTCTTTTCAATCATCTCATCGATTGCCTCCTCATAGATATCCCATTTCTCGCGATTTCTCCAGTCCTCATCAGTTAACTTCCACTGCTTCTCTGGAGTGTTTGCCCTATCTGTAAAACGCTCAAGCTGTGTGTCCTTATCGATCTGAACCCAGAACTTGACTACAACTGCGCCCCAGTCATCAAGTTCCTTCTCAAACTCGTTAATCTCGTTGTAAGCTCTCTGCCAGTCATTTTCAGAGCAAAATCCCTCAAGCCTCTCAACCATAACTCTTCCGTACCAGGTTCTATCAAATATCGCGATATGACCATCCTTTGGAAGTCTTGTAAAGAAACGCCACAGGTGATGTCTAGCCTTCTCATGTGGCTCAGGGCTTGCGATTGGATGAACCTCATAGCCTCTAGGATCAAGAGCTGCAGCAATACGCTTGATATTGCCACCCTTACCAGCAGCATCCCATCCCTCGTATGCGATAACAACTGGAATCTTTCTTCTATATAGCTCGTTATGAAGCTTAGAAAGCTTCTTTTGAAGTGCATCTAACTCCTTCTTATACTCATCATCAGCAATAGTCTTATCAAGCGGAATGTCTGCTAACTTAGGCATAGACTTTAGGGCAAATGTATTCTGCAAAACAGGAACAGCAACCTTAACATTCTTAAGCGCTGTGTCAATGCTAGAAACAAGTCTCTCAATAACCTGCAACTCAGCCCACTTCTTGTCCTTAGAATCAATAAAATACCAAGGCGCTACAAACTGGTTGGTATTCTCTAAATAGTCATCAAACACCTTAACACAGTCGTCATAGTGCTTGTTCTGCCATTTGTCAGCCTTAGAAACTCTCCACTCCGTGCTCTTGTCCTTCATAAGAGCCTTGATTCTCTTAGACTGCTCTTTCTTGCTGATATCAAAGAAGAACTTAACTAAGAGATAGCCGTTGTCATTAAGCTGTCTCTCAAAGCGTTTGATAGAGTTAACGCGCTTGTTGTATGTCTTCTTAGAGATATTCTCCATAAGATAATCAGTTGTGCTCTCTTCCATCCAACTTCCGTCAAAGAAAGCAAACTTGCCCTGCTCAGGGATCTTAACAAAATGCTTATAAAGAAAAGGACGCCTCTTCTCTTCGTCAGTCACACTGCCACCTGTATAGGTCTTAAAAAATCTAGGATCTAAACTCTTAATAACCCTTCCAAGCACAGAGCCCTTACCAGCTGCGCCCCATCCATCAAATGTTACTATGACCGGAAGCTTGTGCTCCTTGATGAGCTGCTGTCTCTTAGCAAGCTCTAACCTGGCAGCATCTAATCTAGCCTTAAGTTCATCATCTGACGGTCTGTCTTTAATTACGATTTCTTTAAGCATAAAATGCACCTCCTAAATATGTATTTTCCGAACAAATATCTGCCTATAATTATAACATAGAAGGCGCTTTTTAGCCACTAAAAAAGGACATAACTTATACAGTTAAATGTCCTAATTGATTATCTTATTAATAGCATTCAAAACCCTCTTCTTATCCGTAGACCACTTAGGTTCAATCAGTAAACTTCTTGGTCCGTCTCCGGTTAATCTGTGCACCACCATATCATCGGGAATTATTTCATTTGCCTTGGATATCAGATTTAGATATTCATCAAATGTTAAAATGTGAAAGGGATTCTCTTCGTATTCCTTAGCCATTCTTGTCCCTTTTAGCAAATGCAGTAATTGAAGCTTGATACCCCAGGATTTCATGTCAATTACATGCTTAATTGTTAAGAGCATATCCTCTTCGCTTTCGTTTGGAAGGCCTAGGATTACATGAGTTATAACCTTTATTCCTGCTTTGTTTAGCCTTCTAACTGCGTCGTCATAAGTTTCAGTTTTATAGCCACGATTAAAGCTTGATGCGATATCATCTCTTATTGTTTGCAGTCCTAATTCTATCCAGACAGGTTTAATCTTGTTAAGCTCTTTAATTAAGCTAATTACTTCGTCTGATACACAGTCTGGGCGTGTAGCTATTGATAGTATTGCTATGTCAGGATGATTAATTGCAGCTTCATATAGTTCTCTTAATTTATCCACTGGCGCATAAGTGTTGGTAAAGCTTTGAAAATAGGCGATATAGTTGGCTTCTCCTTCTGTCGGCCTAAACTTTTTTGAAAGGCGGGTTTTAGCATTTTCTATCATATCGGGGATGTCAGTTGATGAAACAATCGACCTACTAGTTTCATTTGCCGATAAATTACTCTCTGCAAAATCGCCAGAACCAGCTTCAGAGCAAAAACTGCAACCACCGTAAGAAATAAAGCCATCTCTGTTAGGACAGCTAAAGCCTGCGTCTAAAGCAAGCTTGTATAACTTCCTACCATATTCATTTTTAAGATATTTATTAAGCGTTTGCATGATGTCCTCCATATAGATTATTAAAGCATATCCTGTCACTGGCTATAACATTTTATCTGAAATCAAGAGCAGGCCTGATCTTGCTATCGGTGCAAGATGGCATCACGAACGCTATGACGGCAGGGGCTATCCAGACAAAAAAGCAGGCGAAAAAATCCCGCTAGAGGCAAGAATCATCGCAGTAGCTGATTGCTATGATGCTATGACCTCTAACAGAAGTTATAGAAGCTATCTTCCACAGGATTAATACCTCGCCATCAAATCTATACCCTCTAAATAGATATCAGATTTAACTGTATTATTAAACTCCATATAGTCTTCTTCCTTAATCATGCTTCTTCTGACTTGATCAACCTTAATCCACTCATCTAAGCTTAGCGGAGTATAATCAGAATACATACAAAAGCAGTTAATCATATTACAGGGTGTGTTAACCGGACTATCAGAATTCTTAACAGGTCTAAGAGACGCTCTCATTTCATTAATAAAACGATTAACTAAAAATTCGTCAAATGTATCATGTACATGTCCGTACAGCATATAGGTCTTTGGATTGCCTTCCTTATCCTTGTGAAACTGTGCATCATGACAAATGATTGGATAATGGCTAAGAATAACCGTCCTCTTGTCATCCTTCATTCTCTTATACGGTGTAATCCATGAAAATAAATCCCTATCAAATTTAGAATCATCAAGATACCTGTGATCATGATTGCCCTCAATTAAGCATTTTTTTCCATTAAGTGCCGCTACTATCTCGGCAGTCTCCTTAGACTTGCCCATAGATAAATCACCTAAAATAACAACCTCATCATTTTTTTGAACTCTGCTATTCCACTTGCTAATCATATAATCATGCATATCATTTAGGCTATTAAAACCTCTTTTGTCCATATCATTTAGCAAATTCTCGTGAAAAAAATGCAGGTCTGAAATATAAAATCTCATATAAATTCTCCTAGCGCATAAAATCCCCCGAAGCTTGCGCTCCGAGGGTTATATAGTATATTAATCATCTCATAACAGCTGTATCTATTACATATGTGGTTGATCATTAGTTGGTTTAAGAACAAGATTCTTATTAATATTAAGGTTAGGATCAGGCTTCTTCATATTCTTCTGAATATCGTTAGCCTTTCTCAAAGCATTGCCGTCCTTCATCTCTGACTGCTTGGTCATATCCTGAATATCCTGTCTTGTTAATGCCGCTCCACTCTTTTGCTTTTCAAGACCCTTATTAACCATTTCCTTAGCAAGATCAGTGTTTAGTGTGTCAGTAATATCATCTTCAGTAGGTGTGGTGGATTTATCAAGGCGACCCATAGCAGAAGTAAATGACTCACCTGGCTTAATTGAAAAATCTCCACTCTTCTCAAGGCTAGTAATTCTATTCTCATAGAAAATAGTCTTTGCAACTGATGTTTCCATAGAATCTTTTAGCTCAGGACCATCCTTTTTACCAACCATCTTCTCTCTATTAAGCTCCTCTTCCATAGAACCATTTGCTAGAGCTTTAGCCATTTCATCCTTCTTTTGGTCAATCTGATGCTTGAACATCTCAGCTCTCATTTCCTGAATGCTATTCTGTGCTTCCTCAACAGCTCTAATACGCATTCTCTCATAGTCAGAATTAGGACTTAAACGATACTCTTCTGTTCCAATTGTAACATCAATTCCCTCTTCATCCTTCTCTACAGTTCTATTGTGCATCTTATACTGTAAATACTCTTTAGATGATCTATACGCCTTAAGAGAAAGCTTATCATACTTTTCCATCTCTTCAGCAGTAAGTTTTGTTCTTCCCTTAATCTCCTTCATATATTCATCTAATGCATTAAGGTCATTGCAAAGCTGTCTATAATGCTTAGATGTCCTAGCACCATGCTTGCCGCCACTAGTCATCTCTCTAGTTAAATGCTTAAGTCTATTAATCTTATCATACTGAGAATCGACAATTTCACCACAATCCTTGCCATCCTCTGCCTTATATCCCTTCTCCTCTGCAGTCTTCTCGTCCTTTTTCTCTTCTTTAATCTTAACGCCCTTCTTCTTCTTGATTTTAGGATTCCTTAGGCGCTCATTCTCATTTTGAAGCTCCTGATTCTGTCTTGCAAGACTGGCATTCTGCATCTCAAGCTTCTCTTTATCTTTTCTTAATCTTTCAAGCTCTGCAGTGTTATCAGCCTTGTTAGCCTCACCATTAGCGTTTATCTGATTATTATTCTTTTGCTCAATCTCATTATTAATATTGAGATTCTCGTCAAGATTATTGTTAATGTCATTGTTAATGTCATTGTTAACATTATTATTATCTATATCAACAGCATTGTCATTTTTTAGGTTTAAAGAGTTTGCCCTTTTCCTGCCTTTTTTCTCCTGGTCCTTTAATACTAAATCATCTAGGATACTGTTCTTGATATTCTCATTCTCCTTGATATTCTCATTCTCCTTCATATTCTAATTCCTCCTTAATTAAAACCTGTCAGAAGACTCACTAACTGACATAACTTTGCTTCGTTAGATATACTATAACAAACAAAGTGCAACAAAAGCGTAACAAATTAGAAAAAATAATAAAAAAACTTTAAATTATTTTCCAAGGTATGTAAATCCAAGCATTGTCATATCGTCAAACTGTGGCTCATCCTTAGCAAAATCATCCACAGCCATCCTCATTCTAAGCAAGGTATTTTCACAGCTTTCATCCTTATAGTCATTAAGAACATCAACAATTCTACCTGTTCCAAATCTCTCGCCAGAAGAATTCTTAGCCTCATTAAGACCATCTGTATAAAGGAAAATGCGATTACCAGGCTTTAAGTCAAAATCATATTCAACAAATTCTGAGCCAGGCAAGAATCCTAACGGTGGGCCATGAGGAGTTTTCTTAATAACAAATCCTTCCTCATTATCAAGCATTATGGCAGGATAATCATGTCCAGCGTTACAAGCATTTACATGTCCAGTCTTAAGATTGATTATTCCAAGCCAGATAGTTACAAACATTCCAGCTTCATTTTTTTCGGAGATAAGCTTTTCAGAATAGCTTATTATCTCTTTAGCACTTCCACCTAAGCAGGCACGGCTCTTTAACAAGGTCTTACTTATAGCCATAAAAAATGCTGCTCCAACGCCCTTGTCTGAAACATCTGCTACAAGAATTGCTATATGGTCTTCATCAACCATAAAGAAGTCATAAAAATCTCCACCAACCTCTTTGGCAGGTTTCATAATTGCGTGGATATCAAATCCATTTCTCTCAATGCCAAACTGTTCCTTATTAGGGAGCATTCCAGCCTGAATCTTAGATGCCAACTCAAGCTCATATCCCATACGCTCGGACTGTTTGGTGTATTTGGTAATATTCTCTATATTCTTTAGGGTGTTATCCTCCATCTTATTGACGGCTGACGCCAAGGTTTGAATCTCCTTAATGACGCTTATGTCATTAGTCAGACTAACATCACCCTTAGCATTTTCGTTAGAAAATCTGTCTGTCTCTTTTGCAATTGTCTTAACAGGTGAAACAACGTGTTTCGTTAAGAATTTAGATGCAATAACGAACATAATCACAATGACAATTAATGTGAGTGCGCCAACTCCCTGAAAGAATGTATTCTTCATGTCAACAAGCTCATCGACATATCTCTGGGCACACATAATAGCCCTAACCGAGCCGTCTGAACCCTTAATTGGCACAAGCGCTGTCAAATGTGGATGAGAACCTTCATCAACATTAATTCGGTTTACAATTTCTTTTGTAGATCCGTACTCAAATATATTTCTATATGCATTTATATAATCTTCTGATGATGTCTCACTTACATATCCAACAGGCCATGGATCGTAAGTACTGTTTGAATTTAGACAGTTAAATACAGATGTGTAGTGCTTATAATCACTGCTTGGGACAATTACATATATTACTGACATATTAAGGTCATTACAAAAGTCCACAATGTCAGACTTAGTTAAACCATATTCAGCAACATATCTCTCGTTATCCTCGGTTAAATAGTATGCATTATCTGAGTTAATAAGCCTGTTATTATATTCCTTATAACCTTCAGTTAAAACATCTTCGCCTAATTCTAAGTATTTGTCTATATTGTCACCATCAACCCAGCCAGCAGCTGTTAGGGCAACTCTATATACTGAATCCTTATATTCCTTAGAAAACGAGCTTGTAAATGCAAAAGAACCAATCGTAACTGTTGTAAAGGCAAATATTATTAGCATTATGATGATAGAACCGATAACTATTGTATATAAACTAGTGCCACGGCTCTTTATAGTCTGAAATAACTTCAAGTCATTTCCCCCATTCCGTAAGCTTAAACTGCTAGAACTTCTTTCTAATCTTGAGTATATTCTTGCCTTCCCTATACTCGTAATCTACTGAATCCATAGTATTCTTGACCAAATGAATACCAAAACCACCTTCTCGCTCTATAAACATCTGACCTGAAACATCAGCATCATCATAGGCAAGTGGGTCAAAAGGCTTACCTGAATCCATAAACTGAATTGTAACAATCATTGGATTCTCACTGACCTCGCACTCAATCTCAGCCTTACCAACCTCTGGTCTATAGGCATAAGATATAATATTAACGAAAATCTCCTCTACAGCAAGTCTTATCTGTAGAAGAATCTTCTTCTCACAGCCATAAGAGAGCAACTTATCCTTAATGAAATCCTGCACTGGATCCATCGCGTCATCGGTCGCATCTATTGTTATAGTTGTTCCATCCTCACTGATTTTGTAATCAATATCGTCAGAATTAGACCCCAAATGAATCATGCTTATATCTTCCATACCTACTTACCTCCGTCATCAGTTTCATCATATTCATACTCTTCGTAATCTTGACTTTCATCATCCTCGTTTTTTGGGACTTCCTTTTTAGTCTTTAACGATTTGAATCCGCCAACTAACAAATCAACCACTCGCTTATACTTGCCGTCTGATTTCTCGTCGGGAACCCTCTCAATATCATCCTTAGTAACCTTATCAAATTTTGATTGAACCTTAAGCATAGCTAAGGCAGCATTGAATGTTCTTGCTGTATAAAAATCAAGTTCAAGCTTCTTGTCATCATTTTCATAGAAAACAATCAATACTGGATAGAAAATCGCCGACTTAACTAATGCACATGCCGCACTAGGCTTAGTCTGAAGATTGACGCCTCTTCCCATACTCTCTATCGCTTTCTTAACCTTAAATATAGCTTTAGTATTGTTAAGATCGGACTTATATATGTATTCTCTATGCGACATTCCTAATGTCACTATCTTGTGTTCACCCTCTGCTGGCCCCCAGGTTTGTAACCTTGCTCTGTCAACAGCCTTAAATCTTCCATCTGTGTCTATCTCGACATGGTAAAGCAATACACGCTTTATCTCAGCCTTAAAAGGGTCTTTTGTCTTCTTAGCCACCTTTTATCACCTCAAAGTTTAATCTTAATAATCTGCCTCATATGAAGCAAATCATTCCTGGTCTTTTGCATCATTTGAACTAGTATTTTTAGCTTCTGAAGATGCTTCACTAGTTGCATCCTTTTTTGATTGCTCAGACTTTTTATCCGATTTAGATGACTTAGAGGTTCTTGAAATAAGAATTCGGCCATTTGTATCAATCGTAAACTCTAATTTGTATTCCAAATCAAGATACTTGCTCGATATTATATATTCATTAACTATCGGCTCATCTGGTGCGATTTTTGAATCGTATATCGATGCTTCTGAACTAGAACTCATTCTTTCTTCATAATCCTTATAAGTAAATGCTTTGGTTTCTTCAGTTTTTTTAGCATCACTCTTCTTATCAGTTTCTGCCAAAGCGTTTAATAAAGCCTCATTAAGCTTTGCCATTGCATCTGCACTTACATCCTCTATACTATCAACACCAAATATAGCTTTAGCAACGCCATTGACCGTATCCTCTAGAATCTTTTCTCTAGGGTCTGCACTAACGTTCATCTTTTTTAATAGCTCATCTCTAAGATTAGTATCATCATATTCAAATGTAAATGCATCACGCTCGTTCTGAACAGCTAAGTTTGAAATTATAGGATCACCCGATGGAATACTAATCTCCCAATCAGACACTCCATTTAAGAACACAATACTGCTACCATATGTATCTGACTCAATATAAAATGGATAATCAGTACCCTTAGCAAATACATTCCTATCTCCGACTCTAATTGAAGAAGTAGAAGGATAAAGCTTAGCAATTAGTCCATCCTTTTCTTCCTCTACACTAAATGAAATAGACAGCGTACAAACATTGAACTTAACTCCCATTATGTCTTCTTCTTTAATAAATCTAACTATGCTTGGACCAGCATTTTTAGGAGATACTATGTACTCATCTCTTGACTTCTTGGTTTTAGTAACTTCTTTTACCTCTACTCTCTCGTAAGCATCAGTAGAAACAGTCCAGAGATTCTCCTTGTCAGTTTTATTCTTAATTGTTAGGTGCATATCAGCACCTTCCTGCTCAAACTTAACTGGGAAGTCTGATTTAGAAAACAGAGTCTTTTTCTTTTGATTATCAATAATGGCAATAACGATCAAAACAGCTATTAGTATAACTATAAGTGCTATTGCAATTATGAGAGCCGTCTTCTTTTTCATAGCATAACCTTTCTTAACGCACTTAAGTACCAACGAAGAATCGCTTCTTCGCTGGCACTTCATAAGTGTTATTATTTCATTTATTCACTGTCAGGATCTGAATCTCCCGGATCTTCAGAAGGCGCTTCAGTTGTGTAAGTGTTTGCTGGACTAGTAGCTCCGCTTTCAACTGTAACCCATATAATATCCTTCTGAGTTGGATCATCATTAGGTGAAATAACAATCTTGTACTTAACAATGCTTCCAGTATCGTTATTAGGAACCGTAAACCTGAATCCATTCTTGGTTATCTTAAGTTCCTTACCGGTTAACTCATCCGGAGCATCTCCTACCATTCTATAGGCCTTGACACTTACGCCTGATGTAGAACCTGTAAGAGTTGTTGTTCCATTAACTTCATCACCGGATTCACATACCATCTGATACTCATGATCCTCAACTGTAACAATATCTCCACCTGAACTCTTATAGAGCTTGGTTACCATATTGACATCGTTAAGTCTTAAGATACACTCATCATCAGTTCCAAAGAATGTCTGAACACCCGTTGTTCCAATTACTCTTGTATCAAATCCTAAATTGCAATTAACAGTATCTATATTCCAATAGTCTTCTTCGCTTGCAAAGAATATCTCAGCCGTTGTAAGGTTAAGCTTATCATTAATCTCAGGTATGAAGAACTTAATTGTCTGTTCCTCGCCTGCTAGAAGCTTCTTATTGTCTCCGTCGATAAACTTACATACATCGTTTAATGTGATAGCCTTGCTAACTCCCATGTAATCAGTATAGTTAAAGATCATACTGATTGCTGACTTCGCCTTGGAATCTAGTGTCATAGATGAAGCAGCAGTCTTAAATGTTACTTCTACAGGTGTTACACTTCCCTCACCATAGAACTTCTTAGAAGTAACCTTATGGTTAGGATGCTTATTAGTTAGATCAAATGCTCTATTAAAGCCAGCGTAACTTCTCTTAGATCTTGCAGTAGTACTATAACCATCCTTGGCTGTAGCATCTAACACCTCTTCATCTACCTTAAATACTTGTGCGGCGGCACCATTAACTCTTCCCTTAATAGCACCATAAGCCGATATCGTAAATCCAGTGATATCCTGCACATATTCAATATCCGTCGGAATCTTTAGCATCTCTCCACCGCTCACCTTCGTATATCCTAAATCACTTAAGTAGATATACGGTGATTGATATGTGGTCTTAACATCATTAACATCATCAATGCTTGATGTATAGTAGAATGAAACTGCTATATCACTGCTTTCAGCTACCAAGCTTTGTTCCTTAGTATCCTCGTCAAGAGCTATATATAACTCTTCCTCAGTTTTATCAGAATAGCTATTAGATCCTACTGCCGTTGCTGTAGCTCCTCCCATAGTTCCTGACTGATCAAGCAGGTAATAAGAGTAAGTTCCCATTACTACACCATTTCTCACATGTTGAACGACAGCATGATTAAATAGTATTCCAGAATCAGCACAGCTTACGACCATCTTACCAAGGTTTATCATATTCTTGGCCGAAAGTCCCTTAGCGTAGTACATCATATTGCCGTTAGCATCTTCGCCTAAGAACATCTTACTAGCACTCGCCACTAAATACTGTGAATATGGCAACTCATATACTATTGATGACTTAACTGTCTTAGCCTTAGAACCAGCAGCATCATTCTTCTTAACTGCCTTATATGAGCTGGTTGAAGGATATACATAAACGTTAAGCTCATCATCTTTGGTTTCTGGTGTACGAGTTACAGGAGTAACCCATTCCTCAGAAGTCCACTCAAACTTATGATCACCAAATTCAATAGGTCCAATTGTAGTAGGCATACCAGCCTGGCAGGTAGCCCTTGCTATAAACTGATCTCCACCATCTTCTGGAGTAACAGATGTAAGTGGAATAGTTTCCATATTTCTGACGAACTCATCATTAACACCCATCTGAAGGGCACCATCTTTGATAACCTGAGATATAGAAATACTCTTAATATTCCAAATTGCCGTTGAATTATTTTGGCTTGTGACTGTGAATTCAATACTATTAATCCTCTTCAAATTAACTATAGGATCAAATGTAAATCTATCCGTATGTCCTGCCCTAAACATCCAATCTGGATTAGATGTAAATCCTATTCCATCCGCGTTCGTCGCGGCTGCCGTGGCCGATCCATTCGTCGATTCGACCGCATTAACGCTTAATTCGTCGTATGCAGCAATCTGTTTTACTACATCCATCGTCATGTTCTTCGAGTTGTTATCAGTATCTGTGTAATTAACTGTTGCCTTAACAGCACCTTCAAATGGTAAATCATCACTAGACCATCCACCTAAAGTTAACTCACAAAGTACCTTAACTGAAGTTGTTGTATATGATAGTGGGTAATACCTAGCTATCTCAGTCTGAGTTCTACCCTGACGACCTCTTAAGCTTATCGTCTCTTCCTTGTCATAGTACTCAATGTCAATCCAACCCACATCATCAATAATATAAGTTAGATAACATCCACCACTAGTATCCTCAGATATATCAATACTATCAATATTAAGCTTATCAAATGGATTTGTATCATCTGATAAATCTTCAGGTATGATTCTTATACCCTTAATCTTTCCATAATCCTGGTTAGTAGATATAGAAAATCTCTCTGTGACACCTGATCTAAATCCATCTGATGTCAACTGCTGGTTAGCAAGTACATAAGCACTATTTCCATTTGCAAATACAAGCTGGAAGTAGAAGTGGTTAGATGAACCCGCATCACCATTACCAAGATCCATAATATCGTCTGGCGCTACATTTATACCTATGTTGTAGGTCTTGCGTTTCTTAAAGAAGCCCCAGTCCATCTCAGCCTGCTCATGAGTCATGTTATATCTAACTTCAGAGTAGTCTGTATCTCTAACATCAACTGTATTGTCAGAGTCAAATGAGATTGTGTATGTGCGCTCTGGCATTACAAGTAACTCATCAAACTTAGGCAATGCATTAGAACTTGCATTAGCTGATGCATCAGAAGAAGTATTGGCCTTTCTATCACCCATTCCCTGATCGTCATCTGCTTCATCAAGCTCTTTTAACGCCTCATCTAAATCCAACTTAGCCTCTGAATCATCTGTAATAACTGGGTGTGTCTCGTCAAGTCTTAAGATTTCACCAGCTATTATGTCTCTCTCTAACCAGAAGTTACTATTAGATCCATTCTGACTAACATCCTTGCGATAAGCCCTTCTCTTACCGTACTGCTCAACGTAAGAAATAGTGACATTATCCATAATCCAGATGCCGCTGCCATTTAAGGAAAGCTGCATTCCAGTAAATCCAAACGCATCAGGAGCTTCAACTATGAACTTAAGATGTCCACCTGGAGCTATACCCTGCTCTGTGATAAAGTCTCCATTTTTCTTAGTTGCCCATTCTCCCATAAACGCGCTTGCTGCTTTCTTCATCAAGCAAGGAGTTGTATTCTTTTGATTGCCCGAACTATCAGTATAGATAAACTTCATACTGACATCGCCGTTGATAGCAGCCGACTTCTTATCAGAAGTTGCCACATCAATAAGATAAGTTCCCTCACCCGGCGTAAAGCCTAACAGAGGATTACCGTGATTGTACTTAATCATTGTAATCTTATCTTTACCATTCAATGTCAGCTCTCTACCTGTCTCTTCAGTAGTTGTATAATACATAAATGGATCAGCTGATCCGTATACATATTCAACGGTAGCACCCTTTAACTTTTGGCCATCTGTATCGATACCGCCTGGTAAATATGACCTACAACCACCCTGATACATCGAGATACCGGCAAGATTAATCTTGTCAGACTGTGTTTCACTGAGATTGCTCTTCATATTATTCCAAACAATGTCAGTTTCTATTCCGTTAGCTGCTATCTCATCTCTCGCTCGAGTTCCCGAATATAGCGTACTAGATAACAGCATAGAAAAGTCTGGGAACAGTCCCTCAAATGCAATCGTATCGCCTCTTAAACCGAAGCCGTATATAACCTCTCCTTTTAATTGTTCTCCTACCATTACATAGGAGCTTAACACCACAGGCAGCGTTACTTTCCTTGTCCATTTGTGGATATCCTGATATTGAATCTCAATAGCTAAGTTCTCAACTATACCATCATAGTCGTTAACATTGTCAGCGGAAGGATTCAAAAAGCTCTCCATTCCACCACCCTTAATATCAGAGAAATCCATTCTCAAAGTGTACATCTGTGACTCAGTAGCATAGGTTTTTGGCTTCTTATTCTTAGCGTAGGTATTAAGCTTAAATGAAGAACTATTAGTTCCTCCTTCTCCAATAATAAATACCTTATCTGTACCACTTGTTGCTAAGGTTTCAGAAGACGTTCTCTGAATATCAGCCACTAAATAGCCTTCATAATCAAGGAACTGCTGTCCAGATATCAAGCCATACTCTTCATATCCCTTATAGCTTTCTACCTTATAAACAGCTATACCCTGTGCAGTCCAGCCAGACTTAGTATGTTTGCCAGTTGCCTCATCTATACTTCCGCTCTCCATATAGATCTCCATGCTCTTAACCTGCTTAATCTCAGCAACAGTCTGAAAAGCATAATCTATATTAGACCATGAATCTAGATTAGTAATTGGCTTAACAGTCTCCTTATAGTTATAATCCTTAATAACTTCCGATCCGTAGGTTTCAGTTATGTCTTTACCTTCAGCGTAATAGTTAAGCATCGCATTGGTTCTGTCATAAGCATCAACCTTAGGGAAAACATACTGTGTTCTAGACTTGCCAGAGGTATCTAGATACCTTATACCAAAGTAAATGATGGTATCACCTGCTGTGGCTCCAGTAGATACTGTAAACGTATAAGTATTACTAGGTGCCTTAAAGGTTTTTCTGTCCTTCCATTTCTCCATATTAGCGTAAGCATCAAAGGAGACGGTCGACCCATCAGAATCTACCCTGTACTCAGTCGCATCAGCTGCAGACGTGTCATCGCTAGAATCTTCGCCGTTACTAACACTTGCCGGACTTTCTGTCGTGGAATTATTATTCGCCGCGGCCGCCATAGCAGTTATGGTATCCAAAGCCTTAAACAGCTCATCTCCAGTTCCAGAAGGCATGTAGGCAAATGCAAAAGATAGGCATAGTAAACCAGCAATTATTCTTTTAAATAATCCTTTTTTCTTCATAGCGCATCCTCTATTCTTGTCTTTTGCCAATGATAAGTTAACAGTTACACTCTAATTATATCAAGCAGGATACAACAAAAGTGCAACAAAGCAAAAATTATCAGTCAGCTTAAACTAAATAAACATATCTTATCTTATATTAAGCAAACCTGCTAACCCTGTCATTTCGAAGACTTCCATAACATTTTCGTTAACATTAGTAAGAGTAAGCTTGCCACCATTTTGATTGATCTTAATATATAGATTACGAATCGAACGCAATCCAGCGCTTGAAACATACTCTAACTCCTTCATATTGAGGGTAATGTTCTCAAACCTGTCAGACATTTGGGCAAAGAGTGCATCAGCATCTCTCGCAGTCTTGGTATCAAGGTCTCCTGACATAAGAAGTTCCCCTTCATTACCACGATCAACTAACTTAATGTCCATAACTAAATCCTCCTAAAATTTATATACTATTTCTTCTTTCTCTGCTCTTTAATGTATGCTGCAAGCTCTTCGACGGTTACCTCGATAACGTCTTCGCCCATTTCAGCCATTCTCTCTTCAATACCCATATTGGCATATTCCTCCGCAGCTTCAGCTAACAGTTCTGCAAACAAGAATGGAGCTGGCTCATATTCTTCTGATTCATCATCAGAGAACAAGTCATCTATATCATCATCTGAACTATAGCTAAATTCATCATCATCTGAATCATCAGTTGAACCGAAGTCAAAGTCAAATTCGTCTGAACTGTCATCAGTATCAAAATCAAAGTCAAACTCATCATCGGATGAATCTGAATCGAAATCATAATCAGATGAATCTGAAGAGTGTTCATCATCGCTTCTAGATGAATCTAAACTCTCATCAAGAGTATCAAAATCAAAGTCAAACTCGTCGTCATTTGAACTGTCATCTTCTAAGCTGTGGTCATCACTAGGCTTAGAATCCTCAGTCGCGTTCGTATTAGGACTAGTTAAATAATCATCTTCATCACTAAACATGCTTGTGATAAAGTCGTCATCATCATCAATATATGAAGAGTCCTGAGTGCTGCTATTATCAGCAAATGCAGTAGGAGCGGACATTCTGTTAGTATCATAACTAACAGCACCAGAAGCTGAAGCAACAGCTTGGCCCTGATTGATTCCTGCACCGATTGAGATCCATTTTAGTCTCTCAACAAGCTCATCCTCCATCTCCTTACGAATAGACTCCCTAAAGTCAGAAAGCTTCATTTCTAACTCTTCTTCACTATATACTGAACCCTTCTCTTTAGCCTTGCTAGCGCCAGCCTTAACATTGTCATTAAGACTGATATCCTCAAAACTAATCTCATCAGCGTCATTATCAAACTCATCTTCGCTAACCTCAGCAAGGTTGATAGATCCAAATCTACCCATAGCCATCTCGTATTCCTTACGATTGACAGCCTCCTCAGCTTCCATAAGCTTGTCGAATGAATTTCTTCTCTCTTCTTGTCTAGGCGACTTAGCAGTCTCCTCTAATCTAATCTCGTTATCATCAGATGACTCTCGCTCTAACTCTAAAGCCTCATCAACTGAAATCTCACTAAATGTAAACGAAGACTTCTTCTCTTGTTTTTCAACTTTTTCACTCTCAGAAGCCTTGCGCTCCTCATAGTTGACATCATGAGTCTCTCTACTATCAGCAACAAAGTCCTCCCAGTTAGTAACACCCTCGTCTCCAAAGAAGTAATTGGTCTGAAAATCCTGATTCTCAAACATGTCAACAAATGAATCAGGCACCTCTATCATAAATGAAGACCTAGAGGTAGGACTCATAATTGTAAATACCTCGCCTCGCTTAGCACCTACAATGTCCTCCTGCTCACGCTCATTGATTCCACCAGCCTTCTCATAAAGCTTGCACAAATCATCCATATCATTAGGAGCAAGTGAAAATACAAAGCTGTACTGACACGCGTTGATGATAGCAGATGATTTACGAGCAATCTCCTCACTACCAACAAAGTCCTTGATATTCTGTGTGATAACAATCTGCATACCGTTATACTTACGGATACGCTTAGCAAGCTGATACATAAAGTCTAAGGCAACCGGGAACTTAGTATCAATAAATACATGCGCCTCGTCTATAACAACTACAATCTTACGCTTTAAGTTATACTTAATGTTGTAGTCACGATTCTTAATAATCTCGTTGTCAATATACTTAAGTACTAAGAGCATCTGCGCATTGGCAATTGTTGTATTTCTGTTAGCAAGCATCGACTGGAAGTTGAACACCGAAAAGTTCTCATCTGTTGTTATTGTAGATGGTCCATTCCAAATGTTAGCATTACGTCCACCAGTAGAGAACTTGGAAATGTAATTGACAAGCGATCTAAGTAGCTGTCTTAAGTACTCGTTATTGGTTCTCTCAAACTCCTGTAAAACTACATCATACAAATCGTCAAATATTGGATAATCCTCAGCATCAAAGCCTGAAAGGTCTGTCTCAGGTGTGATTCCAAAGTTGAGATACATTCTCTCAACCAAGGAATTAAGATACTCTAGGGCATCCTTATCTATATCTGGAAGTATCTGTCTAAAGAACTCCTCTAAGAACTGCAAATGTGTAGCAAAGCTTCCACCAGGTCCGCCACCGTCAGTTCCTGCCTCATCATCATCTAAAGCAGTGATAATGTGGAAAGGATTAAGCCTTCCATAGGTTGCATTACCTACATTAATAACCTTACCATGAAGGGTGTTAGCAAGCTCAGAATACTCATTCTCAGGGTCAAGAATAAATATCTTAGCATCCTCAGATGCAAGGTTAGTAAGAAGTGACTTAGTAGCATAAGACTTACCAGAACCAGACTTACCAACAATAACCATGTTAGAGTTAACTCGCTCGCTATCTCTTCTAAAGAAATCAATAAATACTGGAACTCCCTGTGAAGACCCCAGCTTTATACCGCCCTTATCTGAAATGTGGGCAAATATCCAAGGATACATACCTGCGATTGTATTAGTAGGTATTCCTCTTGCTTCCTTAACTAAAGGATCATAGTTAGATACCTGCGATCCGATGAAAGACTGAATCTGCAAGAAGTCCATTCCGGTAACTCTCATTCCAGACTCATTCCAGCTTCTTCTTACAGTCTTCTTCATATCTGCAACATAAGGCATTACAGTCTTAAAATTCTCATTGTATAGAGGATTCTCTGCGGTAGCACTAGCGTCATAGGCTGTAATGTAAATGTTGACATTCATCAAAGCCTCATTTTCCTGCTGCAAGGTTACAAGCAAAGAAGATAATGTATCAATATGCTCCTGAAGCTCTATAACCTTTGAATCAAGCGATGTGGTCATATACTGTCCACGAAGCTCTGATAAAGATCTATCAATAGCCTTAATAGCCTTGCCATTGTCCATAGGTGTCACCTTAACGACAACCTTAGTACTAGGAAATGACATAACTCCAGCAAGCCATGCATCACCTACAACAGTAGGATAGCTGATTACTCTCAAATTGTGAGTAATAATGCCATCTACCACAACATTCCTCATGTTGATCTTAAGCGAGTCAGGCATTGCCCATTTAGCCCATTCTTCCTCAGGGAGCCTGTTAATCTCCTTCTCATCAAAATCTACACCGTTAGTGTACTTTAAGAATACTGCTAGCTCCTTGGTGTTAAGGCGTTTAACAGTTAACTCGCCCTGCTCAAGGCTCATAATTGCCTGTCTTGTGATAACATCAAGACGTCTCTTATCATTTTCAAAAAGAACTAAGTAATAAAATGGCTCTATTACTTTGTCTTCGTTGCATAATTCTCTTACTTCATTGATTCTGTCATACTGAATCTCTACTCTTGACTTGAGCTCAGCCTCAGTAAAAAGGCCACTCTCATAAGATGCTTTTAGCTGGTCTAGCTTGTCATATTCTGCATCTAAATATTCATCATAAATAATAGGTCTTTGAACCTTTACAATATTGGCTCCGTAATCACCCTGCATACCTCTTAAAACCTTGCCAAAGCAAGATTCTATAGAGTTGTTACGTCTGTATTTAGAAAAGAATCTAAACTCAACAGGATCAACCTCAATTACGCTGCCATAATACTCTCCGTTATACTCAATATAGCCATCTTTTATATCGGTAAACGGCATAAAATCTTCAAGGGTGTCAAATTTCTCGTCCTTTTTTGACTCTTTAGCCTTTTTCTTCTCTGCAGATCTCTCTGCTCTAGCAAGCCAGACAGCATCCTTCTCTTCCTTAGTAGCAGTCTTGCTTTTTAGTATTTTGTTCTCCTCTTTGATTAATTCCTTAAGGCGCTCTTTATCTTCTTCGGTCTCCGTTTCATCCTCTTGATCTTCGTTTGAGGCCTCAGCACCGCTGTCATCTGACTTTACAAATCGTCTAGGATATGCCTTATATCTAATCATATGCCACAAAAACAGATACATAGGATCATCATCAATTCTAAATAATAGTGGCACAAAGATTGATAGAATGATTGCTGTAATAACCCATTTTGCAGGCAAAGACGAAGCAAGGCAGAATGTTATAAGCAAGACTCCAACAAGCCCTACTCCAACATCTGCTAGTGTTACTCCTTTAAATAATTCGATTTTAACCTTGGTTCTACCCGGAATTAATCTCATATAAACATCCACCTATTTTTATAATAAGTCAAAACGCACCATCACCCACCCTAATTAAAAGCAATTAGGGTGGGGTATTACTAAAAACTATATTACATTATACCTGATGATTCTGATTTTCAGGAAGATCTAAATCATTATCATCATCATCATCATTGTTTTTTCTATTTGGAGGCGGCTGACGACGTGGTGGTGCTGGATTCTTATCCATATTAGCTATACGTCTCTTCTCTCTAGCCACTTTGTCATCTCTATCAATCTTATCCTGCCTCATATCTTCCTTGGCCATAGCCGTAGCATCCTTAACATTGCTACCCTGTTCAAGATGTGAAAGTATATGCTTCTTGAAGTCTGCATCTTTAGAAGTCATACTAGATCCATCTGCTGCCTTACCGGTCTCGCCATAACTCTTAAGATCTTCTTTGATATTCTTAGCCTCTCTTTGTGACTCACGCTGCTCTGCAGTCTTTTCTTCCACAGAAGACTCTGACTTAGAACCATCTGCATTTCTACCAGATATCTTATTGTCAAGCTTCTCAACACCCTGACCCATAAGTCCACCTGCTGTAGCCCATTTGCCAGTAACTCTACCCATAGCTGACTGCTCAAAGTTGCTTCTCATATCACCAGCGTAGATAGCCTGATATCCAGCATTATCAGCCAAAATACCAGTAAAGATACCGTTAACCTTGCTAACTGCTTCTAGCGCACAATAGGTTATAATTGCTTTTATAATTGTTCCTAAAACAACACTGTCAAATCCATTGTTGCCGACTTCTAACGCCGGACTCCATATAATCGGCAGGAAGGTCAAGAACAACCTCAAGGATATAATCATACCCACAATTCCAAGAAGCTGTACAACAAATGCTGTAGACCACTGCTTAAACTTACCACCATCATCTAGCGGCATCGTCGCAATCGCTAATGGTGACGCTATATAAAGTGCTAAAAGGTTAAATATACGAACACCACATGTAACTATAACGACTACCATTTCTCTTAAAAGAGATAGCGCTACAATATATACCAAAGCGTAGTTCATATATATAGGATTAAATGTAAACGCCTTTCTTACATCCTCAGGGTTATATATGTTTTTATCTCCCCTGTAGAATGGTCCTCTTAAAGAGTCAGTAAAGGATGGATTCTTGTTATATGAATCATCTCTCGCTGCAGCAAGACCACCGATGGTTCCCATAGTACCAGTAACAAATAATATTCTATCCATTGGCACATCACCCGGCTTGCTTGAACCAGTTAATGTATATTCAGGCCTCTCAAATTTCTCGTAAACCTTCATTTTAGGATTGGCCTTTAATATCTCCATAGCATCAAGTATCGCACTTGTTAAACCGTCATCATAGGTATCTAAAGTCGCTTCAGCTTCGAGCGAATAGCCTTCCCTAAGCAGCTGCATAACGCTCTGCCAGGTAGGCGCATCCGGATCTGACATATAATCAAACTGAAATACCCCTTGTTTATCCAAAAACTGTAAATCTGCCCTTATATCATTGTAACAGGCATTAATATTATATCTCGCTCTATAAGATGGATTGATTGAATAGTTACCAATCGTGTTGACAATTCGTCCCATAGCAGCGTACTGCTCTTCAGTAAACTCAATTGAGTCTTCACCCTGAGTAAATTCTGATCCATTCTGTATTGCATAACTGATTGTTGCAGTTAATACATTGGTAACGTAAATTGAAAGGTAAACTATCGCTGTCATAGAGAAAATCAAAATGATACTTTTAATCAGGTTAGTGAGAATTGTACCCATTGTTATTCCCTGCTGCTTGCCTCTCAAATCAAGAGCTCTCTTAATAACACTCCATATAGCAAAGGCAAATGCAAACATTATACCAATCATTCCTATAGCGCTATAGACACCTCTTATTGTCTCGTGCTCAAAGAAGACATTGATTAAGGAAGTGGAATTGTTGTTATAAACAACCTCCTGCTCACCTGTAAATATCTCCATCGCATATTCCATAAGGTGTAATGCGTATAGAATAAATATCTCTACAAAATACCAGCCAGAGAAAAACAGATATTCAATTGCCGCTATGAAAAAGTCTTTAATGTCGTCTAAACTAAATCCAAACGCAAACATCATAATATATCACTCCTATGAGCTTGTTAACGTACCTTAAGCTTCTTTCTTGAAATAAGTAACGCTACACAGAGCCCTATAATTACTAGTACTAAAATCACTAAGAATACCCAGGCTTTAAGATTAAAATAAACCAATATCGTAAAATTCTTAGTTACACTGTTTCCGGCGGGATCCGAAACCACTACATGGTAAGTACCGGGGTTAACAAGCTGTGATTTGTAGTTAAGCTTGATCTGATTATCCTCATCCTCTTTGTCATCACTATCATATAATGTGATAGAAACCGTATCAGACTCTGAATATCCGGTTATAGTTACAGGTCCGTTAGCTCTGTTTTTAGAATCAAGTCCTTCAAAGCTAACGACAGGTGGTGTATGGTCAACTGTTATATATAGTGTGTAACCTACTCTAGTATCAATACACCTGTAATTAATCTCGTAATCTCCTTCTTCACTTAAATCGACAGAACCTTTGCTGGTCTTAACTTCCTTGCCGTTTAAGTAAACGCTCTTAATATTAAATCTCTCCGGCATAACATAATTGCTAATCTTTCCAGTAACCTTATTAACAATTTCAAATGTCATAACCCTGTCTTCAGCGTTATCAGTCCATGTTACTACCGAATAAACACCCACTTCACTTACTGTCTCAGGAATCGAGGCAAGCTTCTCTCCATCCTTATATACGCTAACATTTTCATTATCAGCTTCTAGGGCAAATGCAACAGCATCAGTTAGTACCATTCCATCGCAAGCAGTTGAATTAAAAGTACCTCCAGTTACAGGATACTTATAGAATCCAGTACTTCCGTCGTAGGTGACGCCATTAGTCAATGCCACCACACTTGTTGTTCCTGTATCCTCTTCTTCAGCCACATTCTTTGGCAAACCAGTGATTATATCAATCTCGCCGTTGTAATCAATGTAGCTAGAATTAACATTCTCGGTAGATGTAGCATATGCTACACTGCCAAAATTGCAAGAAACAACTCCAATTATGATAACGATAAATGTAACAAATAATTTCTTCATGGATTACGCGCTTTCCTCCACCTGTTCTTCATTTTTGCCAAGTACTATCTCGTTACGCTCGTCTAGATCGTAATAAACTTCATCAGCCCTAAACATATGGCTTCTTAACTCATCCATATCCATGCGTCCCATCTTGTAAAATGGACACAAGTAGCTAGGAGTGTACTTAGTTTTAAGCGGGAAGTTACCAAATGTAACTATGATAGCATTACCTGTGCTCTCCTTATTGTTAAGCATCTGCAATTCAGATGGATAAATAAGAGGCCTAACCTGAGTCTGTGATGATAAGTTCATATCTCCCGCTCTACCGCCAATATTGGCTGATGTAGAAGTCGTTCGAACTGTCATATTACCACAGAGTTTAGAGAACTCTTCACAGGTACCGATGTCATTTGATCCGATGAACATCTTCATACCACAGTTAGATTTAACAATGTCTGCCACCTTCTCGCCGTATACGTTATTAAGCTGCGAGTATGACTGAACTACCATGTTAAACCATATCTTACGAGAACGTCCAACAGTGATCATCTTGTCGAACTTCTCGATCTTTGGCATATTACCAAACTCATCAAGGATGAAGTAAACGTTTCTTGGGAGAGACAAATCCTCTCTTGCAGAAGCAACCTTGATAAGCGCTTTATACATACAGAGAATAAATACTGCGGCAAGTCCATGCCTTGTATCCTTCTCGTCAGGTATCTTCATAAATAATGCTGTTGGTTGATCAGCGAATTTCTCCGCCTCAACGTCTGTTGCTGAAGTAAGACCGCAAAGGCCACGGTCATTAAACATATTCAGCTTGTCAAATGTAATAGACATATATGACGAAAGAGTTGTATCAGCCGCTGACATAACCTGTCTTGATAATGTATAAGCCTGAGACAACTTACTTCTTCCCTCAAAATATGACTTAAGCGTTGCAAACTCATCTTCTGAATTTGTAAGTGCTTTATTTATGTTAAAGAAATTGAACTTATCCTTGGTCATTCCAAGTCTTTCGTCCTCAGAATCCTCTAACATCGCAAGGCAGGTACTCATAATAATTGATCTTGCACCCTTCTCCCAAACAGGATCCTTTTCATTTTCAATAGGACAGATAACCGAAATCAAGTCATTTAAGTCCTCATACATCTCATCATAAAACTGCTGCCTTGTAACGGATACATCATCCTGGCAATGAGTAAGATCTGCATATGCTCTTCCTCTCCACTCTGCCCAAGGCTCTCCGTCAACTCCCTCTCCATCCATTCTTCTAAGTTCAGGATAGTTAGACATGCTGTCCTTGTGGAACTTAATGCCCTTGCCTGCTTCTACATATTCCTGATACATATCCCAGATTCCATCTAATGGATTCCACCTTGATGAAGAATAAGTATCACGAAGATCAAGCAAAAGCACCTTGTATCCTCTAGACTTTAAGAACTTAGAGTGAAGATCAAAAAGCTCTCCCTTTGGATCCGTCATGATCATTGAACTTCCTGCATCTGTAGCAGCTAAAAGCTGAATCATCGGATTGATAAATGTTGTCGTCTTACCAGAACCAGTAGCACCAATAACCAGCGAATGGGCTCCTGGTAAGAAGTTAACCTCTAGGTTATTCTTTCTGTCAAGTACCGCTCTTACAGGAATACCATCCTTCTTAACACTAGCAAGAGCTGTATATGAGTGTTCAGGGAAGTATTTATCTCTCTCCTTGTCAGTAAGATATCGGCTGTTTTCAAGTGATCCTCTTACGACATCAGGTTTACCCTTCCCACCTAGCATATTACCTGTATTGAATATAAGGGAATCAAGGTTACTTCCCGATAAAAGCCAGACTACGAATATAACAAGTCCTGAAATCAGACCATATATCCATGTCTTAAGCTCTAGGAAAATGCCAAAGTCTACGGTCACTCCCTTACCTGAGATAATGTCAGGGAGTGCACCTCCTAAGGTTCTAACAAAAAATCCTGCCAGCCCCACCAAAAGGATAAAGACCATAACATTTAGAGCAACCTTGTGCCAGTTTTTTAATCCATCCATAGTTCATTCTCCTTAACAGATAAAGCAATCATCAACCAGTTCAAGATAAGATTAATACTTCGGAACCGAGTATACTATATGACGAGAATCTATCTGATAACTATTATTCTTATTTACAAAGTTTTTACCATTTATCTTAATAGCCGCAGCCTCTATAGCATTACCAGTTCTCGTCTCTTTGTTAATTGATACTTTAGCATTTCTTTCACATATGACGCTTAAGTTTGTACCAAAGCCTTGATATAAGAAGTTATCAGGAGATGAGAAGATAGTATCTGGTAACCAGCCTCCATCATAGACGCCCCAATGACCAGCTATTGGTGGATAAATACTATCATAGTATTCATTACCTACTCCATCTCCAAAATACTTATTATAATCCGCTTTCAGCTCATATACCATATTATAAATATCATCGCTATATTCGCCATACCCTTCAAGCGGTACTGTATCGACCTCTTTACTATACGATCGATAAGCCCATTTAGCTAATTCCAGTCGCATTTTTTCAAGCGTTTCCTCAAGAGAATAGTCACTGTGTAATTCTTCCATTTCACTATCAGTCAGCCAGGCTATCATGACATCGTTATCCTTTTTCATACAGCCGAATTTGACATATCCGTCTTTACGGTTATCAACGACCGCTGACTCATCAAAATAAGTATTGCTTATGTATACTTTACCGTAGTTAATAAGGCTTGAACCTGTAGTCATTGTAAGGCCGCTTGGGAACAATTGACCAGCATCTCTTAAACCACTAAGATATGTATTCGTTGAGTAATTCTCAAAAATCTCCTTATTAACTGTGCAGCTAATTCTTCCTTTTTCCATAACGATAATCTGTCCGCCGTCATGGCACTCGATGAAGCCTTCATTGGTGTCCGTAAATGATGAAATACATCCGCCATCCTTAACTAGTATGGTACCGCCATTGTTAATAATCTTACCATTATTAATAAGATTGCCATCAACTGATAGAACTGCACCCTTCTCTAAAACAATCTTAGAATGTTCTGGAAGAATGATACCATCTATTCTAACCTCTGCGTTATCCTTATCAAGAGTACTTACAGTTCCAACTGGCATAAGGTATCCTGATCCTACAGTTGTAACTCCACCTTCACCAGTTCCTTCTGCGCCACCTTCACCTTTGATGGTCGAAAAAACATGCGGCTCTCCCACAAACCAATGATAGGTAGCTTGCCTAAAAACTTCACGATTAGGACAAATATATCCGTTTAACAGGTTTATATATGACTCATTGAAACCATTACCCTTAAATAATCCAGGCTCACTAATTAGCGAAAACATCTGTTGTTGAGGATCGTCCAATACACTAATTGAAGGTTGATCCGACATTTTTTTAAGCATTGACATCAATTCTCTTGACTCTTTTTTGTTAAGGTCCATTGTAGCTGATGCGACTTTTTCCATAGTCTCATAGTCGTTATTATGAGCCAGCCATGACAAATACATAAGGCCCATAATTCCACCGCTGCCCAAAACTGAATAACCTCCAGTAGAAAAATATGTTGCATATGATGGAGCAATACGAATCTGAGATGCAGCAATTGCACGAGCTTCCATGTCATCTTTAAGAAATCCTTTGTATTCATGAATTCCTTTATGCGTCAAAGCGAGTGCTGGTTCATAATCCTCTGAATCATCCTCATCAGTATATATTGGCATTCTCAAATAATAATATGACGGATCATAATGTCCATTATTATCATATTTTGCCGTGTTATATATCTGCTTATATGACAAATCCAAAGATGGATTGTTTTTTTGACTTTCTGTAGAAAAGCTTGGTTTTGAAAGAGCTACATTAACAGGTGTATTTACAGTGAATAGAGGAAAATATCCTGCTTTATCACTAGTCATATCAGTATCTATAGTCCTTAACGGTTGGGTAAATATTGTACCTAAGGTACCGCCCTTGGTATAAAAACGATCCCTATTCGCATCAGAAGCATCAAGCTCTTTCTGACTATCAGCATCCATTTTTATGTACATATTACGATACTGATCATACTCACTTCGTACATCCTTAAATGGGGCTGTAGTTGTTGAAAACCCATCTATATCTCCAATAATATCAAATTCCCAGTTTGTCTCGCTGTACTTATATGTGGCATTGGCCGTCATAACATTAACAGAGTTGTTAGAACCACGACTAATATGATTTTTATCTGAGTATGTCGATATAAAATCAGGGTATTCAATCGTATCACCATTAGTCGTATTATAAATATTATGCTTACTTGATAGAAACATCGAAGAAAAGAACTTATTCTGATGCTCTTCAATATATTCTAAATAATTCTCCCATGTTACCCTTTTCCATTCCCAGATAACGCAGCTACCAGTAGAAGTCTCTAAAAGATTCTGTGCTGACTGAGCATCTGAAGATGCTTCTGATTGCTCAGTAGTTTCATCTGCGTATGCTGGAATGTATCTATCCCCATACTCGTATGCTGCAAATACTGCCAAAGCAGTGAAAACAACCACCATCACAAACAAAGTAAGGGGTTTCTTTATTATATTAAGCTTGTCTCTCTTCATAATGGTCGTTCCTTTCAAAATGACACAAACAGGATTAAATCCTGTCTGTGTCTAAGATTACTATTAGTTATTCAAGCTTGGTGTAGAGTTAACACCCTTAAGTGACTCGTTCATCCACTGTGAAAGAGGTCCAATTGAAGTCTTAAGAGCTACGATAAGTACGAAGATAAGTACAAATCCGATGATAGCTGTCTTAAGAGCCTGCTTACGCTTCTCTCTCTCCTGTGGCTCCTCAGCAGTTGCATACTTAACGCCAAGCATGATGCAGAAAAGAGATCCACCAGCGCCTACTAACATAAGCAATGGATTAACGAACTTGTTTAGTAAGCCTACGATTGGATTAACTACTCCATCAAATGTAACATTAGATGCAAATGCAACATCGCCGCTTGCAAATAATACTACTCCTGTTACGAGCAACATAGCCATAAGCTTCATAGCCTTTGTGTTGCTAACTACCTGTGTTGTGATTGTCATTAACTTGTTCTTCATAATTTCTTCCTCCTTGGAAATAATAATATAATGTAATTAGTTCTTTGCCTTTTAATCGGCGGTTTTTACCGCTCATTGCGGTATGTTTTATTTTATGATTTGATTATAGCAAGCTAAGTGCAACAAAAGTGCAACAAATAAAAAACTTTTTCAAAAAAAGTTCTAAAAGCCGCTTCTGGCCTTGATTTCCGGAATTCTGACGATTGCTTCAGTGCCCTCATCCGAGCGGTTAACAATCATCTCTCCGTCACACAATATCTTAAGTCTGGTCTTAACATTCTGTGTACCCACACTCTTGTGCTTCTTCTGGGTTGTAAGCTCCGTTTGCTTGCCATGTCCGTCGTCAACAACCCTAATTACAATATATCCTCCTTCCACTTTAGTTTCTATAAGGATTTTGTCTCCTTCTGTACTCATTCCGATTCCGTACTTGATAGCATTTTCAACTAATGGTTGAACTACTAAAGCAGGAATCTTAAAGTCAGTTATCTCAAAATGCTTCTCCACAACAAAGTCCTTAGACGGCAAGATCTGAGCAAGTTCTATAAACATATCAACATGCTCCATCTCACGTTCAAAAGGAATCATTCCCTCGTTGGTAAGCGATTCAAGATTCTTTCTTAAATAGCCCGAAAATGCATATATAGCATTTTTGACTGATTGCGGCTCCTCATCACAAAGAAGCGCAATCTGTTGCAGCGCATTGTAAATAAAATGCGGATGTATCTGCTCCATTAAGAGCGAAACCTTGTTGTTAGAAAGCTCCACCTGTTTTACCATCAAATCTCTCTCTGTATCCATCTGATATAAGAAGAATACAAACAAGAGCAACATGATCTCTCCAAAACCAGTGATATTAAGGCCATATACACCCATTCCCGCTAGTGATGTAATCATCGGGAAGCCTATACCTGCCATAAATCCCGCGCTCGCCTTGATACTCTTAGATGAGAACAAGAGCATAACGAGAATGACAGAATACTGCAAAAGCACTGCTGTATAAGCCTGAAATCCTGTAGGATCATAATTCGTAATGATTATTACCAAAAGCGCTAAGAGAACATGTAAGGCAGTCCAGAAATATCCATCCCACTTCTGACCTTCCTCTCGCTCAGTCTCTATAAAGTATACACCAAATATCGGAGCAACAAATGAATAAAGCGCATACGAATACTTGGTATATATATCCTTATTCTCCAATGCGGCACTCTCACCCATAATCTGGATTGTCAAACCACCTATAACAACGCATATAGCCATTATGAACCAGCCAATTCTTCTGGTGTGATTCTTCATTTGCATGGTAACCACTAAAACCAGGCCAGCAAGTATTATTGAGACCAGCGTTGAAATGGTATTAGCCATATTTAAAATGTCATTAATCTCCAACCAATCGCCTCCCAACTACCTTTTGCCCCTATTATATGTATACATATAATAGTCATAGCAAAAATTCTTGACGCCTATATAATTAAAAGCGGCAGTTGCTATATATAATAACGCTGAACAAGCGATAATAACATAAGACATAAGCTGTATAGAATCACTCATAAGATGATGTATCGGCAAAGAAACATCAATTATGAAGATATTAACCATCTGAGCGATTATCCACAGTCTAAGCATCTTGTCAGTTCTTTCGACCTTGTCAGTCGAATCCATTGCCTTATACTCGTTACTTATACACTTTATAACAAAAGCAACAGCAAGAAGTAAACATATATCAGGAAATGCTGACAAAACGTATGATAAAATCAAAAATGACTGCTCGCCTCCACTGAGCTGGTATATCCACACCATTAAATTGTCAAATAGTGAGGCTAAAATATAGCTCATAAACGCTGCGTTGGCATATCTAAACCAATCAAAAGCCTCAGAAAGTCTGTAAACACAAAAGAAAACTACCAAAACACTATCATAAACAAGAACATCAGCCATCAAGTTAAAATCTATGGCCTGTACATCAAATACAGTTCCAGCTGTATCAAACAAAGTTGTGACAAACACAGCTAAGAGTGCGTATGGCAATACTTTTATGCTTCTTAAGTCAACCTTTTTAGCCATCTAAACCATCCTTAAAATCAATAATAATCATCATATCCAGGCTTCATGATCAACTCACCCATAGTCATCTCAGCCCACGAGTACTGAATCATATATTCTCCCATAAAGGAGTTAACAGCCTGATTGTCTCCTTCTAGGAACTTAAAATAGTCGCAATCTATAAGCGATGCATCTACCCCATATGCGTTCCAGCCCTTAACCAGCACCTCTTCAGCACCTATTCTCTTTAGGTCATCCTTAAGGCTATATATAAACACTCTAATCTGTTTCTTAAGAGCCTTGTCCCCCTCTCTGTCTTCAAAAAGGATTCCAACTAACTCCCCTAGAGTACACATAGCACCACGTCTGTCAACCATATAGGCAAGAAGCTCTTTACTTCTGCTTCTCTTAAACTTCATAGCCTGACCATCTTTATCAAAAACCTCAAAATTGCCAAAGCATTGAGCCTTGATAAGACCAGACTTTTTGAACTCTACTGGATTCCTAAGATTGGCTAGTTCTCTCTCTAAAGCCTCTTTGGTAACCGGCTTTAGGATAAAACCGCTCGGATGTAACTGATAAGACTGATAAGCAAACTTCTCATGTCCTGTTACAAATATGATATTAGTTAGTGGCGATACTTTCTTAATCTCCATAGAGAGTTCAAGTCCCGAAATACCTGGCATCTCTATATCTAGCCATGCCACATCCGGCTTGGCATCCTCGATAAAATCAAGAGCATCCTCAGGATCAGAAAATGGAGTATGCTCTCCTGAAGGATCTATCTCCTTCATCATACTCACGATTTCTTCCGCTACCTGTACCTGATCATCAACAGAAATTGTGGTCATAATATCTTCCTTTCTGCTAAGCACCTATAACCCTTCACTCCACTTTTGTGCATAGCTTTTGACACTATTCCTATTATAATATATAATATGTATTGTGTCAAAACTTTTATTCTTGTAAAATGCTTTATTTGTAGCATTTTTGCTTATTTTAAAGGAGTTTGCTATGTCTTTAACATTTGAATCAGATAGATTAGTAATTAAAATGTCAGATGTATCCTTTACTGACGCGCTTGTTAAATACTACTCTGACAACAGAAAGTTCTTCTCTCACGCAGAGCCGGAGAGACCAGACAGTTATTTTACTCACGACACTATCAACAGAGTCTTAGAGCAGGAGATGCATAATATAGAAAATAGCATTTCTTACTACTACTATTTTGCCAGCAAGGAGAATCCTGATGTCATAATAGGCTCTATGAGTTTTGTCAGAATCAGGAAAATGCCGTATTATAGCTGCATTTTCGGTTATGATTTAGATGAGCATATGCAGGGACACGGATATGCAACAGAGGCATGTGCGGCTGCAATTAAACACATATTGTCGGTTCAGGACATCCACAGACTTGAGGCAAGGGTTAGAACAGACAACGAGCGCTCTATTAAGCTTCTAGAGCGACTGGGATTTTTGTTTGAAGGCGATGAGTTTAAGAGCATTTATCTTGAAGGTGAGTTTAGAGACCATTACAGATACGCTTACATTAATGAAGACTTTTAGAATGATTAAGGGCATTAATAGCCTATAGCATAATGCATTAATAGCAAATGATTAAAGATAACAAATCGGGTGCATAACTGATATGCACCCGATTTTATATTTAAGATTCTTTTTTAGCAAGCAAGCGCTTAATATAAGCTAATCTCGTCCTACATGCCTAATTTCGTCTGCTTCTGCTCCTTTTTAGGATCTTCTTTCATACCAGATCCCGCATCTGCAACTAATATATTAATATCAAACTCATCATCCATAATATCGCTCTTATTAAGATCAGACTCATTATTTACAGCATTTGCCGGATTAATATTAAGCTCGTCTTTTTTAGAATCAGCCTTCATTAACTTAACCATCTGATCAGTAGCCTTCATAGTGTTGTCACTAACTGTTTCATTCTCTACTGTAACAGCGGCAATGCCACGCTTAGCATATTCGATGATAGCTAAGGCTGCATCCATTCTCGCTTTGGTATAATCACTAGGCGTTTTTTTGCTATATTCCCTGACTTTCTTGTCATAATACCTCTTAGCGCACTCATGAACCTTTTTTAGGCCGTCCTGCATTTTGATCAAGTCACCTCTAGATACATACTGGCCATAAATCGCCTCCGGAGAATGATCGCCATTCTTAACCGCCTCTTTTGATTCTTTGATATGATCAAAAATGCTGTTAATAAGCGTTGTATACTTTCTAACCGCATTGTGCATAAGTCTATAATTGTCAGATGAGTGCATGGTTTTGGTTCTCTCATCTAACATAGTTAGAAAATTATTGAAGTTATCTCTATCGCTAGTTAAACCACCAAGACTCGCCTTATTATGAATTGCAAGCTCCTCATATTTCACAGAGTTATAATAATCACCTTTTTGTACAATTTGAGGCAAATGAGCTATATATCCTAATTCCGAGTGAAAAATGTTGTCTTGCTTTTGCAAGTCTATATATTTAAGCCTCATAAAGTCAACATCTTCTAACTCCCTTATATAGCCTTCTTTGATCTCTTTACTATCAGGATCTAACTTCTTTCTACTCTCTAGGATAGTTTCTTTAACAATATTAAGTCGCTTAATAGTACAATCAATCTGTTTTTTACTAAGCTTTCCGATTAAGGAGAACTTTAAGTGTTC
The DNA here is from genome assembly GCA_024685635.1 of Lachnospiraceae bacterium. Classification (GTDB taxonomy): domain Bacteria; phylum Bacillota; class Clostridia; order Lachnospirales; family Lachnospiraceae; genus NC2004. Next base: position 51,700 of record JAIKVP010000040.1, read on the forward strand.
TCCATCTAAAGCCAGAATCGCATCTGCTGTTTTTTTGCTAAGTATTCCCATATTCTTTGGCACTATCATTCGATTATAGTTTTCTTTTCTGACAACTAGCTCTCCAAACGAACAATCATTATCAATACCCATCACCTTCTCAAAAGTCAGGAACTGATCGATTTTAAAGAATACATTTCCTGGATGTCTGTCAATATTTCCGCAGATATAATCTAGGACCTGAAGATCGGCAAGCTGCCTAAAACCTACTCCATCAGTTTGAGCAAAAACGTCTTTATCTAACCTAGTCGTTAAGACACCTGGATGAAGAGGATCAGTATAGCTTGATTCCTCCATGAATGTTCCATCTATCTCAGTTCCGTCCTTTGCTACAATCTTCATAGCTTTTGACTTACAAATGACATCAGAAACTCCGATAAGATCAGCAACTATACTCATAGCGGTATTTCTTGTGTCAATCCTATCGCCTGTTCTTATCATTGCACTTGCACTAATCTGAATTGATGTCGCCTTTTTTTCAGCTAAAGCACAGAATTCATAGAGTCCTTTTGCTCCTATCTCTTTTCTTACGGCGTCAACGCTCACATTATGAAACTTGCTAAGATCCGCTAATAATTTCTCCTCATCCATAGCATCACTAGGGTGTTTTTTATCCGACTTCTTTTTATACTTTTCAATAAAGACCATCGCTGTTAATTCATCTCTACCCTCAAAGTAATAACGCTCAGCTGGATTTGAGCTAGGATGATTCTTATAGTAATCCATATAGTCCTTATATAAATCCCTAATATATTGCTTACCTAGCGGGCTATCAATGTTCTTAGCCACTTCCTCGAGCATAAGAGCTATTTCCTTTTCAGGATCATAGTAGTTCGCCTTGGTAAAGTAGCCTGTTATCAAATTGCCGTCAGGGCCAAGTATCTTCATAGGTATTCGCGCAGACTGCTTGCCTGACATGGATTTAAGGCTCTTATTAGCTACATCAACCTTTAATGTTCTAGCCTCAGAAAGCAAAACAGGAAATGTCTTTAACTTCTTAGTGGGGTCATAAGCATTTAATAAGTTAAGGTCAGCCGTTATCATTTCAGCAAGTCTTTTTACTATCTTATGAACCCTTTTTTTCTCTCCTCTTAAGCGTGGCGCAATATTATAGAACTTGTCCATACTCTTGTTAGACTTTTTATACTTGTCTAAAATCTCTTTTTTTAGATTAGAATCAATGTCCTTCCATCCATCCTCAGTAGGAGTCATAAGGCTATTGATAGCGTTATTAAGTTCCCTTAGATCATCCATAAACTGATTGTAATCAGGATCATCAAGCTTAATCTTATCAAGTTCGCTAACAAGCTCATCTTTACTCATTTTATCAAAATTATCATTTTCAAATATAAATAAAGAATTAGTTTCTAGCTCGACAACTTCTTTAACACTTGGCTTTTTTAATAAAAAGCCATCTAAATCGTCAGTTTCCTTCATATTGCACCGCTCCTTTATTTGTTAAGATTTTTTTTATTTGGTCCATTCTTCTGAGCAGACTTTGCATTTCCTTTTTGAGCTGACTGCTTTATATTATGTTCAACTGTCGCTCTCCTTTCAGCTGTATTCTGAAGCAACTCCTTATACAGGTCATCACTAACCGCTTTTCGGTATATTACCACAGGCGAATAAAACTTGCCTTCGCGATTCTTTAATGAGTTTTCAAATTCCTTCTTAGGATCATTTATAACTCTCTGTATATAATCATCAAAAGAAAGCTTTACTCCTGTTTTTTTATCCCCAGGAACCGACATCAAATGTTTAAACATCTGCCCATAGATAGCGTAAGCTGAGTCTTTCACAAAGTCCTCAGGATACTTGCTATATGCATAGTCCGATCTAAGTCTATCAAGCGCATCCTCTGACTTTTTAATAGCTTCAGCATCAGCTATTCCTCTCTCAATGTCTTCACGAGTCGGAATATTAGCAACAGTTCCCTGCTTTGTCTTAGGATCTATGCCAAATTTAATCTCTCTTGTTATATAACCAGAAAGAGTCGGATTTAGCATTTTCTTTGCTAGTTCTCTATCTTTATCCATAAATCCCAAAGAAACGCCCATCTGTTTTGCACAAATATCTCCTATATGATTATGAATCGTTTGAACAGTTGAAACATCTAGCCACTCGTGGAAAGGCTTGTTCTGATTGTGCTTTTTGGCCTCATCTAACTTGGACATAGAATAATTCAACACTCCTGTAGTGTACATAAGAAGAGCTGCATCTGTATTAAGTCCATTCTTGTCCAAAACGCAGTCAGCCGCCCTGGTCCTTAACTTTGGATAGAGACTTGTTATGTGTGAAAGTGGCGACATTCTATTAGACCACCATTGTGAAAAATCATTGTAATCCTTTATTTCAGGCTGATCTTCTTTAGCCAATTCCACTATCTGCTTAGAGCAGTGACTCGCCTCCTGCCAAGCATCAAATACAGAATGCTGTAATCTTAATACCATACAAAAATGCTTGTCTTTAATCAAATCAGGATTAGAATAATCAAAACCAGCTCCATACTGGTCGATAATCTCTTCCGTAGGCTTAATTCCCTTATAAATCTGCTCCGCAATCCACTTATTATCTTCGTCAGTATCGCCTCGCATATGACTTAAGACTTTTTTAAACATCGCTTTCTTTTCTTTAACTAACTTGCCAGGATCCATTATATCTTCAAATGAGTATTGGCCAGTATTAATCAATGCAAATATTGCAACGCTTATTCCTGCAGTTCTATTTGAACTATATTTAGGGCTAGTTCTAGAATTAGGATTCATAAACTCCTTACCTAGAAACGGATTAGACTCTTCGGCATTTAGCGCAAGTGAATCATACACATCAAACTTATCTCCAAAAATTTCTTTATCTACATCAGCTATAAGCTTATTAAAAGCTTTATCTAAGCCCCTCTCATTGGCTTTAAGATGTCTTCTCGTATCCTTAATAAGCTTTATTCTAGCCTTAGCCTCAGGATCATCTGAATTAGCAAGATCTACAGAATTAATGTATTTTAGGGCACTATCATTAACCTTTTTAATGAGAGTGTTGTATGCATTAAACTGGTTTCGTGACAATCTCTCTTTATCTTTTGCAAATCTATCAGCCATAGCTTTAAGTTCCTGCAAATTGCCAACAAATTTATCAAACTTGGAATCATCAACTGGTGCATTGTCCATTACGCTTACCAAAAGATCAGTTATAATTTTAGCGTTCTTATTTAATCCATCCGGAGTAAATGATTCAAAAGCATAGTTAGCATTTTCAGCCGCGCTAAACTTTGGATCATCAAGCACCATCCCAATAACATTATTATCATTGGTAGCAATAAACATATTAATAAAACGCTTATTTGAACTGTTAATCTCCAAAGCTGCTTTAGGAAGTTTAATATCAGTAAAACTATGCACTCCGTTTTTTAAAGCTTTTGTAGCTTTATCAAAATTCTTAACAAGTTCTATTCTATCTTTTGAATTAACAAGCTCATTATATATATCCAAGCTCTTAAGTTTATCCACATAAAGCTTCTTTAACTCTCTTCTGCCGGCTTCAGTTGACAGGATTGCGTCGAAATCAGAAAGATGATATTTAAGAAAGGTTGGTTCTACTTTACTATCAATAAAATTATTAATATAATTTGTCTCAGATATTTTAGTATCATCTATCTCCTCTTCCATATCAATTCCGTACGAGTCAAGGATATCACTGACAATCTTATTAGACACTTCTATTCTAGAGCCAACGCCATATTTTTCTGTCTGAACATATGACATATATGACAACATCTCATTGAATAAAATATCCTCTACTAAGAATTCTTTTTGATCCTTAGATAGACCATCAAGGTTATCAGCAAGCATTTTCTTATCCTTAAAAGCGATGGCAGCAGCATCTAACTGTTCTGTTAAAGATTTGAATCTCTTGCCACTAATTAGCTGATTATCAGGATATTCATTGATCACTCCAATATTCTTCTTAGAAAGCATCTCTCTTCCGAGCCAGAAAGCCCTTTTCCTTGAAGGAAGATGATTCGCGGTAAGAGCATTAGAAACACCAGCATATACATATCCGCTTTGCATAACACAAAAATCCACAAAGCTCTGTACATATTTATTCACAAGACTGACGTCTCCATTCTTATAAGCATCAATAGCCTGCTTAGCATGCTTTCGTCCATCAATCAATACAGGAATAAAGTTTTGATATCTTTGATCTCCATTGATGAAATCATCTATTATCCTATTTTGGTTAGAACCTGTAGCATCAATACGTGTTGATGATGCTGTCATAGGGAAAGTAAGGCGTGGATCTGCCATACTTGCTCCAATTACAATCGCAGCTATTGTCTCCTCATCTAAACCATCAGCTATTTCAAGTTTGATATCATTATACTTGCTAACATCAAAACTATCGTTACGATCTCTGTCTTTTAATTCATCATATATTTCTGGAAGTTTGCCGTCTGAACCAAATATTTTTATAAAGTCATAAAAAGGATCATCAGCGCTCTTAACAGTTTCATCAACGCGAAGAAGATAATCTTTATTGTAATCAACTAAACTATCTTTATTTAGGAAATTGTTTACTCTTTCTCCCAAGCTATTCTTCTCATACTCAAATTTCTCATTTGGTTTAGTCAATCCATCATAAATTTTGTCTAAATCATTTAAGAGCTCTTTTGGCGATTTTGACAAATCAACATTACTCTTCCTTATAGCAACTACTTCTTTATCAAATGCCGCTAATCCCTCATCTGTCCTCAATTCAACAGTAAGCTTATCAACAGGCTTATATGTTTTTCTATTCATGTCATCCATACGATTATTAGATTCCTGGCCAGGGTGATTAGCCACCATCAAAGGATACTCTTCATTAAGAAACTTTTGATATTTACTATCCTTTAATAGCATTTTGTTGAGAGCATGCTTATGCATACCAGAAATAAAATCTGCGCGCAGAATCTTGTCAACCGCATTTTGTTTTTCTTCTTTAGTAAGAATTCTGTTTAAGTTATCCGCATCCTTTAATACTTTTTCAGCTACAAATGCTTCATCAAAAATTGACTTGATCCTTATATAATCATTAGCAAGATCTCTTTGCTTAGCAGTTAGCTTAGAATTAACAGCATCATATAAATCCTTATCCTTCTTAAGGAAATTCTGAATCTTTTCAAGCATAGAAGCATTGACAAAGAAATCTTTTCCTGTACCTCTTGCTATATCAGTTACAAGAATGCATTCTTTAATGCATTCATCAATACCTTTTACAATAATATCAACAAGAGCAGTCTTATCGCTGTTTTGGTAATTAGCAAAGGCACGCCTAGCTTTTTCTTTTGCCGGAATAACTGTTGAGCTAAAGAAGTAATCAACCATATTAGCCCTAGGAACATCAATAGCCATATCAGTTGTAAACATTGTTCTTAACTGATAATAGGTTTCTTTAACATCAAGTATATCAAAATCACAATTACTAGCTCGTAGCATATCTGCCTTAAATTGCTCTTTATCTATTGTATCAAAGTCCAAAGCAGCAAAATAAGCCACTAGCGCAAAATCGTCACTTACTACATTAGAAATGTCAACCGGCTTTACTTTCTCCTTAAACATGGCTAAATTATACATCTGATTTTGTATTTCAGTATGCTCCGGAATAAAGCTAGGCTTAGTACCATAGTAATTCATAATAGTGTCAAATCTAGCCGGATGATAATAATACTGATTAGCGCAGTCTAACTCAACCGCGTGCTTAACACTTATGCCTTCACTAAAAGCCTGCTTTTCAGTTTCTAATGTCTCAAAGTGGCTTGAAAGTTTGGATTTTAGACTTTTAATCTTGTAATCTAAATCATCAAAAAGACTAAGAGCAGCTTCATATCTAGTCTTGCCCATTCTACTACTAGGTCTGAAGGCATCTATCTTCTTTTGCGCTTCATCTTTAGAAAGGTTTTGTTTCTCAATCTTAGCAACTTCATCCTTTCGCTTAGCCTCAACATAGACACTAGCTAATCTCCTTATCTCAGTCAAGTCTCCTACTATACCCGATTTATGATCTTCGCCACAGCAGTCATATATAGACTTAGATCTATCCTTCAGTTCAACTAATGTAGATTTAATCTTATTCCTTAAATCAATAATCTCAGCGTTATCAGAATGCTTAAAACCTCCTCTATGAACCGTGTTTAACAGTTCTAAACGGCCCTCAAAATATACTATTAATTCATCTCTGATTATATTGCTAGGAGATACGTTAATAATTTCAGGATTGAGCTTGGCGCCATCTATGTATGCCTGTCTATTTTTATCATCTTCCTTATGTTTAGATAGGAGTGATTGATAGATGGCCTCAATTTGTTCGTCCGTTGCAGCATCAAAGTCTATCTTACCTTTTTTCTGCTCTTTGGCTAGCAAATCGAGTTTTAGATGCATTTGATAAATTGGGCGCACTGATTCAATAAGGTTAGCTCTGTCCTCTTTAGTCATAATATATGAGTTTATAAAACTGTTATAATTACTCTCTAACAGCGTATATGTATCCTTATCGATATCATTTTTAGTCTTTTTAAGATGATCCATCATAGCTACGACAGCTTGAACTAACGGAAGATCTTCAGCTGCCCAGCCGTTTTCTAAGGCTTTAATACTAATATCTAAACCTCTGCTTTTTGGAATCCCAAACCTTTTACCCTGCCATTCCATTTTAAGTGCATCAGGTCTATCAGCCATTATGTACAGATCTGCAGTCTCTCCCTCTAGTTTAATCGCAAGAATCTCATCCATACATTCTTTTTCTTTGACTAAAGTTTTATAAAGAGCAAACTTGTATTCCGCTTCCTGCTTATAACTAACTTCATTTCTTTCTTTTGCTCTCAAATACGGAATTTGTACATCCTTTGTAAAATCCATCCTCGTTTTAGCTATATCTGGGAACTTGTGAGCATTCATATAAGCTTCAAATCTATCAGGATTTATTTCTGAACTTATCGCTTTTCCATTCTCATTTCTTTCCGTCACAAATTGAGGTGTTGGATAATTGGCATATACCTGCGTAGAAAGATTATGATATTCAGATATTAAGCCATATTTCCTCAACAGTTCAATGTCTCCATTGATAAGCATGTCGATATCATTTAAAATATAATCTATAACTCTCTGTCTGTGAGAATCTTTTGGATAGTTCATAATGTCAGATGCTTCTACTATAGCTTTTCTGAATTTCATAATAGCAGCTGACATTTTCTCTAAATCCTTAGGATTAGTAATATAATAATTCGTTTTATCAGTACGTGGAATAATATAACTTAACTCGCTAACAGCCTCTTTAGATACTAGTTCTATTTTTTTAAATAAGTCTTCTCGAAAATATGCAGCTGCACCATTAAAGCCAATTAAAATGTCATATATATCATGGTAATAAAGTTTGTCCTTAAATACATTGTTATGAGTTTCTACCTTTTTTATCGAACTCATTATTGAGATCTTACTAATCTCATTTACAAGAGTATCAAGATTATTATATTTGACGCTATTAACATCGTTTGAGGCAATCTCAAGCTCTTGACCTATTTTGCCTTCCACAATAGAATTAACAACTTGTTTAGCAGTGGCACTATCTTTAACATGGGATTTAATTCTTTCAGTTATCTTTGTTGCGCCATTTCCAATATAGTTAACCTGAGAATCAAGTTCTTTAGGTGTGTACCAGTTAATTACTGGTATATCTTTTTTGTTAACCTTAAATTCTTCTATTTCACGCTGTACTTTTTTGATAACAGCAAGATTTGAAAGCATATATGACACGGAACCAGCAGCCGCCACAGAAGATATGTAAGCAAAGACTCCACCATTTCTATATTTTTCATATGCAGCAAAAAGATTTATGGTAGGCAAGCGGTTCTTTGCCCACTCATCCATGTAAGAATCATATCCTTTTAGATCATAATTCACTTCAGCTGCATAGCTATCTAAGTATTTGCTACAGTGTCCTCCCTCCTGAAACGCATCAAAATATGCATGGCTTAAATGAACTAATCTACAGTAACGCTCATCCTTTATGACATTAGGATCTGTGAAGTTTATTTTGTAAATCTCATCTTTTACCATACCGTTGATAGCAATTCTACCCTCATGAAGTGTTTTAGCAATCCATTTCTGGCTTTCTTCATTCTCGCTATCTAGCATCTTACTCATTACTTCTTCGTAGGCCTTAGTTTTGACATCTTTAATCCTATCATTATCCATAATATCATCAAAACTATATCCTTGTGAAGCAAGCAAGAACATTGCCACAGATATAGGTGCTGTTCTAGAAACCGAATATGGGCTGGTATAAGTTTTACTAGTTGGATACTTTGGACTAGCATAAGGTGTATTAGCTTTTTCTGAGACACTTGTTGCGTCTAAAACAGAATAACTCTCACCAAACAGTTCTTCCTGCACCTGGTTACGATATTTTATTGAAACTTCAGGAATACGAACGGCACTCTCTTTTAAGATTCTATATGAAGTTTTAACCGCTTCTACACTGGCATCATCACTATTTAAATCCTGGGATTTAAAATAATTATCGACACTATCATCTAGGTGCATTGAAAGTTGTTTGTAGGCTTCTGTAAAATCCCAATCTGGAGCCTTGTTATGGTCTAAGTAATTATGAACTAGTTTATTTATATCATTAACAACAGAAAGAATGCTATTAAATGCTTTATTTACTGCTTTGGCAGGCTTATTGTCAGATAATAATTTATATACTTTATCTACTGTTTTTGCGAGCTTATTAATGTTAGCTAAATCATAGTTATCAAAAGAATACTTATCCGATTCACTCTTATGATAGTCTTGATGATCTAGTATCTGGCTAATAACTTCTTTAGCTTCGCCTTTTATCTGGCCTTCAAAACCATTTAGAATGCTTTTTGATGCTGATCTTTTTCCTTTAGGTAATACTACGTTTTCTATAGATGTAATTCCCTTTCCAACCACTTTGTCAGAAGCCATAATATTATCAACTAATTCATCTTTAGTTTTAGAAGCCACAATGTTTTTACAAATCTGAGATTTCTTAATGCTATCAAGATAAAGACTTCTAAGCTTATTTACACCATCTTCAGTTGCTAGTATATCGTCAAAATCGCCTAGTATATTATTATTGTAAAACTCTTTTTGAGACTGAACAGTCTTCTTCATTATTGGATTTGCCGAAATAGGCAAAGCAGCTCCGTCTTTATATGAAATGTCATTAACATTAATGCCTAACTTTTCAAACTCATAAGAAAAAACTTCTATAATGTGTTTTTCAAGAGCATCATCCTGTACATAAGCCATATTGGCAATGTATGAATTAAATAGCATGTTGGCAACGATATCCTCTTTTTCTTCTACCGTTCTCTTACTAAACGATGCGTCAAAATTCTCGATAATATCGGTCTTAACCGTAGCACTTTCCTTTAAGGCGTCTAGCTGCTTATTGTATGATTCCATCTTAATAGGCATTTTTTTATATTCTTTATCATTCTTTAGACCTTTATATAACTCTTTGTTTAAGATAGATCTTCCAAGCCAAAACACTGTTTTGTTAGGCTTGAGTACACTTGTAGAATTATCAGGGTCAGAAGCTCTCATATCTACAGACTGAGTGACACAATAATCAACAAATGTCTTAATATAGCCCATTGCTTCTGTTTTGTTGCCTTTCTTAAAATCATCAATAGCTTTTAAAGCTTTTTTCCTAGCTTTAAGCATTAATGGCAAAAAGTTGTCGTTCGCTCTTGAATCAGCATTCATTACATCATCAAACAATCTTGACTGGTTTGCGACTAGATAGCTTACATTTGAATTGGTACTTGATGCTGTTATATTATTAGCCATCTCATCTAAGGACATAGTTGCACCTAGAGTAATCGCAGTGATAATCTCTTCATCAAGTCCTGATTCTAGGTCGACAGGGATAGTTATCTTGCTATACTCATCATATACACTCTTATTATCTTCAACATCTAAGAATTGCTGAGGCATCTTTCCTTTTGGGCCATAAACAGCTATCAACGGCGTATAAGATGCTTCCCCACCTTCTGCCACCTTTTTTTTGTTGAATATGTAAGTATTCCTCTCTATTTGATTTGGCATAACTATGTCCTCCTTTTTTGTCTATAATCTATAAGTCTTTAGAATAATTTAACTCCACTATTAATAGTATTATTATAAACCCTTCTTTTAGCAATTTCAGTCTGATCAATACTTTGGTGATTCTTTTCGATTACTGCTGCAATCTTAGGCATAATCCTCTCATCCTTGGTCAAGGATTCAAGCAGCTCTGAAACATTTTTTTTCAAAAGACCTGAAGATTTTACAAATTCCTTAACACTCTTTTCTATATCTTTGACATTCTTTTCTTCTGCAAGACTGTCATTTAAGGAATTATTTCTGCAGTTATCTCTCCAGTATAATTCATCACACCTATACTCATCATAAGCATCTCTTTTAGCCTTTACTCCTTCATTTCTTGCTTTAGCAACTACTTCATCTCTTTCATTTTGTGAAAGATTCTCAAGATTATTCATATTGATTGCGTTATTCTCCATCTTTTCATTATATGCTTTTTTGACTTTTGCCATACCATTTTTATATTTAGTAGTTTTATCAATAGCCTTATTATAAAACTCTCTTCCTTCATCTAACACCTTTTGAATAATGATATCAGAAACCAATTCTGCCTTGGCTTTGTCATCAAGCTCTACATTATTTCCAGCCTCAATCTCCTTTTTTATGGTGTTAAGTTTATTAAAAGCATCAACAGAATTCTGGTATATTCTAGACTGAACTTTAAGACTCTTAACATGTCTTATTCCATCCTCCTGCAACCCACCTATGGTTATAGCAAGCTTCTTTAACTCTGGGTCTCTCTCTAGCATATTAACCATTCTAGATCCCATCTCAGCAAGAATAACTATGTCATCATCAGCCTTTTTCATAAGTCTTGCCTGGGCTACTACAAATCTAATTCCATACCACAAGGTGCAGGCCAAGGTTTCTTTTTGACCATTCTGGTAATCCTTTAGTGCATTTACAGCAGTTTCTCTTCCCGCATTGATTACATCTTTATATAGCTTTGCCTTATTAGCATCTTTAGCTATTTCAGTAGTGTAATCCTTGCCTGTTAATAGAGCTTTATCTCCTCCCTTGTTAGCTAGTCTGCCATCTTTAACAGTTGCCTCTGGTGATAAAGCTCCCGCATATGCTACAGCAATAAAATCCCCTTCAGAAATCTCTTCAGCAGTATCAGAAGGCCCTACTCTGTTAAATCGGTCGAGAATAACAGGAAAATCCTTCATAAACGCTTCATCATCACCATAGCTTGATTGGATATCAGGCCTTCTTGTGTAATAAGCCGCAATTTTTGCTAGTTTCTGATGATAGCTAATACCCATCTTGGTACTATCCTTATAAGATGCTTCCTGTCTATTATTTTCAATTTCAAGGCCTTTAATACGGTATTCAGAATACTGGTTTATACATTTATTCCTGCTAATGCCAGTTGCATTACCTGGCCCTACACCTCTAGCGTTATTGATGCTATCCATAACCTGTGTCTTAAACTCATTTGCCGGCATAACCGAATACAAAACTGTAACGGCAGCGTCAAATCGTATTCTTCCAAATTCTCTTTGTCTAACCGTCTTTTTATCCGATATGTAATTCTTACACTTATTAATCAGTTCTGTCCTCAAATCCATAATACCATCGGTGTCATTAGAGGCCATCTTATACAAGTATACTTTTATTGCCTTAAGCATTTCCTCATAATTATTGCTGTTAGACTTAGTGTGAAATAGACCACTTCCAACGCCTGTATCCTCTAAGGTTTTAACTATTCCTCTTAAGAATGTTGGATCAGTTCTACCTACAGCATTATTATTATAGCCAATGAATTCAGGTTCATTCAGCAACTGTATAGGAGCCCCGTTAGTTAAAACACTATTTATATCATAAAATGTTTTTACTACATTAGCAGCCTTATCTTTGATGACATCTTTAGCTACTTTATTGCCGAATTCAATATATCTCTTTTCTTCGTCATTTAGTTTATTTGGTTCTTTATTAAACTTTGGTGCCTTTAATTCAACTGCATTAAAGATTATTTCACCTTTATTATAGCATTCTTTATCATCTAGACTTAAAGAACCCTTAAAGGTATTATAAACAGTATCTCCATATGTCATCCCAAGTTTGTTATCATTCCTCAAAGTATTTACCAAATATGCAGCCATATTACGGTTAGTATCATGGAAGGTTACATCCTCAGGTTTTTTTACTTTATCTAATGTTACTACTTCTCCGTCATCTAATGTAGCCATTCTTAAGTTATCTTTTTCTGTTTCGCTTACGACATTATGATTACCTATTAATTGTTTATTCTTATCTTCCTGCTTTTTAATAAAATCATTAACAAATAATTTCCAAACTGGGGCATCAGGCTCACAATTATTTTGGGCGCAAAACTCATCAACCTTATCCTTATGATAGTCAATCAAAGCAAAGAATTCCGTTACAGTTGTAGTTTCAAATATTTTATTAGCATAATATTCATCCCACTTACCAGTATTATTATTCTGACAGTTAGCCAACTTAACGGCTGCATAATCATCACGTATTTCTTTTCTTATTTCTTCATCACTTGCTTCAGGATTTGCCTGCTTAAATACATCATATACAGTAGCGGCTCCATCTATACCTTGAGACTTAAGAAATGCTTCTCTTTCACTTAGTTTCATTCCTTTTTCTCTGAGATAGTCTGAATACGTCATTGTTTTATTATATCTCAAATGAGAGAAAATCTTCTCCTTTACTCTATCTACAAGACCATCATCAAACTGCTCTTCATATA
>JAIKVP010000197.1 GCA_024685635.1 Lachnospiraceae bacterium
CACGAAGCAATAACCAACACAACAAAAATAACTCTTTTAAGTCTCATAAATGAATCTTCTCCTTTATAAAACCACAATATACAATGATTCGCCATACACCATAAAAAACTGATTTAGATATTTCTCATTCCCTCATTAACTATACCTAGTGTTAGAATATAAATAGTACAAATTAAAATGAGTTATTCCCTCAAATAGTGTATAATACCTACAGGATGAACTCATTACCTTATTCTTACTGACTCTAATCATCTTATTCTTACAGTAATCATCTACTTATTACTTTATTCTTACTTATAGCAATTATCTACTCATCACACCACTCGAAATCCTCGCTCATCATCTACAAGCGGAATCTCCTTGACATCTATATCCGTAATGTCAATGAATCTTGCGTTGGTCAGTTGATTTAGCATTTCCTGGTGCTCGGCCTTGCTGCCTTGTGCTTCCATCTCAACCGCTCCGTCGTAGCGATTGTGTACCCATCCTGTTATGCCGTAGGCAGACGCTGCGTACTTTGCGTTATATCTGAATCCTACGCCTTGCACTCTTCCATAAAATACGTAGTGCCTCCTAAATTTTTCCATAATTAAAGCCTCTTTCATAAACCAAATTTCAATTTCACAATTATACTGTTATTTCTATCAACCTCTAACTTCAATCTAATCTATCTTTCTAGCATCTTCCCATCAACCACTAACTTCAATCTAATCTGTCTTTCTAGCATTTTCCCATCAACTATTAACTTCAATCTAATCTATCTTTCTAGCATTTCCCCATCAACCTCTAACTTCCATCTAATCTATCTTTCTAACATTTTCTTCGATCAACTAATCAACACCACTATCAGTAAGTATAGCATAAACGCCCTATATATTCATCATTTTTTAAGCATTTGCCTTATGCCTTAATTATGTGTTAAAATTGCACTACAAACGAAAAGCAAGGGGAATATTTATGACAGCTAAGAAGTTTATTATATGCGTGCTTATCGGCTTAACGGTTGCATTTTTGATCGTGTTTTTTTCGACTATTAAGCTTAATTCAAATGAAGATGATTTAGCAAACAATCAAAGCAATATAACAGAGGAAAATGCTAGCGACGATGATGCTTTAGACGCTACAACAGAGGAACAAACAACAGAGGAAGCTACTGAAATCACGACCAAGGAAGCAACAACTGAAGGGACCACTGAAGAGGACACCACCGCTCCGATATTAACTTATCTAAGCCAATATCCTAACGTTGCCAAAGGAAGCAATTTTGATATTCACGAGCATATCGGCTACGCTGATGATCTTGATTCTTCTCCAATCATAAAGGTTAAGGGTAAGGTCAACACCAGGAAAACTGGAAGCTATCCTATCAAAGTTATAATTAAGGACCACGCTGGCAACAAACTAAAACAGAGCCTTACAATTAATGTTTATAAGCCTGCTTCGAGTTCTTCAACCAGTTCTAGCTACACACCTAACTGGTATAAATTTAAGAAGTTCAAAAAGAAATACAAGAACAAAAATACAATGCTGGGAATCGACGTTTCCCGATGGCAAAATGAAATCGATTTTGAAAAGGTTGCAAAAGACGGAGTAAAGTTTGTAATTATGAGAATCGGCGGATATGATGACGGCGAGCTTTATAACGATAAATATTACGCTGCCAACATGAGAAATGCCAAGGCCGCCGGACTTAAGGTTGGCATATATTACCACGCAGAAGAATCAAGCATCGCGGAAGTCAAAGAGCATGTTCCCTGGATTATGGAGCAATTAAACGGAGAAGAGTTAGACTTTCCTATCGCTTATGACTGGGAAGATTTTGCTAATTTTGAAGACTATAATATGAGCCTTAAAGACTTTAACGAGACCTATATTGCATTTGACGAAGAGGTCAGAAAGTACGGATATGAGGCTATGCTGTACAGCTCTAAAAACTACCTTTTAAGTGTGTGGAATATCAGAAATGATTACCCTGTCTGGCTTGCACATTATACTGAGCAGACCGATTATCCTGGAGATTATTTCATTTGGCAAAAAGACTGCACCGGCAAGGTCGCAGGCATTGAGACCTATGTTGATTTAGATGTCTTATATAAAGATAGATATGAATTTAAGAAATATCCAATCAAGGACTAAAAAAAGCTCTCAACTATTAGGTTGAGAGCTTTTATACATAATAATTATATAACATTCCACTATACATAGAAGGCATATAAGGATTACTAAAGGTTCTTGCCGGGTTCGGGTAGGTGATAACTGTCTTGTCTACGTAACTCATAGGATCAAGGCTGATGTCCTCGGTCTTATCCATAATGTCCTCCTTAAATCCTGACAAGTCGCTAAAGAGCTCTGTCGCACTGCCGTTGCTTACGCTCTGAGAAAGCAATGCATCATCAGGAACCATATGGCCACTCTCATCAACTCCAAGGCCCACAGCCTCTAGTGCTGACTGATGCCTACTAGCAATTCCCTGAACCTCGTGAAGAAGCTTCTTAGCCCCTCGCTCTGAATCAGCGTTATCGTTAGCTATATCAATAACCTTGTTGTACGAGTCAGCAAATGATTTCAGCTTGCCAACTATATCATCTGTATCAGGCACAAAATCTAACCTGACAGGGCCGTTACTCACCGAATTAAGCTCAATCTCAATCATACGGTTGACTGCGATATCATTAGAGCTTGACTCAGTTCTATTTCCATTAAGGGAAATGATAGCGTTGTCAGGATACTGTGTTACATTGTCTAATCCAAATGTCTCAACAAGTCCTGTACTCTTGCCATAACCATCAGAGATAGAGAACAACCTTCCCTCAATAGTATCATCGGTTCCAGTATCCTCCGACTCTAAGATAAGACGAGATAATCCGTTGCCAGATTCCACTCTGGCATCAATACCAACATTGGACTTGTTGATGAAGTCAGACAAACGCTGCTCTACTGCTAAATTAGTGTCTTCATCTCTTACCTTTAAGTTAAAGCCGTAGCTTCTTCCGTCAGTCTTAATGGTAAATGAATAAGCACCCGGCTCAATATCTAAATCATTGTTAGATACGTTAAAACCTGTATTAATCTGTGTTGTTGCGAGCTGTTCTACATCGATATCTAAAGATCCAGGCAATGCACTGTAATCAGTGGTAATGATACTTCCTGTTACAACAGATGGATCCTCACTTGTAGCCATGAGTTTAGAAAATGTATCCTCTTCCTTGTCAGATAACAACTCTGAAAAATTCTGCAGACCTATAGCCGCACTCTTAAGTCCGATAGCATAGTCCTGCATCTTCTCGTTGACCTTCACCTTAAAGAGAGGAGACTTAGTATTGTTCTTGACCATATTGTTGTAGACCTTCTTAAGATCGCTGGTCTTATGGCTATCATACTTGGTCTGTGTAGCATTGTACACAGTTGAGCTATAATAATTATAGACTGGGTTTAAATCTAGAGCCATAGCAATCTCCTCCTTCCTTGGATGATTCGGTCTCCACCAAAACTAACTAATTCTGGCGTGTAGCGGGCAGAAAATCCACTTCTACCAATTAACGCTACTATCCTAATCTAATAATACTACATACAATTCAATATGTCTAGTAGTAAAATCAAAAAATTTCAGAATATTTTACGAATTTTCAGACTATTTTCTATTACAAAATTAGATACCTATCTAATCTTAAAAAATCGAGGGCAATCGCCCTCGACTTTTCTATAATATCATAACAATAAATATGGTATTAGTAAAAAATTCTAGCACAATATCTTGTGATTAGTAGCTAAATTAAGCAGTTAAAATCTCGCTTATTTTTGCTAAGGCAAAACCCATGAAAGCCTTATTTATCAAGCGCTTCAGTCCAGTACTCCTGATTGTAAATATCAGTTAATCTGTAGGTTATTTTAACCGGTCCATCTCCAACTGATACATTACTAATTTTCATTTCATCAGTGACTGTCATGGTATCTCCAAGATAGTAGCTATCCTGATAATTACCGTTATAATCATAGTAATCACATACAAAATCAAGCTGATCGCCTTCATTTAACTCTATCATGGATTTGGCAACTGTATCAGTTTCACCATCAACATAATCAGCCACAGCACCTGCTATATAGCCATCTGGATTCTCAGTGTCAAATACCAGAATCAGATTAGCTCTTTCCTCACCATTTATAATGCATGGCACGCGACCTGTGATTGTATATATATCTCCTAAATCAGTTGTGTCAGTGTGATAGTAAGGAACTATCTGCTTGTTAATAGCAATCCACGTTCTGTCTGTCTCAGCAACAATATTGCCATCGTCATCATAAGAGAATACATTATCTAGTCCTAAATCAACATATCCCTCGCCATCATCATAGAACATATTAAGGTCGATATCATGAACCAAATCTAACTGCTTTTCGCTTATAGAAATTACGTCCTGACCTTCGCTATTAGTTGTCCAAAATAGCGAGCTTGCATCAAGTAAATTGCCCTTAATATAGCTCTCTGTCTCAGCCTCAGATAATGGATTCTCATCTAAGAATTCTGTGTTAGAAGAATTAAGCTCATCATTTGCCAAAGAGCGGTTAGATAAAAATCCAGTTAAAAGATCCCCAATCATATCAGAAGATGAACCCGAAAGTGCATTGCCTAAAAGCGAGTTAACAGGGCTCTGACTTCCACCTGTAGCAGCCTGTCCATAGCTTCCAACAGCCGCAAACTGCTTAATGCATTTGCCGTAATCTCCTGACATTCCTATCTGGTCATAAGTCTTACAAGCCTTATCTACATAGCTTGTTCTCTTGTATGGGAAGTAGATAGACACACCGTTGGCATTGGACATTGTTGTCGAATAGCGGTTATATTTAACGGCTGATTTGAGCACATTTTTAAGTGCCGCTGCCTCCGTCGTATCAACATTTTCACATAAGTTCACTAAGTCAACCTGGTCTATCTTAGAGCTCTCTGCAAACTCTCTTGTAACATATCTTGCATCTGAGATTTCCTTGTATTCTTTATTCTTAAGCTTAGTGCTTATCGAATTAGAAAAATTAGTCAAACAAGATGGAACCGTAAATGCAAACTCAGCCAAGTCTATAACAGACAATGTTGTCTTTTGACCTCTGCATTTTTGAGAGCATGCGCTTGTAAAGTCATCACATATCATCTTGCCTACTTCAAGAGTTGAAAGAGATGTGTCTGCTGAAAACTTACTTACCCAGTTGGTATAATACCAGCCTATTCCAGGCTCAGTTTCCTCTGATGCAATCATATAATCTGCATAAGGATCAAGCATCAAAGCTGTCTCTGCAGTTGCCATTAGACAGGCATCAAATCCTACAAAATCAAACTTTACTCCGCCATCTTTTAGGGCAGTGTTTATTCCTGAAAGCGCCATAGAACCTGATGAAGAATTCTTCTCATCATATCCGTATCCGCTTACTGAACCGCCACCATGATCCCAGAAGATAAGCTCATATCTATCGGCTGGGAATTTAGATGTTCCCCATTTGATAAATGAAGAAAGTGTTGACGGATCGGTCATTGCCTTGTCGCCATCATTTTCTACTAAGCATTTTAAGCCCTTATCTGTGACCTGATAAATCTGGTTTACATCACTTCTTATTCCGCTTGTTTTCCAGTATTTACAACCACCTGTATAGACGATTATATTTAACTTGTCAGATAAGTCAGCTGCAAGCATCTCATTTAAGTCGTTGCTAGCCATGCCGTGCTTAGACTCAAGGTCAGTTCCGCACATGTAGACAAGCATAGTAACCTGATCGCTACCATCGGCATTTACTGTTGTATATTTAGCTCTTGAGCCAGCTATAACGGATGTATCTACCTCTTGTGATGCTGGTTTTACATCAATTGTGTCGGCTGTATTGTTGTTAGTGCTAGTGCTGTTACCACCGCCACCACCTAATAACATATAAATAACGGCGATAATGATTATAAGTAAACCACCTCCGCCGCCAGCTGCAGCACGCTTCATGCCACTACTAGAACTTGAACGCCCTGAATATCCAGTTGATGAGCCAACAGGTCCAGTCCCTAACCCAGAGCCTCTCTTGTTAACTCCTGATCCGCCAGACTCTACATTTTTCTTCCTGCTAATTGGTCTTTTGTCTGCCATGATTGTCTCCTTTATCTTCTTTTCTTTTTCTGTTCGTAGAGATAATTGTCTGCTTTTTCAATCATTCCCTCTAAAGTATCTCCCTCGTGGTAAATCTGATAGCCAACAGAAGTATTAAGCCTGTATATCTTATCAGTATTATCCCTGTTCCAGTTGTCAAAACTAGTGAGCAATTTGTCCTTATATATCTCAGCCTGCTTCTCGTTATTTAATAGTCCAATCATCAAAAACTCATCGCCGCCGTACCTAACTAACAATAAGTTAGTATCAGATACAAATTGCTTTAAAATATTAGCGGCATTTACTAAAGCTTCATCACCGACTAAATGTCCGTAAGTGTCATTAATCTGCTTAAACTTATTTAAGTCAATCATATAAATAACTAAGAGATTATCAGGCGAAACATTCTTAACATAGTACTGAAAAGAGTTCCTAAGAACCTTTCTGTTATTAAGTCCCGTAAGCCCATCAGTAAGAATAGCCTCGTCCTGCATGTCAATATAAACCATCGTAAGCGACATCGCCGTAGCAGGCCAAAGCCCCGGCATTCCAGCAAATGCTGTCGAGAATATCGCTCCAACTATCGGCAATACATAAAAGAGCAAAATGAAATTTATTGCATGAACTGAACAGGTATATTTCTTGGTAATTTTTAAGATAACTATATAGACAAATGTTGCCAGCAAATAACCAAATGACACAACTATATGTATAAAAAACAAAGGCCCTCTGACATAATGATTGCTGTCATCTATACTAAAAATCCATCCTGAATTAAGCGAATAAAATGAAATAAATGAAACGATAACTGCCGGTAAAACCATGATGGCATCTATCTTCCTCGTGAATTTAATATTGATATGTAATATGGCATATTTAGACCATATACAGGCAACTATTGAACAAATAGAAAAATAGAAGGCATTGGCAACACCATTAATTAATGATGCCCCCTTAAAACTACTGCCGTCAACTGCAGCACAGACAGAGTCAACTAACAAGGCAGACGCAATGCCGATTGCTAGAATCATAAAGAATCGCCTAGACGCTGCCTTATTAACGCTAGTCATTATCTGGCAGATAATAACAGCAATTATAAATAAACAAAATAGATTAAACTCAAGATGAATAACCGTCAGCATAACTACTCTTCACCCTCTTTATTATCATCCGTTATCTTAGTGTGATGGCTACCATGCAAGATTCCATGCACTGTCTCTAATGTGACAAATGCATTAAGTGGCTTGGTAAGATAGTCATCAATACCATACTCCCTAATATTCTTAAGAGTTTCTGCACTCTTATCTGCCGTCATAAGTACAACTGGCATAGTGTATTTTTCTCTTACCATTTTATAGAGATCTAAGCCACTAATATTAGGCATTAAGAGGTCTAGTAAAATGAGTGATATATTCTTATTAGCTAAGATATCAAGCGCCTCTTCGGCGTTGTTAGCAGTAAATAACTTAACCTTATCCGCCTTATTTAGAATGTACTCAACCATCATAATATTCATCTGTTCGTCATCGACTACTAGCACATTCTTCACTTCATCAGGGGTCTCCCTCATGTTGTAATCCTTGTCCTCCGCCATCATTTTAAGCATTTCCTCGGCAACAACGGGATCAAACTGACTTCCTCTACCCTTCTCAATCTGCTCTCTTACCACATCCTGAGGCAGGGCGTCACGATAACTACGATTACTTGTCATCGCATCATAAGAATCCGCAACTGCTATGATACGTGCAACCTCTGGTATATTCTCACCTTCAAGGCCGTTAGGATAGCCCTTGCCATCATATCTCTCGTGGTGATATTTAGCACCGTAGCCTATTCTCTCGTCCTCGTGAATATCTCTTAAAATGTGGAAACCACTGACAGGATGAATTCTAATCTGGTCAAACTCTTCATCAGTTAACTTGCCGTCCTTATTGATAACCTCTTCTGGCACACGAATCTTACCAACATCGTGTAACAAGCCGGCATAGAATATAATCTGCTGATCATCCTCTGACTTACCTAGCCTCTTAGCTAGGGCAAGCGAATACTCAGCAACTCGCTGGGAGTGACCAGAGGTATACCTATCCTTAGCGTCGATAGTAGATGCCAAAGCTCTGATGATGTTCATATTGACCTTCTCAAGCTTTTCTCTACTCTCAGACTCTTTAATCTCAGCACTTGATATTCTTCTTGCTGAAACCATACTAAATATAACGATAACAATAAATGTTAATAGCGATAATAAAATGCCAGCAATAATCTGTCTTCTGATATCACGGAATAATTGCGTGTTAGTTACAACAATTACAACACGCCAATCCTTTACAATCTTTTCCGAGAATATAGTAGTTTTCTCACCGTCAACCGTAGTCTGGAACTGATTCTCATCACATGAAAAAATCTTATCTAAGCTAGCTTTCCAATCAGGTTTTTCAAAGTAATTCTTACCCGTTTCACCAGAGTTACTGTGAGCTATAACAAGTCCACTATCATCTACGATAAAGCCGTATCCACCGCCGCTAAGGTTCATTTGCTCTGTGTTCTTTTGAACCTCACCGAGCATAATATCAAGTGAAATTACACTCTCGCCATCGCTTAGCATTTGACTAAATGAAATAATAACCTCACCTGTCTGAGCGTCAACATAAGGCTCGGACATAACCATCTCACCATTAGCCTCTTTACCCTCAATATACCATGCTCTATCAGTTGGAACATAGTCATCAGGTGGCACCCAACCGCTGCCGTCAATATAGTTGCCATTAAGGTAGCCATATATGCCAGTGAAGTTAGCGTCAAACTCTTCTTGCATTTGATTAGTTGCATCTAAAAGATATTCTAAAATAGCCTCTTTAGACGTTCCCTGTTTAATCATAAAATCTACTGAATCAGCTGCGAGCCATAAGACATCTCTACCCTTGTTCATATAATTTTCAATCATTGTAGCCTGACTCTTCATATTGCTAATACCAAGTGATTTGATATTAGCAGTTGAGCTTGAATAAAACGATGTGAAAATGTAGGAAAGAACAAGTATCTGCAAGATAAACACAACTAATACAGTAATCATAAATTGCTTTGCTACTGTGCTTTTCATATGAGTATACCTACTTTCTGAACTACTCTTCAGTCATATAAATTACCTAAACTAATAGGTTTTCCTCATTTTATTAATCCCCGTAAATAACATAATCAACGCCCTAGTTGTTTTTATAATAATGCTTTATTTTAATATTAATAATATAGCTGATTAATATTTATACTGTCCTACCATATTCTTAAGCTCATTAGAATGGTCTTCATTTTCTCTTGAAATATTCTGTAGGTCAGTCATATTATCTGTCATATCCTGGCTTGCCTTAGCAAGCTCAGAAACCTCGTTAGCACTGTCAGAAATAGCAGTTGAAATACCAGCCATAGATGAATCAATAGTTTCAACTGCCTGAACTATCTCCTCACTCTGCTTCTTGAGGTCATGCATACTATCCTTTAAGCTAGTTGTGCTAAGACCATACTTCTCTCCTAATTCAGCAAATGAATCATAATCGCTTATAACATTTTCAGTAATGAAATCAGACATCTCTGAACTGCACTTTAATAAGGTGTTAACAGCATCAACAGCCTCTAAGCTGATTATGTCCATATCGGCAACAGCCTCTGAAATAGCTGTACTTAAGCGGTTAACCTCGGTAGCAACAACCGCAAAGCCCTTACCCATCTCGCCTGCTCTAGCAGCCTCAATCTGGGC
>JAIKVP010000199.1 GCA_024685635.1 Lachnospiraceae bacterium
TGAAGATAAGTCTCTTTTTTAATTCAATATTTATATTAAATATATTTTAATTCGTGTTAAATTTATAAAATTTTGCAAGTTTTTAAATTTAATCTTGCAAAATGATTTATTATGTAATATAATACATTTCGAGCAAATGAATTATTTCATTTTGTAACTAGCTATCCATTATTATTAAAGGAGGATTTTTTATTATGTCATACGTTGATGAAGTTCTTGAGAAGGTAAAGACTAGAGATGCTGACCAGCCAGAGTTTATCCAGGCTGTTACAGAGGTTCTTGATTCACTTCGTCCAGTTATCGCTGAGGATGAGGAGAAGTATCGTAAGCTCGCTATCTTAGAGCGTATTACAGAGCCAGATCGTCAGATTATGTTTAGAGTACCTTGGTTAGATGATAACGGTAACGTTCAGGTTAACAGAGGTTTCAGAGTACAGTTTAACAACGCTATTGGACCTTACAAAGGAGGACTTAGACTTCATCCTTCAGTTAATTTAGGTATTATTAAGTTCTTAGGTTTTGAGCAGATCTTTAAGAACTCACTTACAACACTTCCAATCGGCGGTGGTAAGGGTGGTTCTGATTTCGATCCTAAGGGCAAGTCAGACAACGAGATTATGAAGTTCTGCCAGAGCTTTATGACAGAGCTTTCTAAGTATATTGGTGCTGATACTGATGTACCTGCTGGTGATATCGGTACAGGTGCACGTGAGATTGGTTTCATGTTCGGTCAGTATAAGAGAATCAGAGGTCTCTATGAGGGAGTTCTTACAGGTAAGGGACTTACTTATGGTGGATCACTTGCTCGTACTGAGGCAACAGGTTATGGTTTATTATATCTCACAGAAGAGATGGTTAAGTGCCATGGCGATAAGATGGAAGGTAAGACAGTAGCTATTTCTGGTTCAGGAAATGTTGCTATTTACGCTTGCCAGAAGGCTCAGCAGCTTGGCGCTAAGGTTGTTACAGTTTCAGATTCTACTGGTTGGATTTATGATCCAGAGGGAATCGACGTTGATCTTCTTAAGGATGTTAAGGAGGTTAAGCGTGCACGTCTTACTGAGTATGCAGCTAATCGTTCATCAGCTGAGTACCATGAGAAGAAGAATGGCGAGCATGGCGTATGGAATTACAAGGTAGATATCGCTCTTCCATGTGCTACACAGAACGAGCTTGATATCGAGGATGCTAAGGCATTGGTTGCTAACGGTGTTCAGTATGTTGCTGAGGGTGCTAATATGCCTACTACTATTGAGGCTACTGAGTACTTCCAGGCTAACAATGTACCATTCGTTGGTGGTAAGGCTGCTAATGCTGGTGGTGTTGCTACTTCTGCATTAGAGATGAGCCAGAACTCAGAGAGACTTTCTTGGACATTCGAGGAGGTTGACTCTAAGCTTAAGGGAATCATGGTTGGTATTTATCACAATATCGATGATGCTGCTAAGCAGTACAATATGGAAGGCAACTACGTTGCTGGTGCTAACATCGCAGGCTTCAAGAAGGTTGTTGATGCAATGATCGCACAGGGCGTTTGCTAATTAGATAAAACATATAACTTCTACTTAAAGTATAGAGTTTAATAGTGTATAAAGACTCGCATTCATTTGATTATGGATGCGAGTTTTTTGTGTATATATAAACTGTACTAATAAATATACATTTTATGTATTTGAATAATGTGCTATTATAGTCTAAGAGAAAAATAAGGAGAACTAACAATGAATCTATATATAGCTAGGCATGGTCAGACTGAGTGGAATGCCCTTCATAAAATGCAGGGAAGGATAGATATAGAGTTAAATGATATAGGCATAAGCCAGGCCTATGAGCTTAATAAAGAGATTAAGGAGCTTAATCTTAGATTTGATAAGATATATGTAAGTCCTCTTAAAAGAGCCCTTAAAACGGCAATGATTGCGACTGAGAGGGATGAGAGCGAATTTATCATTGATGACAGGTTAATAGAGATGGATTTTGGCGAATTAGAGGGCAAGGCGTATCATTTTGATATTGATATTGCCATGCAGAAAGTCAGCGATCAGGCATTTAACTTGTTTTTTAAGCCGTCCATATATGAAACCCATAAAGGTGAGACTATGGATGATGTTATTAACAGGGCTAAGAGCTTTTATGATGATTTGCTTAAAGAGGACATTAAGGAAGACGAGAATGTTTTGATAATAGCTCATGGTGCGCTTTTACATGGATTTTTATATGTTGTTAATGGCCTTAATAATATAGATGATTTTTGGAAAGTCGAACTAAAAAATGCTAAACTTTATAAGATTTAATAGGAGAGAGTTATGAAGACATACGAAGCAGAATTATTTATCAAAGGGACTTATCAGATTGCTGAGTCACCATTTTATGACGAGAGGTTTAAGAGATTGTCATGGGTGGATATAGTTGAAGGTAAGCTATATAGCATGACAGAGGATGATAAGATAGACTCAGTTGACTTTAAGCAAATGATAGGGGCAGCTGTTCCAATGAGCGATTCTGAGGGCTTTTTGGTTGCAGGGACAGATGGCTTATATATTTACGAGTCTGGCGTTATAGATAAAATATACGATTTGACCAGTGAATATAAGCCTTATCAGAGGTCCAATGATGCCAAGATGGACCCGGAGGGTAGATTATACTTTGGTTCTACTGTATATGATGATGAGCATCCTAATCAGGGCAATCTATATAGCTATGAGGATGGAGTTGTCACTGTTAGACAGGCCAATACCAGGCTTGCTAACGGAATGGCTTGGAATAAGGCGGGAGATAAGTTTTATTTCTCTGATTCGATTGAGAAAAAGGTATTTGTATATGATTATGACAGGATGACAGGAGAGATTTCTAATCGCAATGTCTTGTTTACCGTAACAGAAGGCGTTCCCGACGGAATGTGTATAGATGACAATGATAATATCTGGCTTGCGGTCTGGGGAGGTTCTAGACTAGAGCTTCACGACGGTGTTGTTGGCAATGAGCTTGCTAAGATTAATGTTCCTGCTAAGCAGGTTAGTTCTTGTTGTTTTTATGGGGATAGTAAGAGGCTTTTTATTACTACTGCCGGAGTAGGTTTAGATGGGGAGCTTGATGGGTCTTTGTTTACTTGTGAGATTGAGGGGTAAAAGTTATGGATAGTAAGGAATTAAGGGCTGGATTAGAGACTGTAGGTATATAAGTATAGAAATATAAGAAGCAAATATTATATAAATTATAATTATATCTATAAATTTATTTATTGATATGATACAATATTAAATGGTCAATGATCTGTCGTCTGGCAGTGCTAATAGGGAGTAATCCCAGACCAAAGTATTTAAGTGAGATGGTTTTATAAGCCAAGGAGGACTTTATGGACAAATCAATATGTGAGCTATTTGCCGGGGTTGGAGGATTCCGGCTTGGATTTGAGCGACTTGAATCCGGATGGGAAACAAAATGGTTTTCTCAATGGGAACCAGGAGCTAAAACACAGTGGGCGCATGATTGCTATGTGAATCACTTTGGTGACAACCAAGATTTGAAGGGAGAGTTTCATACTGGGGAAGATATTAGTGTGGTTAATAAAAAGAGTATTCCAGACCATTCTTTGCTAGTTGGTGGCTTTCCGTGTCAAGATTATAGTGTGGCACATTCTCTTGTTTCTTCTAAAGGTATAGAAGGAAAAAAAGGTGTTCTTTGGTGGCAAATCAGAGATACTCTAATTGCCAAAAAGCCACCATTTTGCATCTTTGAGAATGTTGATAGACTTCTTAAATCCCCTGCAAAACAAAGGGGACGCGATTTTGGAGTGATTCTTTCTTGCTTAGCTGAGTTGGGGTATTTAGTAGAATGGCGTGTTGTAAATGCTGCAGTATACGGTGCTGCACAAAGGCGCAGAAGAACTTTTATATTCGCATATAAGAATACAACTAAATATGGCAAGAAAATGATGAAACTAAAACCTGAAGCAATTTTTGAATCAGAAGGAATGATGGCGAAAGCTTTCCCAATCAGTTCTATGGAGAACGTTACTGAGACAACTTTATCTAAAAATATTATTGAGGTTTCAGATGATTTTTCGTTTGCTTTTGGAAATAGTGGATTTATGAAGGATTATCATATTTATACTTCTAAAGTCGAGGAAGTTGAAGAAACGCCTATAAAATTGGGAGAGATACTTGAACGAAATGTAGATGATAGTTTCTTTATTAAAGATGAATCTAGGATGGCGAAATGGGTGTATTTGAAGGGTGCAAAAAAAATTCAAAGGAAAGCCGCTAATGGTCATGAATATACATTCTCAGAGGGACCAGTAGCTTTTCCAGACCCGTGGGATCGCCCAGGAAGAACAATGCTAACTAGTGAATCTACATTAAATAGAAGTACTCACGTTGTTGCTGATTTAGATTCTGGTAAGCTTAGAACGCTTACTCCTGTTGAAGCAGAAAGGCTACAAGGTTTTGATGATGATTGGACTAATACTGGAATGCCACAAAGAATGCGCTTTTTCTGTATGGGAAATGCGTTAGTGGTACCTATGATTACGAGAATGGGTAAGGTATTAGATGAAATAATCAGTAATGAACCATAATTGTGTATCATTGTATCCGTCTTTTGATATTAAGGTTGCTCAAATGAGCAACCTTTTTTGAAATTTGAGGAGGAATGATATGAAGTATATTGAGTATTCTCATCGTCACGCTAAAGCGATAATAGAAAGTGATGAACTACTAAAAAAGAGATATGAGGAATTAGTTGGAGCTATCAGTAGTATTACAGATGAAGAATTGATATCTGATTTTCTTAGGAGAAAAGAGGAACACGCAGTAAAAGGCTCAGCTTTTAAAAGTATGACACCATCAATTAACGGAATCTTAAAAAAGAGAATGAATAACATATCTGGATGGAAAAGTGAAGTGGATATATTTAATGACAAAGAGGGTGTTATTGGCAACACGGAATGGAGACTTGACTTTGCGTGTGATAATGCATTATGTGTGGAAGTTGCATTTAATCACGGTGAGGCAATAGCATGGAATTTATTAAAGCCTGTGTTATCTTGTGAGTTGAATCATGTCGAAAAAGCTGTTCAAGGTCAAATTGGTATATATGTTTGTGCTACTGACAAAATGAAGGTGGCTGCAAATATTGATTCAGCAAGTGGATCTTATGAAAAGGTGCTAAGGTACTTGCCACCAATGATGAATCAATTAACGATTCCAATGATGATAATTGGGCTAGAACCTTTTGATACATTTAAGATTAACGACAAAGCTGAGATTGTTAAAGAAGACTTTGTTTTGGATAATATTTTAGTTAATAATAGAGTAAAGGTTACCTTGAGAAAGGACGATTCTACATACGAAGGCAAAGTAACAGATATTTCTGAAATAACAATTGATGGAAAGAATGAAACTAAAATAACCATAGAAAAATCAAAAAAGAATATTCAAGTTTATACAAGAGAGATGATAAAATTTCTTGAGTTAAAGGAAAAGCAAAAAAACAATAAATAGGGTATAATAAGATTAGTCTCAAATAGAGAATAATATTAGAGGAGCGATTTAATATGAAGAATAAGATAATAGCTGCTTGCGGGAATGATTGCTCAGCTTGCCCAAGATATATTACTCATCCATACGAGAAAACTGCTGAAGAACTTAAG